>JASGDB010000145.1:0-51304 GCA_049841315.1 Bergeyella sp. | reverse complement strand
ATAATTCGGCTACAACTTATGGTGGCGGAATGTATAATTCTTCTTCTTCGCCAACCATTACCAACAGTAGTTTTACAAACAATACGGCTGATAACGGCGGCGGAATGTGTAATGCTTCTTCTTTGCCAAGTGTTACCAACAGTCGTTTTACAGATAATTCGGCTACAACTTATGGTGGCGGAATGTATAATTCTTCTTCTTCGCCAACCATTACCAACAGTAGTTTTACAAACAATACGGCTTCTTCCGGCGGCGGAATGGCTAATTATTCTTCTTCGCCAAGTGTTACCAACATTCGTTTTACAGATAATTCGGCTACAAGTAACGGTGGCGGGATATATAATAATTCCGGAAACGGTATTTTTACCAATGTTACAATGGCAAACAATGGAAGCACCGGTTTTTATGCTTACGGATGGACGTATTGGAAAAACAGCATTATTTGGGATGCAATTACCGGAAGTAACTACAGCGCAGAGTATTCTTTGATAGAAGGCAATACCGCCACCACCAACGGAAATATTGATGCAACTGGAATTACCGTAACCGATATTTTTAATGATGCTACAAACGGCGATTATACTTTAAAAAGTTCTTCTGTTGCGATTAATGCAGGAAATAATGCACTTAATTCTACCACGACAGACCTGGCAGGCAACGTAAGAATTTATGATACGGTAATAGATTTGGGAGCGTATGAGTATCTGGGAGGAACACTTTCCGCAGTTTCTGTGCTGAAAGACAAATTGCTGGTGTACCCGAATCCTTTCACCGATATTCTGAAAATTTCGGATATAAAAAATGTAGTTTCCATATCGGTTTCGGATATGTCGGGACGATTGGTAAAACAAATGATTCCGTCATCAGAACTTAATCTTTCACAACTCTATCAAGGCTCGTATCTCGTTGTCCTTACAATGAAAGACGGAAGTAAGCAAACGGTGAAAGTGATTAAGAAGTAGGTTGGATTTTCAAACCTTAAAACCATCAAACCTTTCAAACCTCACAGGTTTTAGAAACCTGTGAGGTTTAGTAAAAAATGAATGAGATTTAGTAAAAAGTGAATTATAAGAAAGAACATCAATTACCCATAAACTAAAAGATAATGAGAGACATTTTTAATTACGTAGGCGAGATAAAACTTTATTCGGGAAACCGTATTCCTGAAGGCTGGCTTCCTTGTGATGGCAGAGCACTTCTTATAAACGAATATAAAGCACTTGCCCAACTACTAGGCAATAAGTATGGCGGTACAGATACTACTTTTTGCCTTCCAGATTTGCGAAGCAGAATTCCACTAGGGCAAAGTACCGTATATGCACAAGCTAGTAAAGGCGGTACGGAAACCGTAACGCTTACAACCGATAATATCCCTGCACATAATCATACACCACTTTGCAGCTCTGCCAGTAAAGCCGACAGCAAAGATGCTGCAAATGCGTTCTGGGCATCTACCGGAGAAAAAGGGAGACGTTATTCTACGGCAGAAGGTAATCTTCATTTGAACGAGGAAAGCATATTGCCCGAAGGCGAAGGTATGCCGCACGAGAACAGAATGCCTGTGTTGGCACTATCTTATATAATCGCCACAAACGGAACCCATCCGGTAAAACCCTAATTATTCAACAAAATAACATTAATACAAGAATTTATGGAAGAATATACATCAGAAATAAGCTTATTCGCATTTGATTTTGCACCGGTAGGCTGGGCAAAATGTGAGGGACAGTTATTACAGGTTATTAATCATCTGGATTTGTATAGCTTACTCGGTAACAGATTTGGTGGTGACGGTGTTAAAACCTTTGCATTACCCGATTTGCGTGGGAAAGTAATCATAGGAAGCGGAGCCGGATATCCTGCATTTATATCAGAGGGCAGCTCGGTGCATCAACTTACGATACAGGAAATGCCCAAACACAGGCACGGTGCCGTAGCCAGTAGTGAAAATGCCGATGCAGCCACACCGATGGACAACTTTTGGGCGGCAGATACCGGATATACGCAAACCACCAATAGTCAAATGAGTACCAAGGCATTGAGCAATACCGGAGGCAATCAGCCGCACGATAATATGTCGCCTTATTTAAGCCTGAACTATTGTATATGCCTGAAAGGCATTCACCCTACCGAGAGCTTCAATGACGATGAAGAGTTTACAGGGGTTGTCAAAGCCTTGTGTACGCCCTTGGTGCCTAATAATTGGCTGTTTTGCGATGGGAGGGAAGTGCCTGTTGCACGGTATGCTAACTTATTTTCTATTATAGGGTACACCTATGGCGGTAGTAAAGATACCTTTTGTCTGCCCGATTTGCGGGGCAGAGCAGCCGTCAATTTCGGGGAAACCGAAGAGCTGACCTCCTATAAACTTGGCGAAAAAGCAGGGGAAAAAGAGGTAAAACTGACTACACCTCAGCTGCCTCGCCACCGCCACGGTACTAATGCCGCCTTGGCAGGAAATACTCAGGTAGCTACAAACAGCATTTGGGCTAATGAACCAAAATCTCCTCCTCTTATCAAAAGTTATGCAACAAACAAAGGGAAAGGGGCGATAATGAACACTAATGCAATAGGAGAAGCAGGTGGTGATGCCGCCCATAATAATATGATGCCTTTTCTAAGCTTAAATTTCTATATCAATGCCGGAGGATATGCTCCGGAAAATCCGTAACACACTAATTTATACAATATCAATATCAGGCATATTCTGTTGCTACCAGCAAAGAAGGCTTGATATTGACTTTTAACATTAATTATTTTTATGAAAAAACTTTTTAATATAATACACAAAGCACTATTGCTATTAATGGTGGTCAGCTTTGCCAACACAGCTTTTGCTACCGTGTATAACGTAACGAATACCAGCGACGGTACGGCGACCAACCAGTTGCGGGGGGCTATTATGGCGGCGGATGCTGCCGGGGGCACACATACCATTAATGTAGCTGCCGGCACTTATAACCTTACAATGGGGCAGATTCAGTTTGGCAATACTGCGCAGAATATTTCTATTGTGGGGGTAGGTTCCGGGCAAACGATCATCAATATGACCACTACCAACCAGAACCGTATTTTTGCGATCAACTATAATATGATTGCAAATGTAAACACTACCATAACAGGCGTTAAATTTACAAATGGATACTTAACAAATGATTATGGCGGTGGTGGAGCTATTCTTTGGGTTGGCGGCAATAGCAATTCTATAACAATTACCAACTGCGTTTTTGAAGGAAATAAAGTAGATTGGTATCCTGGGGGAGGTGCTTTACGTATGGCAGGAGGAGGCATCGTAAATATTGACCAATGTTCCTTTATTAATAATCAGGCTAGCGATATTAGCACCAATGTTGGAGCCAGATCAACCCAGGGAGGTGCAGTTTATATTGATTATTATGGCTATGGTAACACCCCTGTTGCCGGAAGTGCCAGTATCACTAATTGTAGCTTTACCGGGAATAATACTTCTGCTGATTACGATAATGGTGGCGGTGCGCTTTGTATAAGTGCGCTTAATGGGACTAACGCCGCAGGTTTCAGTACGGTAGTCCAAAACAATACTTTCAATAATAATACCGTTAGCGATTGTATCGATGGTGGAAAAGGCGGAGCCATTTATGTTTTTTCGGATTTTCCGGTAACTCTCAATTACAATTCTTTTAGCGGTAATACAATTGGTGGTACCACCAAAGAGGCATTGTATGTAGGCAATTCAGTTGGTGATATAGATGCTACCAATAACTGGTGGGGTTGTAATACCGATCCCCAGGCATCAGGGACTTGTAGCGAAATTGTATTACACGACCACAACTCCCTTGGGACAGGAATAGTAACAACACAGCCACAACTCGTACTAAAAACAGAAGCAAGCACCAATACATTGTGCCCCAACGGTAGCACGGTGGTTACGGCAAGTGTGTTGCAAAATTCGGCGGGTACAACAATGTCTTTGGCTAATGTGTCCCGCCTTATCGGTATGCCGTTAACATTCAGTGCTACTAATGGAACTATCAGCAATGCACAAACCACCATACAGGCAAATGGCAAAGCCACGGCAACCTACACCGCCACTACAGCAGGCACAGGCTCGGCAAGTGCTTTAGCGGGTTATCTTACTGCCGGCGATGCTCTGGCAACTACAAGCATTGTGGTAGGTGCGCTACCTGCTATCACTTCGCAGCCCGTCAGCGTACTCGGCTGTCCGTCCGGCACTACCACGATGAGCGTTACAGCCACAGGTACAGGCTTGACCTATCAATGGTACAAAGGCACTACCGCTTTAACCAATAACAGCGTAATATCGGGTGCTACAACCGCCACGCTTACCTTTACCAACCCTACCGCAGCCGATGCAGCCGCCAATTACAAAGTGGTTGTTACCGGTACTTGCGGCACGACTACGTCATCAGAAGCGGCACTTACCGTATATGGCAGCCGTTTGTACGTAGCAACGGGCGGCACAGGAAGCGGAAGCAGTTGGAGCGATGCCCTGGGCGACCTGCACACGGCACTGACGGCAGCAGCAGGGTGCGGCAGCATCAGCGAAATATTCGTAGCCAAAGGAACTTACGACGTGGGCAGCACCAGTTTTATTATGAAAAACGGCGTTGCCATTTACGGCGGTTTCGACCCTGATAACGGCATTACCGATTTGACCCACAGCCGCATCATGCCAAACGCTGCCAACTTGCAGGGTTCGGTATTGAACGGACAAGGCGTAAGACCTGTCATCTGGAACGTGTTTACCTCCGCAACAGCGATGGACAACACCGCCGTTTTGGACGGATTTACCATTTACAACGGTTCATACACCTATGGTGCAGGTATCCGCAATGTGTATGCTTCGCCCACGCTGCGGAATTTGGTTATCAGAGGAAACGGAGCCACCGCAGCAGGAGCAGGTATGTACAATGACAATTCCAGCCCGCTCATCAGCAATACGGTTATCAGCAACAATATTGCGGCAAATGCAACAGGCAATGTATATGGCGCCGGTATATCCAACAACGCCGGTTCTTCGCCGGTTATCATCAACACGACCATTACCGAAAACAAACTCATTACCACCACCGGAACAATGGGCGGTGCGGGCGTTTATAACAACGGCAGCGGCTCTGCTCCTGTAATATATAACAGCATTATCTGGAACAACCAGAAAAACAGTGATGCAACCGTTGCCGGAGCCGATATAGAAAACAACAGTGCCACCCTTACGCTCAAAAACAGCATTACGCAGCTTTATACCACAGGCAGTTCGGGCGATAACAATCTGGTAGGCTCCAATCCATTGTTTTCGGGAACGGATTTTCAATTGTCTGACGTATCGCCTGCTATCAATGCAGGAAGCAATGCCTGGTTTACGGGTTTAAGTTCAGCGACCAAAGACCTCGCAGGAAATCTCCGTTTATCGAGCCAAAACATCGATATGGGTGCTTATGAATTTCAGACGGTCATCATTCCCGATGCCAATGGCATTGTATATGTAAAACCAAGTGCCACAGGCAACGGAACCGGCAACAGCTGGGCAAATGCCACCTCCGAACTGAAAGATGCCATTAACGGCACAGGGACACAAAAAGTGTATGTAGCCACCGGAAATTATAGCGTAGGAAGTTCATCGTTCGTGATGAAAAACGGCGTGGAAATCTACGGCGGCTTCAACCCTGTGGACAATACCACCGACTGGACTACCCGAACCATACCGACCGAAACCGTAACAGGTTCTGTACTGAACGGAGAAAATACAAGACCCGCTATTTACAACGATAACAACGGACTGACGGCAACTGCCCTTTTGGACGGCTTTACGTTGATGAACGGATACGGAAACCACGGCGGTGCAATGTATAATATTAATGTATCGCCTACATTCAACAATCTGGTTATCAAAAACAGCACGGCAGCCACTTCGGGCGGAGGGATTTACAATGTATATGCACCGATTACATTGAGCAATACCATTATAACCAATAATACCGCACAATATGGTGGAGGTGTGCGGAACAATAACTCAAATTCGGAATTTACCAATGTAATAATCAAAGAAAACACGGCAACCCTGGCAACAGGAGGTGCCGGCGGTGGCGGTATTTTCAACGAAAATTCGGCACTTAAACTGACCAATGTGCTTATTTCGGGCAACAGCACCCAGCGTTGGGGTGGCGGTATCCGCAACCTGTCGGGCAATCCGGTATTGACCAACGTTACCATTGCCAACAATGCGGCACCTTTGCAACCCGCAACTGCCGCAATGGAAATCACGGCAGGAACGCCCGAAATCAATAATTCCATTATTTACGGAACGGTTACGGGAGCTTACACGCCACAATATTCCTTAATAGAAGGCAATACCGGTACAGCAAACGGTAATATTGATGCCACAGGCATTACCACCGATTACGTTTTCACGGATTACGCCAACGGAGATTACACGCTAAAAGCAGGTTCGCCCGCCATCAATGCAGGAAGTAACGCACTTAATGCCACCTCAACAGATTTGGCCGGAAACGAAAGGGTTTATAATAGTGAAGTGATAGATATGGGGGCTTACGAAAGCTCTTATATGCCGATAACCCCTGCAAACGGTATCGTATATGTAAAAACAGACGGCACCGGGACCGGAAGCAGCTGGGACGATGCCACCGCTGATTTGCACAACGCCATTCACACCTTCGGGGTGCAAAAAGTGTTCGTGGAAATCGGAACGTACAACGTAGGCAGCACCTCGTTCATTATGAAAAACGGCGTGGAAATCTACGGCGGTTTCGACCCCGATAACGGGATAACGGATTTAACCCATAACCGTATTCTACCGTCAGAACTCCCCTCCTTAGGAGGGGTTGGGGGAGGCTCTATCCTCAACGGACAAGCCGTAAGACCCGTTGTCTGGAACGTATTTACTTCCACCACGGCTATGGACAATACCGCCGTTTTGGACGGCTTCACGCTTTACAACGGCAGAGCCGTGAGTAGTAGCGGTGGCGGTATGCGTAATGAATATGCTTCACCTACACTCAAAAATCTGGTATTCAGAGACAATAAGGCAGGAATAACACTGTCGTACGGAGGAGGAGCGATGTACAACTTTAATTCTTCGCCCATAATCAGCAACAGCATTTTTGCAAACAGTAGTCTTACAGCCGGTATTGCAGGCAGAGGAGGTGCAGTGTATAACGACCAGTCGTCGCCCACGTTTGACGGCTGTCTGTTCACGGGCAATTATGCTTCCATTTACGGCTCGGTAATGTATAATACCTCCTCATCCGTAACAGTAAGCAACAGTATTTTCAGGAACAACACCGCAGAAAGAGGGACGATATATGCCAACGGAGGTTCGCTTACGATGACCAATTGTGCTATTACCGACAATACGGCGTATCTATCTTATATGTCGGGCGAAGGAAATATATACCTCATTGGAGGAACGAACACATTTACAAATGTAACTACGGCAAACAACGGCAATTCCGGAGTAAAAGCCACCACTTCGCTCACCCTGAACAACAGCATTATCTGGGATAACCTCACCGGCACCTACACCGCAAATTATTCTTTGATACAAGGTTCATCTTCTACCGCCAGCGGCAATATTGATGCAACGGGAATTACCGCTGCTGATATTTTCACCGACCCAACCAACGGCGATTATACTTTGAAAAGCGGTTCGCCCGCCATCAATGCAGGAAGCAATTCGCTCAATACCACCACAACAGATTTGGCAGGCAACGCAAGGGTTTATGATACGGTAATAGATTTGGGAGCGTATGAGTATCTGGGAGGAACACTTTCCGCAGTTTCTGTTTTGAAAGACAAATTGCTGGTTTACCCGAATCCCGTAAAAGAAATTCTCTATTTCTCCGAAGAAGTTTCCAACATCAGAATTACAGACCTTTCTGGAAGAACGGTAAAACAAATTTCTTCTACCGGAAAAACGGTTGATGTTTCCAATCTTGCAAACGGCGTTTATATCGTAACCGCAGTTGCAAAATCGGGGGAAACCGTAGCGAGGAAAATTGTGAAGGAGTAGTGCGAAGCGGCGAAGCCGCGACATCAATAGCATAGGGCAACGCTCTATGAAATAGAAAACGAAAAAAATAAAAAAGGTGCGAAGCACCGATATATTAGAAAAAAAATATGTCGGTGCTTCGCACCTCTTTTGTTTTGGGATTTTATTATTTTTCATAGGGTTTCACCCTATGCTATTGATGTCGCAACTTCGTTGCTCTTTTTTCTGAAATTATTTTGTAGATTTGTTTAGAAAAAAATAAAAAAAACAAAGCGTTATGGTTGTAGAAAGAGTAAATGACGAAATTGTAATACGGTTATCCGGAACGGTAAAATTTGATGAAATTCAGCGCATCATAGATTTGATGTTTTATAAAGAAGCGACTTCGCAAAGCCAAGCAAAACAAAGCGATGTGGATAAAATTGCAAAATCCGTAAATAAAGGTTGGTGGGCAAAAAACCGTGAAAAGTTCATCAAATGAAAATTGTTGTAGATACCAATGTTGTATTCAGTTCGTTGGTAAACACCAATAGTGCGATTGCAGAACTCATTATTGGGAGTAGTAAATTTCATTTTTATTCCAGCGAATATTTATATTTGGAACTCGGCAATCATCACGAAAAATTAAAGAAAGCATCTAAACTAACCGATGAGCAGTTAAATATTGCCAAGTATCGTATTTTCAAACATATTGAATGTTTAAGTTTGGAAATAATCCCGAAAAAATATTGGATAGAAGCCGAAAAATTGGTATCTGATATTGACCCTGATGATGTTGCTTTTGTTGCATTGGCTCTTTATTTAGATGCTTATTTGTGGACTGGCGACATAGTTTTATACAATGGATTAAAATCAGAAGGATTCGATAATGTCATCAATACAAGTGAAGTTAAAGAACTTCAAGTGATGTAATTTTCCATAAAACCATATTAGTTTGCAACACCAGAATCCGCAAAGCGGATTCAACTTTTTAAACCCCGAATAAAATTCGGGGTTTTTGTTGTTCATATGCCTTTGGCGGATTTCGCTTTGTGTTCACATTTACAAAAATCTTTGACAAGGCTTCTCTAAAATATATTTTACTGTTTTTTTTTTAACTTTTAACCCATTTAAAAGCATAAGGTAGTTCGGGTGTCTGCATGCGGTCTGTAATTCTCTGCAAACGGTCAGGAAGCCTCAGCAGATAATCTCTCGCTTTATCCGCAGTATCGTTGAGCCCTGTGATGGATTCGATTTTCCATTCTACCAAAAGTTCTTTCAGAATATTGATATAATCCTGCGCCGTGTAGACCATGCAACGCTGTGCGGCATCGGAAAAATGCTCCCAGAGTTCTCCGGCTTTCTGTCCGGATTCGCGCATCAGGTGTGCAGGCATTACGATTTTGGATTTCATCATTTTTTCAAAGGCAAGCATCATTTCCGAAGCATCCATCTCGAAAATTTCTCCTACAAAATGTTTATAGGCTTTGGCGTGTCTCGCTTCATCGGCCGCAATCATTCCGCACATCTGCGCCAGTTTTTTGTTTCCTGTCTGTTTTGCGAGTGTTCCTACTCTGCGGTGCGAAATATTGGTCGCCGTTTCCTGAAAACTTGTATACACGAAATTGCGGTAAGGGTCATTTCCTGTTTCAATGTCGAAGCCGTCATTAATGAGGTACTGCGTGGTAATTTCCATTTCCCTCATATTGACTCTTCCGCAGAGATAAAGGTATTTTCCGAGCAAATCTCCGTGGCGGTTTTCTTCGGCAGTCCATGCTCTTGTCCATTTAGTCCAGCCGTTATTTCTGTCCTGCTGGTCAACGCCGTCGATATCCATAATCCACGATTCGTAAGTCGGCAGAGCTTCTTCGGTGATACAGTCGCCTATAAGGGTTACGAAAAGGTCATAAGGCATTTCGTGGGCAAATTCCCGAAGTTCATCAATTTCATCTTTGAATGTATCTCTCGAGCTGTCCGGCAGGAAGTCGGACGGTTGCCAGATTTTTTCAATCGGGGTAAGGTATGCGGCAATAAAGTCATCCATCTTTTTCCCGATGGTTTCCATGACTTCAAATTTTGTAAAAAGTTTATTCATTGAAAAATTATGGTTATCGCAAATATATAAAAAACATTATACTCAGCATAATTTTTTTAATGCTGAAACTGGAAGGTTTGGCCGTTTTTTATAAATAAAAATCAAAAATTCACTCCTATTGATATGAATTTATACAACAATTTTTTCCAAATTACATACTCTGAAAAAGGTTATATATTTGATGGTTATTCAAACTCAATATAAATCTTATCTCCGGTATTCATGCCGAAAAGCGTGGAAGCTCCGTTGGTTTTGTGTCCTTTGTAAATGGAAAGTTCCAGAAGTCCGGCTTCATTGAAAATGGCGACCTGACGGCTGTGATAATCGGTTTCATGTTCCCAGTCTTTCACCACATCGGTGTAATATTCATGCATTTCTGTGAATACGAGACTTCGGATTTTGATTTTAAATGACTGATAATTCACCATCATTTTATCAAAAAAACTTTTACTGATATTGGAAATCAAATTCCCGAAATGGTCAATGTACATTACCTCTCCGATAATCATTTTTTCCTGTTTGTTGATGGTTGGTTTCAGGAATTTTATCTGTTTCGGGGTTTTGTATGGTCTTCCGATTACCTCCGGAAGTCCTCCGTTTTGAAGGTGAACCGCCACGGGAACAAAAATATCCGTACTCACGAATTCCACCACATCATCAAAACGGTTGTTGAACGTGATTTCGTAAACCGCTTCCGGCTTCTGGTCGAAAAAAACCAGGCTGAGAACGCCATTATCCGCAGCGATGAAATACTGCTCATCTGCCTTGTACACAATCGATTTTCGATGTTTTGTATAAAAACTGTCCACGGAAATAATATGCACCGTTCCTTTTGGGAAAAAGCGATAAGCATTCCGCACGATATACGAAGTCTGAGAAAGATTATACGCCTGAATATCGTGTGAAATATCAACGATTTTGATGTCTTCATTCAGGCTCAGAATTTTACCTTTAATGGCGGCAACCCGGTAATCTGTTAATCCGTAATCTGAAGTAAGGGTAATAATCGGCATCTGAATTTTCTGACTTTCCTGCAAAAATACCCATTTTTTTCCGAATCGGAAGACAGTAAACTCAATAGAATTTAGGGTTGATATTGTGAATTTAGATAAACAAAAAAATACATTGCGGAAATGACAGAAGCAATCAATCCGCCTGATAGAACTTCTTTCGGAGTATGTCTTTTCAGAATAATACGAGTGATTCCGACCAAAACGGAAAGCACGAACCAGAAAATTCCCAATCTGTAATCCTGCACGAAAAACAAAGCTGAAACGAATACGTTAAACGCAGTATGCATCGAGCTTTTAATGAAATAATTGCTGAACTGCATCACCAAAAGCAGAATCAAAAGAAAAAGTATCGAAAAATCAACCGTATCTCTGAAAAAATAATCGTAAAGCAGATACACGCCGATTACTCCGGCAATAAAGAAATAAAGGCTTTTCCGCTCATGACGGTCGGAAACATCCATATTGGTATATTTTCCCGTTCTCACTTTCCGCACAATCCAGATGATAATCGGTACAATCATAATGAAAACTACCGGAAGAAAATGCTCCGAAGCCTCTTTCCATGTATAATTTTTGATGCTGAAATAAAGAATATACAGAAAAAACGAAGTCAGTGGATTGAAAAAATTCGAGATGAATTTTGAGATTTTTAGTAAAAATGAATTTTGGGCAGTCAGCATATTCTGATTTTAGTCAAAAATAGTTTTTTTTGTGAAACGGAGCAAACGAGTTTCGGGTTTAAAGTTTAAGGTTTGAAAGTTTGATTTTATTTGATTTTGCTTGAGTTCCAAATTTTGAATTTACCATTCACCACCTCGAAACTCGTATCTCGCACTTCACTTCACCGCAAAAACAATTCTGTCATTCCCCGAAATATCCTGCAAAAGCCGTGATTCCGAAAAGTTCTGAAAAAGTTCGGCCGTTTCTTTCCCTAATTTCTGATTGATTTCAAGGAAAATCACTCCGTTTTCAGTAAGATGTTCCGATGCATATTCCGCAATTCTGCGATAGAAAATCAAAGTGTCCTGAACGGGAGAAAACAATGCATTTTCAGGCTCAAAGTTTTTCACGGAATCCGATATTTCTTCTTTTTCGTCAATGCCGATGTATGGCGGATTGGAGATGATAATATCGAATTTTTCGTCAGGCGGTTCATTCAGAAAATCCATTAGCAGAAAACGGATTTCTGTTTGGTGAAATTCAGCGTTTTTCTTTGCCCTTTCCAGAGCTTTTTCGGAAATATCTATTGCAGAAATTTCTGCTTCGGGGAAATGTTTTTTTAAAACAATCGGGATAATTCCGCTTCCTGTGCCGATGTCTAAAAGTTTAACGTTTAACGTTTTAGGTTTCAGGTTTGAACTTGAAACTTTAAACTTTAAATCTTGAATTTTCCGAATGGAAAATTCAATGAGTTCTTCTGTTTCCGGACGGGGAATGAGGACGTTTTCATTGACGAAAAACTTCATTCCGTAAAATTCGGTTTCGCCTGAAATATGCTGATAGGGTTTTCCTGTTTTCAGTTCTGCGAGAATGGTTTTCAGCTGTTCTTCATCACTCACCAAAAGTTCCTGATGCATAAATTTCCGTTGCAGATAAGTAGAAAAACCTACAATTTTCTCCACAAAAACGGAATACAAAAAAGCGCTTTCCGATTCGCTGTACCATTCGGAAAGCTCGGATTTGAAATGATTTTTTAGTTGTAGTATAGTCATTTATCTTACAAAAACCAGTTTATTCTCCGCAGATTTTTCCTCATCAATCAGATAACCCTCATAATTGAAGGTTTTCACATCATTCAGGGTTTTCGCTTTGGTTTCAGCGCAGAATCTTGCGACCAAACCTCTTGCGTGTTTGGTGTATACTACAACCGTTTTCGGTTTTCCGGATTTCATTTCATAAAAATCGAAATCAATCACAGGAGCATTGAGCTTCTTTTTGTCCAAAACTTTAAAATATTCCGTACTCGCAAGATTGAGGATGATGTCTTTGGTTTTCAGTTCGGAATTGAGATGTTCCGTTACTTTTTCTCTCCAGAATTCATACAGGTTTTTGTAGGAATCAAATGCAAAGTTTCTGCCCATTTCCAGACGGTAAAGCATCACTTTATCCGAAGGTTTCAGCAGTCCGTACAAACCGGAAAGAATCCGGTGGTTTTTCTGTAAATACGCAACGGCATCTTTGTTTAAAGTTTGGGCATCCAATCCTCTGTACACTTCTCCGGTAAAGGCGAAAAGGGCAGGACAGCTTTCCTTAGCCGAAGGATTCTTTTTCCAGACCTGATTTCTCTGCCAGTTTTCATCCGCAAGTTTGGGCGAAATTTCCATTAATTCCGATAAATATTTCGGAGATTTCTGTTTCAGATACGATTGTATATAATCCGCTTCTTCAATGAATACAGGCATTGTCGGCTTCAAAAATTCCGTAGAATTTTCTGTGTTCATCAGTTTTGCGGGAGATGTTACTATTTTCATAATTTTTTGTTCAAGGTTTAATGTTTTACGGTACGAGGTAGGAGGTACGAGATTCGAGGTGTGGGTTTAAACCACCCCGTCAAAATTTTCTTTCTGAAAATTTTGCCACCCCTCCAAAGGAGGGAAATAACTCGTAACCCGAATCCCGTAACTCGTACACTTGTTTCTTTTTACTTTTTACTTGGCTCTTATAAAACCCCTTTTCCCTCTCTCACAATTTCCGGTTCTCCCGAAGTTAAATCCACAATCGTGGAAGCGGTATTATCGCCGTATCCCGAATCGATAACGATGTCTACCAAATGGTCATATTTCTCGGCAATCAGTTCAGGGTCGGTAGAATATTCTAAAATTTCATCATCGTCTTTAATGGAAGTGGAGGCAATCGGATGTCCTAATTTTTCCACAATCAGCTGAGGAACAGGATGGTCGGGAACACGGATTCCGATGGTTTTGTGTCCTTTGTAAGCCAAAGGCAGATTTTTATTGGCTTCCAGGATAAAGGTAAATGCTCCCGGAAGATGAGCTTTCAGAATCCGGAACACCGAGGTATCTATCGGGCGTGTAAACTCCGAAAGATGGCTCAAATCGTTACAGATAATCGAAAAATGTGATTTCTCGAGTTTCACTTTTTTGAATTGGGCTAACTTTTCCATTGCTTTCAGGTTGTTGATATCACAACCAAGCGCATAAACGGTGTCGGAAGGATAAATAATCAGCCCGCCTTTTTCCAAAACCTTAACGACTTCGTTGATAGCACTTTCCTGTGGATTTTCAGGATATATTTTCAGTATTTTTGCCATACTACAAATGTATGAAAAAACTGATGAATAAAGATTTTTAAACCAAATTTTGACAATGCGGAAATATGTTGTATATTTGCAGTCCAATATCGCGGGGTAGAGCAGTAGGTAGCTCGTCGGGCTCATAACCCGGAGGTCGCACGTTCGAGTCGTGTCCCCGCTACTAAAGCCACTTTCGTAGTGCAAAAATACATCGCGGGATGGAGCAGTAGGTAGCTCGTCGGGCTCATAACCCGAAGGTCATCGGTTCGAGTCCGGTTCCCGCTACTAAGAAAAAGTCAAAACATTTTGTTTTGACTTTTTTTGTTTTTACCAATAGCAGTTCAAGAACAAAAATCCTAAAGCGTATAGCTCGCAAACGCTTGTTCCAGAGTTTCAAATTTCCCTTTGAACTCATTGATAGGAGAATCCTGAACAATAGTTCCCTCGTGTATCAGGATAACGCGGGAGCAGAGCGCTTCTACTTCCTGCATGATGTGTGTGGAGAGAATCACGGTTTTTTCCTTTCCAATTTCGCGGATAACGTTTCGGATTTCTAAAATCTGGTTCGGGTCGAGACCGTTGGTCGGTTCATCTAAAATAAGCAAATCCGGCTGGTGGAGAATCGCCTGTGCCAGTCCGACACGCTGTTTGTAACCTTTGGAAAGCTGCCCTATTTTTTTAGATTTTTCGGGAGTAATTCCTGCAAGTTCGATGACTTCTTCCACACGGGATTTCGGGATTTTATGGATGTCTGCTACGAAATTCAGGTATTCTTTCACATACATTTCGTAGTAAAGAGGATTGTTTTCAGGGAGAAAACCGATGATTTTTTTGCTTTCGGTTTCATGTTCCGTAATGTCTTTCCCGTTGAAAAAAATCTTTTCTTTCTCCACATTCAGCGCACCGGCAATGGATTTCATAAGAGTAGATTTTCCTGCACCGTTCGGGCCTAAAAGCCCTATGATTTCATTTTTTCCGATAACGATATTGATGTTGTTCAGTGCAGTCTGTTCCCCGAATTTTTTGGTAAGACCGGTAATTTCTAAAGACATATTCCCAAATTTTGCTACAAAATTAACGTAAAAAAAGAGAAATCCTTGTATAAGAATTTCTCTTCGTGAGCGCGGAAGGAGTCGAACCCTCAACCTCCTGAGCCGTAATCAGACGCTCTATCCAATTGAGCTACGCACCCGTTTTTAGGTTTGCAAATATAAGACAAATTTATTTTCTTTGAAAGATGAAAGCAAAAATATTTTTATTCTCCGCGCTGTTTTTTCTGTTTTCCTGCAAGAAAGAACCTCAAATTTTTACCGAAAATCAGGTTGTGATTTCGGAACGTGTTCAGTTTCAAAAAAATGCAGGTTTTCTCGAAGTGAAATCGGGAAAATTTACTTACAAAATCCCGAAAGAAAAACTTCCGTACAAAAATGTCATGCTGTTGAATTCAAGCCTTACGGGATATATTCTGGAGCTGGAAAAAGAGGAGGTTATCAAAGGAATTTCGAGCCCAGAGTATGTGTATTCGGAGAAAATTCATCAGATGTTAGAAAAAAATATCATTCAGAATATCGGAAACGAACAGAAATATGATATTGAAAAAATCATTGCCTATAAACCCGATGTTATTTTCACCAATTATATCCAGAGTTTCGACAATACGTATGATGTCCTGAAAAAAAACGGCATTGAAATTATTTTCATCGATGAATATCTGGAACAACAGCCTTTGCAGAAATCTCGTATTATCGAACTGTTCGGAGTTTTATTGGGAGGGGAGAAAAAGGCGGAAGAAGTCTATAAAAATGTGGAAAAAAATTACCTGGAACTGAAAAAAACGGCTTCCAAAACGAAAAATCGTCCGGTGGTTATTGCCAATGAAATGTACGGAAGCCAATGGTTTCTTCCGGGCGGAAAAACGTATGCAGCCAATTATTTCAGGGATGCCAATGCGGATTATATCCTTAATGACAATCAGGATGAGAAAAGTATTCCTTTGACATTTGAAGAAGTATTTCTGAAAGCCGGAAACGCTCAATACTGGATGAATCTTTCCGATTACAGCAACCGGAAACAGATGCTTCCAATCAACCCGAATTATGAAAAAATGAATGTTTTCAAACATGGAAAACTCTATTCCATTCACGGAAAAACAAGAGGAAGCGGAAATGATGTTTTTGAAAGCGGAGCAGTACGTGCGGATTTGGTTTTGAAAGATTATATCAAAGCCTTTCATCCCGAATTGTTTGCTGATGAACCGTTTATTTATTTGAAGGAAATTCAATAGTTTTATTAGTCGTTTAAAAAAAAATAAAAAAAACTGTAACATTTCCCTACGTTTGTTACTTACTCATCAGAACATCAGGAATGGCATCAAAGGAAAAAGAATTTTTGGAACGCATGGAAAAGCACAAAGGTGTGGTTTTCAAAATAGCCAGAATGTACATGGATAATGCCGACGACCAGAAAGACCTTTTTCAGGAAATCACCTATCAGGTTTGGAAATCCTACGATAAGTTCGAGGGAAAAAGTGAATTTTCGACATGGCTGTACAGGATTGCGCTGAATACCGCGATTGTGTTTTTGAAATCCGAAAAGAAACGGAGCATTTTCCAAAATGATGATGTGCAGAATTTCAAAGTAAAAGATGAAGAATACTGCGATGAAAAAGACAGGAATCTGAAAAAAATGTACGAAGCCATTCAGAAGCTCAGCCCGATTGACAAAGCCCTGATTTTCTATTTTCTGGAAGATGTTTCCGGAAAGGAAATGGCGGAACAGTTAGGAATTACTGAAGTTAACGCCCGTGTGAAGCTGAACCGTGCAAAAGAAAAACTCAAACAAATGCTTTCATAAATAATACAACCAATCATTTTAATTATAAATAAAAAAAATATGAATCTCAATAATCTCAAAGAATTGTACAATCAGGAAGAAATCACCGAAACGCCTGAAATTTCTCTGGAAAAAAAGAAAGAAATTCATCTTCCGCTGGAGAAAATCCGTAAGAATATGAGAATGGAATTCTGGAGCAATTTTCCGGCTATGCTTTTGCTTTTCTTATTCATCACTCCTTTAAACACTTATTTTTCCGGTACAACAAAGGAATTGTTTGCGGTTTTTTTGGTTACTTTTTGTTTTATTATATTCTATTATAACTACCGCTTTTATAAGTTTTACAAAAGAATGCCGGACATCAGTAAAGCCACCAGAGAAAGTCTTTCCGAGTTGCTTTTTGACCTCAGATTAAATACGGAATTGTATAAATCGTATTACATTGCAGTAGTTCCGTTAGTCTTGTCGGAGTGCGTGATTCTTTTATATCCGATGCATCATTTCAGTATGGTATCGTTTATCATTATATTTGTCTTAATGTGTGTGTTCATCGTATTTTTCGGGAGAGGATGGTATCAATATTTTTATGGAAGACATGTTAAAAAACTGGAAAAAATGATAGAAGATTTAAAGTAAAAAAAGTTTCCCTAATCGGGAAACTTTTTTATAACAGTAATTCTATTTTTTTTCTTAAATCCCATTGATAATGGAATCCAAAGTCAAACTCGGGCGCATTGCTGCATACGTTTTGTTTTCGTTCGGTTTATAATATCCTCCGATGTCCTGCGGTTTTCCCTGTGCACCGATTAATTCTTCATTAATCTTCGCTTCATTTTCCTGCATGGCTTTGGCAACAGGAGCAAATTTTGAAGCAATTCCGGCATCTTTCGTCTGATTTGCCAATGCTTCTGCCCAGTACATCGCCAGATAGAAATGAGAACCTCTGTTGTCGATTCCTCCGAGTTTTCTTGCAGGAGATTTGTCTTCCGCTAAGAATTTTGCATTTGCTTCATCCAAAGCATCGGCGAGAATCTGCGCTTTCTGATTTCCCTGAGTTTGCGCCAAATGCTCTAAAGATGCTTGCAATGCTAAAAATTCTCCCAAAGAATCCCATCTCAGATACCCTTCTTCAAGGAACTGCTCGATATGTTTCGGTGCAGAACCTCCCGCTCCGGTTTCAAACAATCCGCCTCCGTTCATCAGTGGAACAATGGAAAGCATTTTCGCCGAAGTTCCAAGCTCGAGGATTGGGAAAAGGTCGGTAAGGTAATCCCTCAAAACATTACCGGAAACGGAAATCGTGTCTTTTCCTTCTCTTGCACGTTTCAGTGTTTCAGCCATGGCGTCTTTCACATCCATAATGCTGATATCAAGTCCTTCGGTGTTATGGTCTTTCAGATATTTTTCAACTTTTTTGATGATTTCTCTGTCGTGCGCTCTGCCTTTATCCAGCCAGAAAATCGCAGGCGTGTCGGAAAGTCTTGCTCTGTTTACGGCTAATTTCACCCAGTCCTGAATAGGAGCATCTTTCGTCTGGCACATTCTGAAAATATCATCTTTTTCTACTTTTTGGGAAAGAAGAACGTTTCCGCTTTCATCCTGAACTTCCACGTTTCCGTCGGCATCCATCTGGAATGTTTTGTCATGAGAGCCGTATTCTTCTGCTTTCTGAGCCATTAATCCCACATTCGGAACAGAACCCATGGTTGCGGGATTCAGTTTTCCGTTTTTCTTCATATCGTCAACAACTGCTGTATAGAAACCTGCATAAGTACGGTCTGGAATGATGATTTCGGTATCTTCTTCGTTTCCGTCTTTGTTCCACATTTTTCCTCCGCCTCGTACGAGAGATGCCATGGAAGCATCCACAATCACATCGGATGGAACGTGAAAATTGGTAATTCCTTTATCGGAATTCACCATTGCGATTCGTGGGCCGTTTTCAATGGCTTTTTCGATGTCGGATTTGATGTCGGCTTCTTTATCATTTCCTTTGATTTTTTCGTATAAATCGGCAAGTCCGTTATTCGGATTGACGTCTAATGCTTTGAACGTATCCGCATATTTGGCAAAAACATCTTTGAAATAGGTTTCCACGATTGCTCCGAACATAATCGGGTCGGAAATCTTCATCATGGTTGCTTTCAGGTGGGCGGAAAGTAGAATATCTTTCTGTTTTGCGGAATCTATTGCCTTTTGTACAAAGGCTTTCAGCGCGTTAAGATTCATCACGGAAGAATCGATAACTTCACCGTCTTTCAGAGGAGCAAAATCTTTCAGCACCTTTTCTGAACCGTCATTTCCTTTGAAAACAATTCTGAATTTTGTTGCATTTTCCACGGTTACAGAAGTTTCCGTTCCGTAGAAATCTCCCGATTCCATGTGGGCAACTTCAGTTTTGCTGTCGGCAGACCATTCTCCCATTTTGTGAGGATTGGCTTTGGCGTAATTTTTCACGGCTTTCGGTGCACGCCTGTCGGAGTTTCCTTCTCTTAACACAGGATTTACGGCACTTCCAAGAACTTTGGCGTATTTTGTTTTAATGGCTTTTTCTTCGTCATTTTTAGGTTCGGCAGGATAATCTGGTACGGCGAAACCTTTCTTCTGAAGTTCTGCAATCGCTTCATCCAACTGCGGAGCGGAAGCAGAAATATTAGGAAGTTTGATGATATTGGCTTCCGGTTTTGTTGCCAGTTCTCCCAGTTTTGCAAGTGCATCTTCGGTTTTCTGCTCATCGGTAAGATATTCCGGAAAGTTTGCCAAAATTCTTCCCGAAAGGGAAATATCCGGAACTTCGATTTCGATGTCCGCCGAATGAGTAAAGGCTTTTACGATTGGTAAAAATGAATGTGTTGCCAGCATGGGCGCTTCATCCGTAAGGGTGTAATAGATTTTGGATTTGTCTGACATTATAGATTTGTTTTTTATTCTCAAAATTTAAAGATTCACAAAAATAGTGATTTTATTCTATTTTTAAAGCAGAATTTTACAATGTAAAAATGAAAAATCCCTCGCTGATTCACTATCAGTGAGGGATTGATGATTTTTTTTGTAATGCTGATTTATATATTTTCTAAAAAATCAAATTTCATTTCGCCTTTTCAGGAAAAGTTATTTCTTTATAAATCTCAATGTCTGATTGTCGATTTTCAGTAAATAAACTCCCGGTTTCAGAGAAGATACATCGACAGAATTTCCGCTTCTGAAAGGTTGAATTTCTGATTTCATAAGTCTGCCGGAATAGTCATAAATTTCTGCTTTGGCAACAGATTCAAGTGATTTTCCTTTTATGTATAAAGTCTCTCCTACTACAGGATTCGGATAAATAGTATATTTTTCTTTAGCTGTAAAAGTTTCATCTACTGCCAGAACATCTTCACCCAAACCAACTGTATAATCCATCGGATAGGAAGTCCACTCCGAAATGGTGAAAGCCGTATTCGGCTGGTTGACATCCTGATTTCTGTACAATGAAGTATTGGCATTGGTATTATAGGTATCTTTAAAACCTACCGCATCCACAGTGGAATATCCCATATCATAATTGTTGGTGGAAGCAGTTATAATGTATTTTTTTCCATAGGAAAGCTCTACATACTGCGTTCCGGAAACGCTCAAAGCATTTGCCCCGGAAACGTAGTCGGCAGAAGAAGTATCATAATCCGGGAAATTGGATTTAGGATTGATGACTACAATACTTTCCCCCGGAAGTATTGTTCCCTGAAGCTGATATGCTCCATCGAAATACCAGTTGTTATAAGTTTCATTCCTGAACTGTGCGGAAAGATAATAATTATTCAGTACCACTTCATGCCCTGTTTTATTGGTGATTTCAATCGCTGTATTATTACCGCTTCCTTCGATAAACTTGGTAATCATCAAATCTGAAGCATAAGCATCATTCTCCAGAGTAGTTGTTTGAAGAACATTACTGTCGGGAGAAAGAAGAAAATCCTTATCATACGCTTTTACGGTATATTGATAGGAAGTGGACGGAGAAAGACGGTCGGAAATAAAGGAATTGGTTTTGGAATATCCGATTTCCGCACCGTTTAAATAAATTTTATAGCCCAAAACATCCGAAGACGAAGATGCCTGCCACTGAAGTTTAACATAATTTTTTCCCGTTTCCGATGCTGATAAATTCTGCGGATTTTGAGGAGCAGTTCCATCGCCTGTATCAGACCATATAAGGGAAATGTATTCAGGATGGTCGATAAAGGGGTTTCTTGTATTTTGTATGGAATACACCGTATTGTTTCTGTCGATTTCTTTTTGGGAAACCGGGTCAAGCTGATGCCAGTCCAGAAGCATATTGATGTACCATGTTTTAAATCCGCGTTCCTCCGAACCGTCAAAAACGGAAGTCGGAACCATGTGATTGAAAATATTCAGCGAACCCTCATATCTCACTACATAATACAGAAGAAACCTTGCCACATCTCCTTTAAATTCGTCAATCGGCTCATAAACAGAATTGGTATAGCCGGATGTTGTGCTTTTTCCGAGTTTGCTTCCGTTACTGAAAACCAGCGTGCTTCCGTTATTTCTCGCATAAGGAAAATTACTTCTTCTCTGATTGATACGGGCATCGGTAGGAATCAGATAATTCAAATCCGAATACATCGGATAGATGCCGTAATACGTACTCTGCGGAACACCGTGTTCCCTGTTCCAGCCCTGCCCTTCTGCACTTGCAGAGCCAATTATCTGTGTAAAATCATATTCATACGCATCAGCACCCGAAGGAATTTCGGAATATATATCCAGCAGAGAGCCATTGTTTTCATAATAAATATCTTTATCAGTCTGCTGAAAAAGCACCGTCAAATCATCATAATTAAAGGATTTTGCTCCTTTGGATACAATTTCGTGGAGCTTACTTTTCAATGCATATCCCTGAAGTCCCTGCACTTCATCGTAATAACCGGCCGGAATCTGTGAAAATGCCAGTACAGGCAGAAAAAAAAAGGATAAAAATGTTTTTTTCATAATTTTTTTTAAATAATCGCCTAAATTAGTTTTTTTTGAAATACAAGCACCAAAAAATTCTGTTAATTTTCATGAATTTAATGATTTGGCATTTCTACAAATTCAGTATATTTGGAAAAACAAACAAATCCAATCAATGTATACCGAAACCGACAACAATCTTCAGATGATTGCAGAAACCGCAAAGGATTTTGCAGAAAAAAATATCCGCCCGCATATTATGGAATGGGACGAAAGCCAGACTTTCCCCGTAGAACTTTTTCACCGGTTGGGAGAAATGGGATTCATGGGAATAGTAATTCCCGAAAAATACGGTGGCTCAGGACTTTCTTACCATGAATACATAACCATTCTCGATGAAATTTCTCAGGTTGACCCTTCCATCGGATTATCGGTTGCCGCTCACAATTCATTGTGTACCAATCATATTTATGAATTCGGGAATGAAGAACAGCGGAATAAATGGCTCCCGAAATTAGCTTCCGGTCAGGTTATCGGAGCATGGGGACTTACCGAACACAATACAGGTTCCGATTCCGGAGGAATGAGCACGACTGCCGTAAAAGACGGCAACGAATGGATTATCAACGGAGCTAAAAACTTCATCACCCACGCCATTTCCGGAGATATTGCCGTTGTAATGACCAGAACCGGAGAAAAAGGAACGAAAAATAATTCCACCGCTTTCGTTCTCGAAAAAGGAATGGCAGGATTCACTTCCGGAAAAAAAGAAAATAAATTAGGAATGCGCGCTTCCGAAACTGCGGAATTGATTTTTGACAACGTAAGAGTTCCCGATTCCCACCGTTTGGGAGAAGTCGGCGACGGATTTAAACAAGCAATGAAAATCCTTGACGGAGGAAGAATTTCTATCGCAGCATTAAGTTTGGGAATCGCAAGAGGCGCTTACAAAGCCGCTTTAAAATACGCTCAGGAAAGACAGCAGTTCGGGAAAGCGATTGCACAGTTTCAGGCGGTTAACTTTATGCTTGCGGATATGGCAACAGAAATCGATGCTTCCGAATTACTCATCAGAAGAGCCGCCGATTTAAAAAATGCAAAACAAAAAATGACCCGCGAAGGCGCAATGGCAAAATTATACGCTTCCGAAGCGTGTGTAAGAATTTCCAATAATGCTGTGCAGATTTTCGGTGGATACGGCTATACCAAAGATTTTCCTGCCGAAAAATATTACCGTGATTCCAAATTGTGTACAATCGGAGAGGGAACTTCGGAGATTCAGCGATTGGTGATTGGGAGAGATATTCTTTCAAAATAAATTTCAATCTTAATTGATAAAAATAAACCTCACAATCAAATGTGAGGTTTTATTATTTTTACAAAAGCCTGTTCTTACCCGATTTTCACCGCTTCGAGTGCTTTCGGAAGAAAAGTATTCGGAAAAATTTCCCTTGCTTCATCCGTAAAAACAGAAAGGTCGGTATAGCGGTTGGAAAAATGCCCGAGAATCAGTTTTCCAACATTCGCCTGGCGTGCAATTTTCGCCGCTTCAAGAGCTGTCGTATGTCCGGTATAATCAGCCATTTCCTTCAAATCATGAAGAAATGTAGCTTCATGATAGAGCACATCCACATTTTCAATCACGGGAATAATCTCCTCTCTGTACCGCGTATCACTGCAAAATGCATAGGAAACAGACGGGTTCGGAGGCAGCGTAAGGCTTTCATTTTTCAGAACATAGCCGTCGCTCAGCACAAAATCTTTTCCCGATTTCAGATTCTGGTAATCGCACACCTGAATTTCAGGATATTTGGAAATTTCTTCCATATTGAGATGACGCTCTTTTGGTTTTTCCCTGAAAAGATAGCCGTTGCAGTAAATCCTGTGGTCAAGCGGAATGGTGTACACTTCTACCCTTTTATCCTCATAAATTTTTTCGGATACATTTTTATCCAGCTCATGATACACCACATCAAAACCACGCTGTGTTTCAGTAATGGAAAAAATCGTTTCCATCATCTTTTCAATACCTTTCGGGCCGTAAACATGAAGTGGAATTTCCCTTCCCAAAAGCCGGAAAGAAGCAATCAACCCCGGAAGTCCGAAACAATGGTCGCCGTGCAGATGCGAAATAAAAATATGATTGATTTTGGAAAACCTCGCTTTTGCTTTCCGAAGCTGTACCTGAGTTCCTTCTCCGCAGTCAATCAGAAAACAGCGTTCATCCATTTCCAGAAGCTGTGCTGTCGGAGAAGAATTCACCGTCGGAATTGCCGAATTAAAGCCGAGAATTGTAAGATAAGTACTCAAGTTTTCAGATGTAAAAGTGCAAATTTAATGAAAATAAAGTCCACGGACTGAAAATAAGAAATCCTTTCAATGTTTAAAAACCGAAAGGATTGATTTTTAATCATTTATAAATACCTAATGCTAATTAACGCAAAGTTCGCAAAGATTTTTTGACTACTAACCGCTTTTAAGGCTCGCAAAGGCGTTGCACTCATCAAAGAACGCAGAGTTAATCTTTGCTAAGCGAAGCGCCTTTGCGGACAAAAAATATTTTCAATCATTTAAAAAATCCTTTGCGGACTTTGCGTTAAAAATTCCTTTTATCCCACAGCAAACTCACTGATAAAATGCAATTTCACATTCGGGAATTTTTCCTGCGTGATGTGAATTGTGAATGAGGAATCCGCCAAAAACACTAACTGATTGTATTTGTCCCTTGCCAAAAAACGCTGTTTCAGCTTTGCAAATTCCTGAAACTCCGCAGACTTTTCATCCGCTTCCACCCAGCAGGCTTTGTGAATGGAAATCGGTTCGTAGGTACATTTTGCACCGTATTCATGCTCCAGACGATACTGGATGACTTCATACTGAAGCGCACCGACCGTTCCGATGATTTTTCGTCCGTTCATCTCCATAGTGAAAAGCTGTGCAACACCTTCGTCCATTAACTGGTCGATTCCTTTTGCCAGCTGTTTTGCTTTCAGCGGGTCGGCATTGTTGATATAACGGAAATGCTCAGGCGAGAAACTCGGAATTCCTTTGAAACTCAGCTTTTCTCCGGCTGTTAAAGTATCGCCTATTCTGAAATTTCCCGTATCGTGAAGCCCGACGATATCTCCCGGAAAACTTTCGTCCACCACTTCTTTTTTATCGGCAAAAAATGCGTTCGGAGAAGAGAATTTCATGTTTTTTCCTTCGCGGACGAGAAGATAATTTTCATTTCTTTTAAACGTTCCGGAAACGATTTTCACGAAAGCCAGTCTGTCGCGGTGTTTCGGGTCCATATTGGCGTGGATTTTAAAAACAAATCCTGTGAATTTATTTTCTTCCGGCTTCACCAAGCGGACATCGCTTTCTTTCGGCTGCGGCTCGGGAGCGATTTCAATGAATGCATCCAAAAGCTCACGCACTCCGAAATTATTCAAAGCCGAACCGAAAAATACAGGCTGGAGATTTCCTTTTTTGTATTCCTCCCGATCAAATTCAGGATAAACGGACTGAATCAGTTCCAGTTCATCACGAAGCGTGGAAGCCGCTTTTTCACCGATAATTTCATCTACATTGGAATCATTGATGTCATTAATGGTAATGCTCTCTCCCACTTTCTGCTTTTTTTCTTCCAGAAAGAGCTGAATATTGTTTTCCCAGATATTATAAATCCCCTGAAAGTCGCTTCCCATACCAATCGGCAGTGAAAGCGGAACGACAGAAAGACCGAGTTTCTGTTCCACCTCATCCAAAAGGTCGAAAGCATCTTTTCCCTCTCTGTCCAATTTATTGATGAACACCAGCATCGGAATATTCCTCATTCTGCACACCTGAACGAGTTTTTCAGTCTGTTCCTCAACTCCTTTTGCCACGTCGATTACCACGATTACGGAATCTACCGCCGTTAAAGTTCTGTACGTATCTTCCGCAAAATCCTTGTGTCCGGGCGTATCGAGAATGTTGATCTTAAAACCTTTATAATTGAATGCCAGAACGGAAGTCGCAACGGAAATCCCTCTCTGGCGCTCGATTTCCATAAAGTCTGAAGTTGCGCCTTTCTTGATTTTATTGGATTTTACCGCTCCAGCTTCCTGAATCGCTCCTCCGAAAAGCAGGAGTTTTTCTGTTAAAGTTGTTTTTCCGGCATCAGGGTGGGAAATGATTCCGAATGTTTTACGTTTTTGTATTTCCTTGATTAAATCAGACATATCGAATTTTATGGCTGCAAAAATCGTGATTTTTAGCGAGAAAATAAAATTTGTTTGGCATGTAGAAATTCCCCTCCTCCGGAGGGGTAGCAAAAATTCAACAGAATTTTTGACGGGGGTGGTTTATTTGCTATATTTGTTTTCTAATTTTATAAATGTCAGAAAAAAATATTTTACCCCGATTCACATTCGGCTGGAAAGGTGCTGCTGCTTTGATTGGCGGAGCTTTGCTTCCTGTTTTCATCCTTTCTTCTTTGGATGTGGCATTACTGTTCTTCTTCAAAAAAAACATACAGTATACGCAATGGTTTCTGTTGCTGTCCAATACTTTAATGTGGTGCGGTGCTATCTGGGCATTCGACTATCTGTTGTGCAGACCGGAAACCGGAAAAAAGCTGAATTTCAATTTTTCCACAAAAAATCTGTCGACTTATTTACTGATTTTTCCTCTGATGCTGGGAATGATGTTCATTTCCGAATTTATCACTTCACAAATCCCAACCACCGGAAAATTCTTCGGCCCCATGTACGAATGGTTCTCATTGATAATGAGCCAGATGAGCAGTGACTCTCTGATGATGGTTATTATGGCAGTGATAATGGCGCCTATATTTGAGGAAATCGTATTTCGGGGAATTATTCAGAAAGGATTAATCAATAAAGGGATAAAACCGATGACTGCAATTTGGATTTCTGCCGTTGTTTTCGGTTTAATTCACGGAAATCCGTGGCAATTTGCAGGAGCTGTTTTATTAGGATTTGTATTGGGACTGGTTTATCACAAAACGAAATCTTTACTAATGCCAATTCTGCTTCACGCTTTTAATAATGGCATTTCAACATTATTAATCAGTTACGGAGAAACAGAAAGTTTTGCCGACTTTTTTGGCGTTTCAGAATATTGGGTTCTGGCATCAGGAATTGTGCTTTTCGTAATGTTTTATTATCTTTTTACCAATAAATATGAAATTCATCATTCGGAATAAATTTAATTAAATGAAAAAAGAAATCCTTGTTGCCACACATAATCAACATAAAAAAGAAGAAATACAACAGATTCTCGGAGATGATTTTCTGGTAAAATCATTAACCGATTATGATATTCACGATGAGATTGTGGAAGACGGAACAACCTTTGAGGAAAATGCGGAAATCAAAGCGAAATACTGTTTTGAAAAAACCGGAATTGCCAGCATCGGTGATGATTCCGGACTGGCTGTGGAAGCACTTGACGGAAGACCGGGAATTTTTTCCGCTCGGTATGCAGGAGACCACGATTTCGGAAAAAACATCGAAAAAGTGCTTTCCGAAATGAAAAATATAGAAAACAGAAAAGCCTATTTCATCACGGTTTTATGCTATTATGACGAATCGGGAGCGCAGTTTTTTGAGGGCAGAGTATACGGAACTCTTTTAACGGAAAATAAAGGACACAAAGGTTTCGGATATGACCCGATTTTTGTTCCAGACGGTTATGAGAAAACGTTTGCAGAAATGCTTCCCGAAGAAAAAAACCAAATCAGCCACCGGAAAAAGGCGATTGAGAAGTTTCTGGAGTTTTGGAAGTGATTGATTTGAACATAAAAAAAACCTAACGGGTTTCGGAAACCCGTTAGGTTTTAAAATTTTAGAGCTTCAATATTACAAATTCAAATCCGCTTTCACCTGCTGGATTTTCGCTTCCATTACCGCTTGTTTTTCCACAAAATCCGCTTCGGAAGAAATTTTATCTTTCACGGAAACGTAGAACTTGATTTTCGGTTCTGTTCCGGACGGACGGACGCAGACTTTTGTGCCGTCTTCGGTATAGAAAATCAAAACATTGGATTGCGGAATCTCGTCCATTACGGATTTTTCTCCCGTTTTTACGTTGAGTTTCGTTTGTTCTTTGAAATCTTTCAGCAAAGCGACAGGCGAACCTGCGATGGTTTTCGGCGGATTGTTTCGGAAATCGGTCATCATCTGTGCGATTTCTTCCGCTCCTGTTCTTCCCTTTCTCACGACATTCACAAGACCTTCGTAATACATTCCCAAATCCTTGTAAATCTCAATCATATACTGATACATCGTTTTGCCGTTCGCTTTGCACCACGCTGCAATTTCACAAGCCAAAAGAATCGAACCGCAGGAATCTTTATCCCGAACAAAATCTCCCGTCATAAATCCGAAACTTTCCTCGCCTCCGCAGACAAATTTTTCCTGTCCTTCCACATCGCGAATCATTTTTCCTATCCATTTGAAACCGGTTAATCCGACTTTACATTCCACACCGAATTTTTCGGCAATATCATAGAAAATATCGGACGTTACAATCGTAGAACCGATGAATTCTTTTCCGGTAATTTTTCCCGATTTTTTCCATTGGTCGAGAATATAATACGTCAAAATTGTATTACATTGATTTCCGTTCAATAACTGAATTTCGCCGTCCAAATTTCTCACGGCAATTCCCAATCGGTCGCCGTCAGGGTCGCAACCAATCACAATATCGCCGCTGGTAATTTTTGCCAAATCCGTTGCCATAGAAAGTGCTGCAGGTTCTTCGGGATTCGGACTTTCTACGGTCGGGAAATTCCCACTCGGAATCATCTGTTCCCGAACCAAATCTATTTTTTTGAAACCCGCTTTTTCCAGTGCTTTCGGAATCGTGGTGTAAGTCGTCCCGTGAATGGAAGTGAAAACGATATTCAGATTGTCATACCCGATTTTATCCTTTTGATACAGCGAATTTTCCATACAAACATCAATGTAAACATCGTCCTGTTCTTCGCCAATCCATTCGATTAAATCATCGTTTCCGTTGAATTTGATTTTATCAAACTGTGTTGCATACACTTCTTTGATAATATTTTCGTCATTCGGCGGAACAACTTGCGCTCCGTCGTTCCAATAGACTTTGTAACCGTTGTATTCAGGCGGATTGTGAGAAGCCGTCAAAACAATTCCGGCGTTGCATTTTTTGTCGCGAACCGTGAAAGACAGTTCCGGTGTTGGTCTGTGCTGTTTGAAAAGCAAAACTTTAATTCCGTTTGCCGTCAAAACATCTGCCACCAATTTCCCAAATTCTTTGGAATTATTACGCACGTCGTAAGCAATCGCAACCTTAATTTCCTGATTTGGAAAAGAATGATGCAGATAATTCGCCAATCCCTGAGTTGCTTGTCCAAGTGTATATTTATTCAGACGGTTTGTTCCGACACCCATAATTCCGCGCATTCCGCCCGTTCCGAATTCCAGTTCCCGATAAAAAGAATCCTCCAAATCCGGAGAATCAGAATCGATTAACGCCTGAACGGCTTTTCGTGTTTCTTCATCAAAAGTGTCTGTCAGCCAGAGTTGTGCTTTTTCTAATGTTGTCATATTTTTGGGTTTTGTTTCGAGTTTAAGGTTTAAGGTTCAAAGTTTTAGTGGTGCTTTGTCATACTGAAAGAATCTAAATCATTCTTTTTGAATATGTTGAGATTACTACGGAATGACAAAGTTTACGTTTTAATTTTTATCTCCTTTTATTTTCTCGGTAATATCTTTTAAATTAGAAGTAAACCATTCCGGAAGTTCGGGTTCTGAAAAAACAGGAATTCCGTTTTCAATTTGTGCTAACTCAATATGTTCCGTTGTGGAAGTGTCAAAAATTTTTACGGTATCAAAAATCGGATAATAAATATCAAGTTTTTCAAGATTTCCGTAAAAATTAGCAGCCAAAGTATCGGGTTCTACATAATGTCCGCCCTCTTTTGTCCGACCGATTACACGCAACTGCGAGAGATTGGTATCGGTCAAACCGAAAAAAACAAGCGTCAAAGTATATCCGTGATTTTTGAATTTTTTCGGAATATCCCAAGTTGCATCATTGGTAAAATGTCCTTCGTAAGCAAAATCGGAACGATTATTAATGGCATTTTCCATCAAATTTTCAAATGTTTTTTCTACAATTTCTATGGCTAATTTTTTACATTCTTTGTGAGATTTGATTCCTTTTTTCCAAAATTCACGGCTTTTCTGCATAAACAATTTGTCGCCGTCAAAAATTGTATATTTTACATTTTCAGGCAGATAATGCAGACCTACCGATGATTTTCCTGCACCGTTAGAACCTGTGATGATGTATAAATCGGGCATTTCAGTTTACCAAATCAAGGTTTAATTTTTTGCGGAGCCTATCTGCTTCGGATTGGCTGAGTGTTTTCAGCGTTGAAATATCTTTGGAATCAGCAATTTCCACGAGTTCTATTTTACCGTTCGGATATTCGTAATAACATTGACCGGAAGCTAATTCCTTACTATGAATCATAAAAGGCAAACCGCTTTGGAGTTTTTCTGTCCGTAATTTTTTTACCAAAATTGCACCGTTTATTCTTGTTTTAGTTGCTGTTTTCATATTGTAAATATACCAAAATTTTTAGTTCAATGTTTAAAGTTTTAACACGCTTTTTGTCATTCTGAATGGAGTGAAACGGAATGAAGAATCTCTATTAATAATTCAGATTCTTCGACTTCACTTCGTTTCGCTCAGAATGACAAAGATTACGTTTTTAATTTCCTTCCATTTTCATAAACCAAATCATTCTAATTACCTCAATAAATGAAAAGAGGAAAAATATCAGGATTAAAAAATCGCCTTTCCATTTTAATATTTTTGTTTTTTCAGCCAACAATTTCCATAAAATAAACAAGAAATTAATTGTTGCTAAAAATCCAAATATTAAAAACAAAACAAGAACCGTATCACTATCTACACTACCCATTTCTTTATCCTCCGGAAACTCATAAGGAGAAATCAGAAAAGACAATAATAATCCTATTATATTTATTATATAAATTAATATTCCTGCATATTTCATTATATTTTACTTTCCGCTTTAACTTTCTTCTTTTTCAATTTCAAACTTCCTACATTAAACTTATTTCAACTCCTCATTCCTCACTTCCGCTTTTTCCCCGATTTTAAAGGCACGAACAGGATTGTTGTAGTATAAAAACTTCGCTGTATCGCCGATAGTTCCTTTCAGGGAATCTTTCACATTCACTTCCGAATATGTTCCGTTTTTGGAATTGATATTCAGATTGTCAATCAACCAGTAAGGAGCGAGAAGATTGGCGGTGTCTTTCATTTTGATTTCCGCATTTTTCGTAAATCCTTTGAAATTCGCAAGGCTCGTATTCTCCATACTGATTTCCGCTTTCCGGCTTCGGATTGCCCCTATAAATTTACCATTATTTTTCAGATTAAGACGAAAATTATCGGTATTTATTTCCCCCGAAATATTCACTTCCACAGAATCGGAAACGGACATTTTTTCAGGATTGAATCTGGAATAAATCGTAAGGCTGTAAAAACCCAAACCTTTGGTTTCCCGTTTTTCGCTGATATTCAAAGTATTGTCTTTAACCGAAATATCCAGATTATTGAAAAAATTGGGATAGGTTTCCACATTCACGAAACTTTTTTCGCTGTTCACCACAAACACCCGAAATTTTCCTTTCAGAGAAATGTTTTTAAAATCCTGCAACTGAACGTCTTTGGATTCTACATCGCCTTTCGGAGAAATTTTTCCGCAGGAAAATAAAACGGAAACGAGAAATAAGTATAATATTTTTTTCATAAAAGTTACCTTTTATTGTAAACAAAATCAAGGTTTTGAGGAATATAAGAATAAAATTTCCGGTCGGAACTTACCAACGGAATTTTTTCGCAAACCGCCTGAGAAATAATGAAATGGTCAATCTGGTCTTTGTGGTTTTCTGCGAGTTTCAGGCGGGAATAGGTTTTGAGGTGTTCGTCTTTGGTGTGAAGGATTTGAATGTATAAATCCTCTTCTATCGCTTTGCATAATGCTTCGGCAGAGCGGTGTTTTGTTTTAATTTTTTCGTTTTCAAACAAATAAACAACCTCTACAATCGACAAAGAACTCACATAAAGCGTATTGGAAAAATCGTCAATAATCTGCTGAACATCAGCAGATATATTATCCTTATCTCCCATTAATACAAAAATGAGAATATTTGTATCAAGTAAATAACGCATTTTATTTCAGAACGGCTCTCATATCCAAAATTTCTCCTGTTCCCCAAAGTTTTCTCATTGCAAGTCCTGTTTTAGAGATTTTCGGTTGCTCTTTCGTTTCTTTTTTCGGAGAATTTTTTGTCGGATTTTTTTTATTTTTTGTTTCCATTTTTTTGATTTTTGAATGTACTAATCTACAATTTTTTCGGTAAAAAATTCAAAATGATTTCTGTCGAAATTTTTAAAATCTCTTCTTGATTTTTCTCTGAATTTATCGGCTTTGCACATATAACAACTGCAAGGTTTTCCGTGAGATTTGTAAGCAAACAAATGATATCTTTCGTCATTTATTTTTTCCCAAAGTCCTATTCTTGTTAATCTTTTTTTGAATTTCAACAAAGTCAATTCGTTTCTTCTGCCTTTATTTATCATAATTTTCAAATTATCTCATTTTCATTTTCCACGAGTTTCACACGTGGCTATTATTGTTGAACCTCTTCGAGGTTCGCCTATTCATTTTCAAATTCTCAAATTAACACATTTTCAAATTAAATTACCTCCTCAATATGATAATTCTTGTGTTCGCGATTGGTTCTGATAATCAGTTCGCCCAAAAATCCTGCAACGAAAAGCAGACTTCCCAGAATCATCATCGTCAAAGCAATAAAAAACCAAGGATTATCCGCAATCAGATTTCCGTAGATTTTGTAAAAATAAACGTCAATCAGTTTTGAAATTCCCAGCCAAAGTGCCGACAAAAACCCGAAAATAAACATCAGCGTTCCCGCCGCTCCGAAAAAGTGCATCGGTCTTCCGCCGAAACGGCTTACAAACCAAAGCGTTACCAAATCCAAAAATCCTCGGACAAAACGTTCCGTTCCGAATTTTGAACTTCCGTAAGGTCTTGCCTGATGTTTTACAGGTTTTTCCGTAATATTTCTGAAACCTGCATTTGCCGCCAAAACCGGAATATAACGGTGCATATCGCCGTAAACATCAATGGATTTCACGACTTGTTTTTTGTACGCTTTCAAACCGCAATTGAAATCGTGGAGCGAAACACCGGAAACTCTTCTCGCCGCCGCATTGAACAATTTTGACGGGATATTTTTCGTCATCACATTATCAAAACGTTTTTTCTTCCAACCGGAAACGATGTCGTAATTTCCGATTTTTACCATTTCGTAAAGTTCGGGGATTTCTTCGGGAAAGTCCTGCAAATCAGCATCCATCGTAATTACGACTTCGCCGTTTACCTTTTCAAAAGCAGCGTGAAGCGCCTGAGATTTTCCGTAATTCCGTGAAAATTTAATCCCGTGAATTTGCGGATTTTGCGATTTCAGATTTTCAATGATTTTCCAAGAACGGTCGGTGCTTCCGTCGTCCACAAACCAGATTTCGTAAGACAGATTTTCGGTTTTGCAAACGCTGTCAATTCGGGAAAAAAGTTCTTCCAAAGATTCTTCCTCGTTCAGAAGCGGGATTATGATTGATAAATTCATTTTTTATTTAAGTTTCTTTTTAATGTAAATCAAGGCTTCATCGGGCGAAAAAACAGGAATTTCCGAAGTGGAAAAATCTTTCAGATTTCGCGTAATAATTCCGTCTAATTTTTTGATTTGATGAGCACAAAATATTTGAACAGCATCTTCAAAATCTTTGTGGTGGGATTTCAAACTTTTGCGGAGAATTTCTTCATCTACGGAAACTACGGAAATCATCGACAAAAGATTTTCAAGAATAACCCGAATTTCGTTTTCCGAATATTTTTTCCGACAAACATAATGCGTAGTCGCTATTGCGTGAGAAGATGTGTAAAATTCCACATTTTTTGAAGAAATGTAATCTACAAGCATTGCCAATTCGAGGTAAAACTGTTCTCTCATCATCACGAAATCCACAATGATATTGGTATCAAGAAAAAATTTCATTTTATGAATATTTTTTTTCTAAATATTCTCGGCGGAAATTATCCAATTCTTTATCTGTATAAGTTGTCGGACCTTTAAGAAGTGATAACAATTTTTTCATTTTTGGAGAAAATTCGGGCTTTTCTTCATTCACTTCTTCCAAACTATCAAAATATTTCTGAACCATTTCCGAAACACTTCTCTGTGTTCCTTTTGCGTAGCGTTTCGCTTTTTCTATCGACTCTTTTTTTATTGATAATGTGAGTTTTGTCGTCATAATACGTATTGTTTACACAAATATACGTATAACTCTCAAATACAAGAAATATTTTTTTAAATTTCTGTTTTGCTTCGGAAAAACGCTCCCAAAAACAGCGAAATTATCAGATAAAAAACCAAAATCGCAGCAAAATATCCCGAAAAATGACTCGCCGTAAACATATCTTTTTCTTTCACTTGTTCCATGCTGAAACTCTGCATACTTTTTTGGTAATCTTTCTCCAAATCAGCGAGTTGGGCTTCATTTTTCAGTCGGGATTTTTCTTTTTGGTAAACGCTTGTAAGTTCGGCTTTGTTTTTTTCGACAAATTGATGATTCAATAAATTTTTGGCTTCAACATCACCGAAATTCAAAAACAAAAAAATACCGGAAACCGACAAAAATCCGCCGACAAACATCGGAACAAATGCCTTGTTAAACGCATCACGAAACGTAACCGAAGTTCTTGATTTCCAAAAACTTCTCACGGAATAAAGTGCAGTTCCGCCGTAAATCACAGGCAAAACAAAGGAATTGACTTTCAGCGAAATGTCAAAATAATTGATATTTCCGAAAAAATAATAAACCGCAAAAAAAATGAGCATTGTGATAATGAAGAGAATAATGCCTGTTGTAATGGGATTTTTTGTCATAGATTTTTTATTTTTTTAGTTACTTGTCTATGATGTATGCTTGGTGTTTTAGTAATGTATCAACCTGCGATTTGAAAGACGGTAAAAAAGTGATAAGTTCTTCAAGTTTACTCGTGAAGCAATTCAAAACGGCAATCGTTACGGGATATTTGTCAAGGTTTTGTTGGTAAATAAGATTTTTGTCAATGGTCAATAATACGTCAAAACCATGTTCAGCACAATAGGTCATCAATTTGCCGTTTTTTATGCCGCTTAGTCCCAATTCTCTGACTGTAAAAACTTCAAAATCTGACAAATGCGTTTTCAGGCGTTTGGTTACGCATTCGTCAAGCAAAATTTTCATTGAGAATGTTTGTAGAAGTTTCAATTAATTTTTGCGACATTTCAAGAACTTTCACCACCTGAAATTTAGCAACACCTTCAAAATCTTCCAAAAAAGTTTCAATGCTGTCGCCCGTTTCCAAATAGTCAAAAAGATTTTTGATAGGAACTCTTGTCCCGAAAAAAACAGGTGTTCCTCCTAAAATTTCGGGGTCAATATTTATAACTCGTGCTTCCATACCATTTATTTTTTCTATTTCCCAAATTTACAACTTTTTCGTTGATAGTTTTTGATTCTTTTTTCCTTGTTCCTTGTTTCTTGTTTCTTAAATTTTTATCTTTGCACCGGCAAGTCCTAAACAACCAGCTCCTGAGAATCCTCCAGGGTGGGAACGCAGCAAAGGTAATCGGTTGTAGCGGTGTGATTTAGGTCGCTTGCCATTTTTCTTTTTAATGATTAAGAGATTTAGAAATTCAGAGATTACGAGATTACGAAATTTCTAAATCTCTTAATTTTTTAATTTCGTCAGAATTCAAATTCCTGTCCCAATTCCGGTAAAACAAACTCAATATTTTTGTCTGCAAAATGTTTTTTCGCATTTTCGTGATTAATGGTTATCGGCGGAAATGTATCGAAATGGCAACCGATGACTTTCGGGGTTTTCAATAATTCCGAAGCGGCAAAAGCGGCTTTTCTGGGACACATCGTGTAATGAGAACCAACCGGCAAAATCGCCAAATCCAATTTTCCGTATAATCTCTGGAGCAGTTCCATTTCCGAACTTACGCCGGTATCGCCTGCGAAATAGAGATTTCTTCCGTCCGAAAACCTGAAAATATATCCTGCCGCCAAACCGCCGTAAGTCCCGTCCGGAAAGGAACTTGTATGACTTGCCGGAACCATAGAAATTTTCAAATCGTCGATTTTTGCAGAACCGCCGAAATTAATGTCAATAGAGTTCGGATGATTGAAATAATCGCAGATTTCGGGTTGTCCGATGACGACCACTTCGGGATAAATTTCCAAAACCTCTTTCACGTCCGCAATATGGTCGCCGTGAGCGTGTGTAATCAGCACATAATCAATTTTTTGTGATTTGATGTCAAAACCCGATTGGTCTTTCTGATAATTGTAAAACGGGTCGGAAAGGATATTTTTTCCGTTATAAGTGAACAAAAAACAGTTTTGTCCGAGGAATTTTATTTTCATTTATTTGATTTTATAATTCGTTTTAAAATTTATAATACATTTGCAATATGAAATTTTTTGAAAAATATCCTGCTCTCAATCAGAGAGAAACATTGATGAACATATTGGAAAAAAACCTTTATGCTACAATGGCATTGGAAAATCAAAAAATTCCGAAAGCAAAAATACGAAAAATTGTCGCAGGGATTTTGGACAAAAAATCAAAAAGTGATAAGGTTTTCAGATAACATGTCATAGGAAAAAATTTGGTGTGGTACGAGACAAAAGAAGACGAATCTTCTGTTTTTACCAAACAAAACAACCGCTTTTCCGTTTTGCTAAAATATAAAAAATTGCATAACGGAAAAGCAGTTGTGAATAAAAACTTACTTCCAAAAAGTCAAACGCCAAGATTTTCAACTCGGCATTGCATCAAGCGAATGCTGCAGGAAGTTTTCAATTGGAAGTCATAGTACAAGAACCACACTTTCCTGCTTCACACCAAGTTGCTGAACCTAATAAAGGAATACTTTTAGTTTTAAGTACGCAACCTCCCTCATTTGTATTGCATTTGCAAGAATAACTACCTCCTCCATCATCTAAATATTTTGCAATAACATCATTTACCATTGGATTAGCAACATTAAGTTTTAAACTTTTGTCCACAGGTAAATATATTCTGTAGCCGTAAAAATTAACCGGAACCAATATGTAACCAATTTCTTTTAGTCTATTAATATCAGTTGTTCTTGCTAATTGTTCTTTATTTTGGCTCTGAAAACCTTTTAAAAACTCTGATATGGTTTTGGTTGCAAATTCAGAATTCATTATTTCTGAAGTTGGATTTTTTAAACTTTCAAATTCTTTAATGTCTACTACAAAATTTATTGCATCATCTGCTTTAACTACATTTATTTTATTAAGATAAAGTATTTCAGTTTCTCCGTCTCCTTCTCCGCCTCCTTCACTTAGAACATTGCCTTTAACAGTACCTGTACAACTTGTACAATTACTCATTGCGCATCCTGTTATTTCGCCATTTGGTCCTTGTGCTACAAATGGGCTACAACCCCCATTTGAGGGAGATGTGCAAGTGCAAGTTAAAGTACCTCCTTCATATAATCTTGAAAGTTGCCCATCAGTTGTTTCACCTATTAAAACATAACCTTTCGGTAATTTAAAATCAACACTATTCGCAGTTTTGTCAATTTTCAAAGTAGAACCTTTTGGAACTACTAATTGGTCATTAATATTATAATCTTTTTCAGTTGTAAATTCTCCATCGTTACAAGAAAATAGTGTTAATAATAAAACACATAATATTAAAAATAAAATTTGCTTTTTCATAATGGTAATTTTTGATTGTTTTTGGTTTGAAATTGAAAATTACGGTAGAGATTGCTCAAATAATTTGATGAAACAAATCATTTGAGCCTAAATACTCAAAGACTATTATTCTTTTACAAATTTTAATTCTTTTCATATACATTTTCTAATAAGATTCTTACATCAAGTCAACAGATTAGCGAAAGTATAATATTTTAATAGCCATAAAATTAAAAAAAAATTCTTATTCTTTCCAAATTATTTTTTTAATTAAAAATTCAAATTCTTCTCCTAATTCCGGTAGCATAAAATCAATATTTTATAATTTTATTTTTTCAGATAGCGTTTCCCGATGAATCGGGACAGGCTCTACGGAACGCCTTTTATTTTACATTATTTTCTACACAGATACCATTCCTCCGGAACGAAATTTAAAAACTTCCATCTTCCCACTTCCAACTTATTTGTAAATATCTTTTCTGTGTCCGGTTTCAAGAGCCAAAATCAGGCATTCTTCGTCTTGAATATCGCAAATAATGCGGTAATCGCCGACTCTGTAACGCCAAAATCCTTTTCTGTTGCCGATTAATCGCTTCCCGAAAATGCGAGGATTTTCTGTGCCGTCAATATTTTTCAGCAGAAAAGCCACGATTTGTTTTTGGCTGGTTTTGTCTAACTTTTTCAGTTGTTTGTCAAACTTGGGTGTGGTTTCCAAACGGTAAATCATCAGTCAAGTTCTTTTAGTAGTTCGGAAAAAGGGCGTGATTTTTTTCCGTTTTTTTCATATTCCCGATAGGATTTTTCCGCCAATTCGGCATCGTATTTATCTTCGGGTTCTATGCCGATTGTGAATGGTATTTTTCCTGTTTCCGCCACTTTTGCAAAAAAAATACGGATTGCCGTTGCGGTATCCATTCCAAAAGATTGAAAATAACTTTCGGCTTTTTCTTTCAAGTCAGGCTCTATTCTTGCCTGAACCAATGCTGTTGTTGCCATAAAAAATTGTATTTAAAACAAATTAAAATGTATGCTATTGTATGCAAATATAAAACTTTTTTTCGTGTTTAATTTGTTTATTTTGGGCGAGCGGGAGGTATTATTGTTCATTCACGGAAAATTTTATTTTTCATTTATTTTGATTTTTAATCATTTAAAATAATTCAATCCTACCGCTACCAAAACGCTCATTACAAAAGTAATCAGTCCGACTTGTTTCAGGAAAGGGTCGAGTTCTTTCGGTTCTTTTACTGCCATTATTTTTCGGCGAATTGAGGTTAAAGGAAATACCGTGATAAAGAAGATGAATGCGTAATATTTTCCTTGTTGCTGCAATCCGTTCATCATCATAAAACACAAAACCAAAAGCGGCGGAAGCATCAGCAAAACAACTTCGTAAATCATTGCATATTTGAAACCCAAACGCAACGCCAGCGTTTTTTTTCCGCTGGAAGCATCGCTATCTATGTCCCTCATATTGTTGAGGTTAAGAACGGCAGCACTCAACATTCCGATTGCACTTGCAGGGAGCAGAATGTCCCAATCAAAGGTTTTTGTGAACAAAAAATAACTTCCGCAAACGGAAACCAATCCGAAGAAAATAAATACGAAAATATCGCCCAAACCGAGATAACCGTAAGGTTTTTTGCCAACCGTATAACCGATTGCCGCCAAAATACACGCCAATCCCAAACCGATAAAGGTGTAAAATTCCTGCATCAGATTTTCCTTGAAAAACGCAAAATACAGCAACGCCAAAGTCGCCAAAAATGCCAAAAACGAAAACAAAATAACAGCATTTTTCATTTGATTTGCCGAGATTTTCCCCGAAGCAACGGCTCTTTTTTCTGCTTTATCGGTGCGAAATTGGTCTGTTCCTTTGATGCCGTCGCCGTAATCGTTGGCGAAATTGGAAAGGATTTGATAAAGCAACGTTACCAAAAGTGCCAATGCAAAAATTTTCCAATCCCAAAAATTTCCGCTATCGGAAAGCCTCCATTTTGCAATGAAACTTCCCATAATAATTCCGCTCAAAGAAAGCGGTAATGTCCGCAAACGTGCGGCTGCAAGCCAGTTTTTCATATTATTTTGTTTTTTCCACAGGTTGCACCTGTGGTTACTGATATTGAGCCACTTCGTGGCTCTGCTGTTAATAACGTGAGGAGGTTTTTCATTTTAAATCAATTAATTTCATATTGCTTGTTTTGCTTTTTTGATTACTTCCGGCACTCTGTCATGATAATGCAGAATTGCTTTTTGTTCATTGCTCGGGTATCGGCTGAAATATTTTTCCATTCTCTGCGTGGAAAATATTTTTTCATAATACTGTTTCGTCATTTTTTATTATCTTTGCACCATGCTGTCCCGGTAGTTCCTCTCCCAGATATTAGATGCTGGTGATGAATCCGGTTTTTTTTGTTTAAATTATTGATATTTTTTACTGATAAATTTTGTCAGATTTTCGTTCAGCAATTTATGCAAATCTTCATAATTAATTTTCATCGTTGCAACCGAAACTGTAAACGGAGAACCGTAATTGCTCAGATTATAAGCCATTAATTTTTTGCGTAATACATTGGTTTCCTTGCTCATATACTCTTCGGGATTAATGACGTGAATGATGATGATTTTCACGCTGTTAATTTTTATTTCCGAAAATCCTTCAATGTCTATCCATTTTATAAATTCATTTTTGGAGGGATTTACGTTGATTCCGTTTTCGTCAATTATCAGCATTAATTTGTTTCTAAATAATTGTTTTACAGCAACATAAATTCCAAATCCGAAAAATAGAATTGAAGCAGTTCCTACTATTTTTATCAATAATGGGTTTTTCAAAAAAGGGTTTTTAATATTTTCGGCATCTGCAAACAACCAGATTCCCAAAACCACAAACACGATTGAGCCTATTAACAATAAAAATGCTTTCTTTTTGTCTGAATATATTTCTATTTTATTCATTTTTAAATAGTTACAAAAATTAAATTTGATATTATTTGAATATCCGTTTTTAATCATAATGCTTTTTTAAACGCAAAGCCCGCGAAGATTTTTTAAACTACTAACTGTTTTTAAGGCTCGCAAAGGCGTTTCACTCATCAAAGTACGCAGAGATGATAAATTACGGACAATCATTTGATATTATCCCTTTTTAAAACAACGGCTCTCCGTTCAAATCTGTTGTCAAAACATCGCTCATATAATCGAACAAAGGACGCATTGCAAGAAAAGTCGCAATGATTTCCTTTTGAAAATCATCGGAAAAGACTTCTTTATCGGAGAATTTTCTCATTACGACGTATTGTTTTTTCTTAATCAAATCAATCGCGGGGTGATTTTTGTCAAAACCTTTCGGAGCGGTTTTTACGCCATCTTCTCCTTCGAGTTTTCCGAAAAATTCCACAAAAGTTTTGTCCGATGTAATTTTGTTGATTTCGCTTGTATCAATTTCAAATTCCTTACGGATTCGGAATAAATCTTCATTATTCGGAGCCCAAAAACCACCACCGACAAAACTGTTATCCGGTTCTAAATGAATGTAATAACCGCCTCTTAACAATGGCTTTTTTCTCGATAAACCTGCTCCGAAATTGGTTTTATACGGCGTTTTATCCTTAGAAAAACGAACATCTTTATAAATTCTGAAAATATGAATATTCGCCAAATCATCATACTTCTGAAAATCCGAAAAAATATCGTTAAAGAATATTTTATTGGCTTTCGCAACCGCATCGTATTCCGGTTTGTGTTCTGTAAACCACGCACGATTGTTGTTTTTGGCGAGTTGTTTCAGAAATTCAAATGATGATTTTAGGGTGTTGTTTTTCATAATTCTTTTTCAAATTTCCAAGGGCATTACCCTTGGCTGTTGATGTCGCCACTTCGTGGCTTATCAATTTGTTTTATCATTTTATCAAAATCGCTTTCAAAAAACCGGTCTTGAACGATGCGGTATTTTTCAAATTCACTCTCGGCAAATGCTTTGGCGATTGCTTGCGTTACTTTTCCTGCATTTTGCAGAATATCTTTTTGGTTGAACTGCAAAAATGCGTTTAATCTTTTTGCCCAATCTTCCATTGTCATCGGGATATTTTGTTCGGCTTGTGTTTCTGCATAGTCCAGATACATTGTTACAAAACGGTCGAGTTGTTTCAATTCCTTTTCCGTAAGGTAATTTTTAGCAATAGAAACATCGGTTTTCAATATTTTTCCTTTCGGAGCGTTTTTCCAAGTCGTTAAACCCATATTTTCTTTTTCGCTGTCGGCTCTTTTCATCACAATCTCTGCGGCAGTATTTCCGTGAATAGCGAAATGTAACTTATTCTGAACCGAAGCAAAAAAAGTTTGCGTAACCTCCGTATCGGGATTATAGTCTATCGCAGTGGAATAAATATCGGTTATTTTTTGGTAAAATCTTCTTTCGCTTGCACGGATTTCCCGAATTTCTGCCAATAGATGGTCAAAATATTCTTGATTTAAAAATGTTCCGTTTTTAAGACGTTCTTTGTCCAAAACATAACCACGAATGGCAAAATCCCGTAAAACGGAAGTTGCCCATTGCCTGAATTGTGTTGCTCTTTGGGAATTGACACGATAACCGACAGAAATAATTGCGTCTAAATTGTAAAATTTTGTTTTGTAATTTTTTCCGTCTGCGGCAGTTGTCAAGAAATCCTTGACAACTGAATTTTCATTCAGTTCGCCATCATTAAAAATATTTTTTAAATGCAAACTAACATTCTGCTTTGTGGTATCAAACAACACAGCAATAAGGTTTTGCGTAAGCCAAACCGTTTCGTCCTGCACACACACTTCAATCGTATTTTCTCCCGACTGCGAAGTGAAAATCAGAAATTCGGCGGTGCTGTTTCGTATTTGTAGGTTGTTTTTGTTCATTTTTTTCGCAAGTTGCATTAATTATGCTCTGTAAACCACGCACGATTGTTGTTTCTGGCGAGTTGTTTCAGAAATTCAAATGATGATTTTAGGGTGTTGTTTTTCATATTTTTTTTCCAAATTTCCAAGGGCATTACCCTTGGCTGTTGATGTCGCCACTTCGTGGCTTTTCCTTTTTCTTTCAAAAAATTTAACGATTTCTCCCCTTTGGGGACGGGGGCTTACGAAATCCACTGGTCTTTCCCGAAATCCGGTTTTCTCTTTTCCAGAAATGCGTTTCTTCCCTCTTTTGCTTCGTCCGTCATATACGCTAATCTTGTGGCTTCTCCTGCAAAAACCTGCTGTCCTACCATTCCGTCGTCGGTAAGATTCATTGCAAATTTCAGCATACGGATTGAGGTCGGAGATTTTGCCAGAATTTCCTGAGCCCACTCGTAGGCGGTGTCTTCCAGTTCTGCGTGAGGAATTACGGCATTGACCATTCCCATTGCTTCGGCATCTTTCGCAGAATAATTTCTTCCCAAAAAGAAAATTTCCCTCGCTTTTTTCTGCCCGACCATTTTCGCTAAATAGGCTGAACCGTAACCACCGTCAAAACTCGTTACATCGGCATCGGTTTGTTTAAAAATCGCGTATTCTTCACTCGCCAGAGTCAAATCGCAAACCACGTGCAGAGAATGTCCGCCACCAACTGCCCAACCGTTTACCACAGCAATCACAACTTTCGGCATAAAACGAATCAGTCTTTGAACTTCCAAAATATTCAAACGGTGTCTTCCATCATCGCCAACGTAACCTTGATGTCCTCTCGCTTTCTGGTCGCCACCGCTGCAAAATGCGTGTCCGCCGTCTTTTGGCGAAGGTCCTTCTCCTGTTAAAAGCACAACGCCAATAGAAGCATCTTCGTAAGCGTCATAAAAAGCATCATACAATTCCGAAGTGGTTTTCGGGCGGAAAGCGTTTCTCACTTCCGGTCTGTTAAAGGCGATTCTCGCAACGCCGCCAGATTTTTTGTAGGTAATATCTTCGTATTCTTTTGCGGTTTTCCAGTTGATTTCCATAGAATGTCTGTATAAAAATTAAGGTGTGTAAAGATAGGGATTTTGTCTAAAGAATCTTTAGTAAATATAATGCAAAACCCTTTCAGTATTTCAAAAACCTCACAGGTTTTCAAAACCTATGAGGTTTAATGGTCTTTTGATAAAAATGTGAATAAACTGAACCCTTTCAGTATTTCAAAAACCTCATAGGTTTTATAACGTTTCGATAAATATGAGTTGCTTTTATTAAGCTCCTAATATCACTTCCCACTCCGGATTCTGCTGAGCGTTTCCTGTGAAATCCCAAGATATCCGGCAATCATTCCCAAAGGAGCGCGAAGGATAATATCTTTGTTTTCCCGCATCAGTTCTTCGTATTTTTCGCGGGCGGTCATGTACTGGAGCGAGGCAATCCTGTCTGCCATCTGATTCATCAGTATTCCGAGAATATACCTGCTGAAATTTGCTGCCGGAAGCGACTGTTCGCACAATAGCTCCACTTTTCCGAAATCGCAATACAGCAGTTCCGTGTTTTCAATGGCTTCAATGTTGTAGCGTGTCGGCTGGTTTTTAAACAGAGTATCGATATTGGCAATCAGCTTTTGTTCCGCATAGAAATTGGTGGTGATGTCTTTTCCGTTTTCATAATAAAAAGAACGCATCAGCCCTTTTTCCACAAAATAAATATTGCGGTTGTATGAACCATTTGTGCTGATGATTTCCCCTTTTTCCACTTCCATCATCTGAGTATTGTCCCTGAAAAAATCCTCAATTTTCTTTTCATCAGGAAGAAATCCCGAAACCATTTCAAAAAATTTCATTGCGAATCTGTTTGTTTCTGGTAAAATTAGCATTAAAAAAAGAATCTCCCGAAAAAAAATCAGGAAATTCTCACAAACAAACAGATGTGTAAACGTAATTATTCCTCAATCACAGCATCCTTTTCATCATAATTTTCGTCTACATTGTATTTTTTAAAATGGCTTTTTATTTTGATTTTCAAAGCAATCCATCCGAGCAGGAAATACGCCCAAGCCTGAATAAACAAATGCCAGAAATACGGTCGGGTAAGCGAATCCGAGCCTTTCTGAATCAGCAAGATTTTCAGAGTTTCCAGATACGGCGTAAGCGGAATAATCTTCGTAATCGCCTGTATATAAACCGGCATCGCATACAACGGCCATGTAAAACCGCTGATAATGAACGCTGGAGAAGCAATAACCATCAGAATCTGAGTTGCTTTCAGCGCATCGGGAATCAAAATGCTCACAAACACGCCAAGATTGGTGCAGGTTAAAATAAACAGCGAAGTCAACAGGAAAAAATTTCCGATATTTTCAGGTGCAGGAATCATGAAATACTTACTGCAAAGGATAAATATTAAAATATTAAAATTGGAAAACAACCACACCGGAAGGCATTTTATCGTCATTACCAAAATTGAGTTTTTCTCTTTTCCTGCAAAATCCTTTACAAATGAACTCCTTTTGAACTCTTCTGAAAAAGACACCGCCATTGCCAGCAGAATCACCTGCTGAAGCACCACCGCCATCATCGCCGGCCACATGAAGACCAGATAATTGCTCGTCGTGTTAAACATCGTGATATAGTTGGTTTTAAAAGGTTCATACTGCGCTGCCGCCTGAACTGAGGGTATTCCCTTTTTCTGAAGTGCTTTCATCTCCGCTCCTGCCGCAAAAGTTCCCAACGTGGTTTGGAGTGATTTGGTTGCGAAATTGGCGGTAAGCACATTGGAAGTATTGATATAGCAGTTGATTTCAGGATATTTTTTCTGAAGCATCATCGCCTCAAAACGTTCCGGAATGATTACAACCGCCGCTGCTTCAGTACGGACAACCTCATCTTTCAGAATTGCGGGTTCCTGCTGATAATACAGTATTTTGATATTCTGATTGTCCTCCAGCATGTCTATCACCTGCTGTGCCATCGGCGTTTTGTCGTGGTTGATGACGATTACGGGAATATCGGTTACTTTCCCTTTTTTGTATGTCGCTCCGATGAGAACGGCATAAAAAATCGGTGCAAGAAAAAATACGGTCAGCAGTGTTTTATTCGTAAGGAAAAGTTTGAATTCCCTTTTCAGTAAATATTTTAACTGTTTCATTGTCTTTGGTTTTAAAGAATTAATCAACAATGATGACACTCGAATTGACCAAAAGACTGTTGGCTTTTGCGCGGTCTTCGGGAACGACTTTGATTTCATACACGGCATCATCAGGCTGATAATCAGGGAAAGCGGTTGAGATTTCCGCATATCTTGTCAGCTGTTTTACCGTAACGATTTTTCCGGAGAATGTTTCGTTTCCGTATGTCGGTTTCATTTTTACTGTCATTCCTTTTTGGAAACGGCTGATTTTACTTTCCGGAATGGTAAAACGGAAATACGATGAATTCGGAACATATCCGTTAAATAAAGCATATCCTGCGGTTGCCAGCTCTCCTTTGTTCAGGGAAATGGTTTCGATTTCCATATCGTTGGAAGCGATGACATATCTTTCTGAATAAGCGGTCTGCACTTCCTGAAGCGCTCCTGCAGCCTGATTCTGCTGTCCCTGTGCCATTCCGATTTTTTCGTAGCGCGTTCCGATTTCCACATCGCGGAGTTCTGCATTTACAGCGTCTAACTGAGCTTTTGCGCCCTGATATTTTGCGAAAACTTCATCAAAATTCTGCGGTGACATCAGGCTGTCTCGAAACATATTCTGCGCTCTTTTGTGCGATTTGGAAGCAAATTCATATTGTTCTCTCAATCCTTTCTGCTTTGCTTTCAGCTGGCGGAGCTGGTCTGCGGTTGCGCCGTTTTTCGCCATTTCTGCCTGCATTCTTGCGGCTTCTACTGCGCCTTTTGCCTGAGCAATTTTTGCCGAAACTTCCGGAACATCAAGTTTTGCAAGGGTATCTCCTGCTTTTACGGTCTGCCCTTCTTCCACATAAATTTCCAGAATTCTTCCGGTTACTTTCGGGGAAAAGGAAACGACGTCTTTTCTTGTTTTTCCCTCAAATGCTTTTTCTACAGGATTTTCTTTACAGGAAACCGCTGAAAAAAGTGTCAGAACTGTGAGTGATTTTATTACTGTATTTCTCATCTGTTTTATCGTTTGTTTGTGAATATCTGTTGTTTGAGTTTGTGTTTTTAAAGTTTATCAACATCGAGTTTCTGCGTGGATTTCATCAATTCTACTGCGCTTCTTCTCTGATTGAAAATTGCCGTACGGTATTCCAGCTCCGCATTTTCCAAATCGTATTCGGCATCAATGAGGTCGGAAGATTTTTTAGTTCCGTAGCGAAATTCTTTTTCTACATTTTCGAGGGCAGTTTTAGCAATGCTTCTTGCTTTGTTTTTCAGTTTTATCTGAGCTTCGGCGATTTCGTAGGAAGTCTGGTTATTGGCAAGATTTAAAGTGAGTTTTTTGCGTGCATCTTTTTTCTTGTTTTCCAGAATTTCTTTGTTGATACGTGCTTCTTCTATATTGACTTTCCCTTCGTTTCCGTCGAAAATTTCCCATTTGAAACCTATTCCTGCCTGAAAAAACGGAAATATGTTAAGGTTGGACGAAGTAAAATCCAGTTTTCTCCCGATTCCGTTCATCAGGCCTTTTGAAGTGGAAATGTGATTATCAAAAAGTCCGATATAGGAAAGCGAAGTCTGCGCCTGCACTTTGGGAATCCACCATTTTTCTTCGGCTTTGATTTTATATTCCGAGGCCTTTATTCCGTGTTCAAGTGCCTGAATTTCGGCTCTGTTGTCCACATCGCTGTCGATAACGGCATAGGAAATCGGAGAAAGTTCCGTCTGAATCATCGCAATACGCTCTCTTTCAATCCCCGTAAGAAGATGAAGCTGAGTGATGAGCAATTCCTTTTTTCCTTCATATTCCACGATTTTGGAATCAAGAGTGGCCTGTGCCAGCTCTACTTTTTTGTGGTCGTAAGGTGTGATTAAGCCGTAGCCTAAAGCCTTATCCGCTGTTTTTCTGTTGATGTCGAGGCGTTTTTTCCCTTCGTCCAGCACTTTCCGCGATTCTTCGAGGAGTGCGAAAAGGTCGTAGGATTTTGAGATTTCCGTAATGATTTCATCACGGGTTTTATCCATCATTTTCTGTTCGGAAAGGCTTTTCTCCTTGTTGGCTTCTTTCAGGTATTTCACTTTTCCTCCCGAATAAACCAAAACGGATGCTTCGGCTTTCATCGCGGTTGTTATTCCGGAAATATTCAGGTTGTTGGAATATTCGGGAATCACCGTTCCCGGAAACAGATTCGGAACAGCAGGAAAATTGATTTCAGGAGTGGTAATTCTCGCTGAAGTGTACATATATCCGGCTTTTCCGCTGATGTCTACTTTAGGGAGAAAGATGTCTTTCAGCCTTTCGTCATTCAGTCCGGTGATTCTGTTTTGTAAAATTTGTTCATTAAGATTGCCGTCATTCACCATTGCACTGTCAATCAGCTCTTTCAGTGTGGGTGCCGACTGCGAAAAAAGCAGTACAGGAACCAGAAATGAAAGTAGGAATATTTTGCTTTTTAATGTTTTCATCTTTTTTAACTGTTTGTTTACGGTGCAAATTTCCGACGATTCTCAAAAAGTTCCTTTGACAAATGTCAAAAAGTGAAAACAGTGAGATGAATTTCTTTTAATAATACATAAAAATCAGTTCATTTTTGCAGTTTATTTGTCATTCCGCAGGAATCTAAATTATTTTGTTTTAATGTGTAGAGATTCCTTCGGAATGACAAAGTGACTAAATTCAGCAAAGCAAATAATCATTCAAACTAAATTATAAAAAAACACTATGAACTGTTTTGTCCATAGTGTCTGTAAGCACATTTTCATCAATAAATCATTAAGGCAAAACGCTTTGATTTTTTCAAAAATGATTTAGAATTTTTTACTATTCAGGGTACTTCTGAAATTTATACATTTTCTACGATTTCAATAATTTCTTCACCGTAGTTTTCGATTTTGTGTTTCCCGAATCCTTTGATTTCCTGAAGTTCTTCCTTTTTCACGGGTTTAAATTTGGCTACCGACATCAGTTCGTTATTGGTCGCAATGAAATAGCTCGGCAGGTTCTGTTCCTTTGCTTTTTCTGCCCGCCAAAGTTTTAAGGAATCGAGAATTTTGATTTCGTCGGAATTGAGGTCTCCGCCGTTTTCTACGGAATATTTTCCGGATTTTACTTCCCGCACTCTGCTACTGCTTTCCTGCGATTCGTAATACAAAATCACTGACCAGAAATTTTCTTTTTCCTGCACAAAAGCCGATTCAAATTTCAATATGGTGTGAGCGGACAGAAATTCATCGAGGCGTTTCTGGTCGGAATGCAGATAGTCTTCGCTTATTCTTATTTTAAAAATTTTGGTTTTCATTTTCTTTGATTTTTAAGGTACAAACAATCCGTTGTGTATCTTAAATAAACGCAAAGAGCGCAATTTTTACTTCTAACTGTCTTATTTTTACGGGCGCAAAGACGCTTCGCTCAGCTAAGGGAAAAATTTTAATACACAACGGATTTAGCAGTCAATTACAAAAGAACTAATTCTTCCACACGGATTTCGGTTACGTATCTTTTCATGCCGTCCTGACCGTCGTAGGAACGATACTGAATTTTTCCCTCCACGCAGATTTCTTTTCCTTTTTCTACGTATTTCTGCATAATTTCAGCCGTTTTTCCGTTGGCAACCAGATTGTGCCATTGCGTTTCTTCTACCTTTTCGCCTTTTGCGTTGGTGTAATAATCTGAAGTAGCCAAAGATACTTTTGCAATCATTCCTCCGTTTTCAAAGTTTACGGTTTCTACTTCTTTTCCTGTACGACCGATTAGGGTTACTTTGTTTCTGATAGACATAGTATTAAAATTTAAAATTAAACATTCAGACCAGAGCATTACTGTCTTTCTCTAATCTCTGGTGCAAAGTTTCAACAGGAGCGGAAAATTATTCGGTAGAAAAATATTTATTATCGTTTGTATTCGTTTGTAAACTTTTTTGTTACTGATTTACAGTATTTTAAACAAAACTGTACAAAATATGGAAATGTGAAAAATCCTATCAATTTTATGTTGTCAACTACATTTTCATCGATTATTCCTTACTTTGATTATACCGTTTTTTTATATTTTTTTGTGTTAATCAAATAAATATCATTTATTCTATTCTGAAAATATTAAATAAAAAAACCTCCCTGTTTTTTGGGGAGGTTTACTAATTCTGAATCCGAAGATTTTATTTCGGAAGTTCATCCAATTTCTGAGTGGCAGACATTGAAACCACAAGGTCGTTCAGCATAGAGCTTGCCGCCGTCGGAGAATTAGGTAGCAGAACGAGATTGCTTCTGTTGTTTCCGCCGATGGAGCTTAGAGTATCATAATGCTGGGTAACTACAATAAGTGCAGAGGCTTCCTGGGCATTGATATTGGCGGCGTTCAGCATTTTCACGGATTCTTCCAGACCTTTTGCGATTTCGCGTCTTTGGTCGGCAATCCCTTGTCCTTGCAATTTTTTGGATTCCGCTTCGGCTTTTGCTACGGCGACGATACGGATTCTCTGTGCTTCGGATTCGTATTCCGCTGCGGTTTTTTCACGTTCTGCCGCGTTGATTCTGTTCATTGCGTGTTTCACCTGGTCATCAGGGTCAATATCGGTTACGAGTGCTTTCACGATGTCGTATCCGTAACTCTGCATCGCTTCCTGAAGCTCGCTTTTTACCGCAACGGCGATATCATCTTTGCGCACAAAAACATCATCCAACTTCAGTTTCGGAACTTCCGCTCTTACCACGTCGAAAACATAAGAAGTAATCTGGTTTTCAGGATTTTCCAAGCGGTAATACGCATCTCCTACCTGAGTTCTGATAACCTGATACTGCACGGAAACTTTCATTCTGATAAATACATTATCCAAAGTTTTCGTGTCAATAATCACATCCAGCTGCTGGATTCTGAGGTTGAGTCTTTTGGCTATCTGGTCAATCAGCGGAATTTTGAGGTGAAGTCCCGAATGTCTTACGGAATGAAATTTACCGAAACGTTCAATAATCACAGCCGTTTCCTGCTTGACAACAAAGAACGAAGAAAAGAAAACAATTAACCCGATAAAAATAATCGGCCCTAATACAAATGACATAACTTATTGGTTTTAATGGTTTAAAAAAATTAACTGTAACAATTTACGATTTTTTTTCCATTTATCAAAATTTTACTTATTAAACCATATAGGTTTTAGAAACTTATGAGGTTTAGTTGCATTAAAAGAAAACCCTTTCAGAATTCAGAACTCTGAAAGAGTTCAGTTTATTCACATTTTTATCAAAAGACCATTAAACCTCATAGGTTTTGAAAACCTATGAGGTTTTTT
>JASGDB010000144.1:0-3196 GCA_049841315.1 Bergeyella sp. | reverse complement strand
GAAACCTAAATTAGTCGCATAATGAAATTTTGTCCCGCCCTCGAACAGTGGAAATTTCTTAACGAAAATTCTTTAAAATTTTTAACGCCTCCGTTTCCGAGGTCATTTTAAAATAATAGGGATATTTTTTTTTCCATACAAAATGGCGAAGAGCCAATTATTTCTCCTCCTCAAAATAAAGGCGGTAGTATTTTCCTTTTTCGTCCTGTCCGGTTTCTAATTTCTTGCGGTCGCCGTGAACGTAGATGTGGAAGTTTTTGTCGAGTTTAATCACACTTTTGAAAAAACGCTGATTTTTCTTCACCGCAGCGGTGCTGATTGGGAATTCCTCCGAAATGGAAACCTGCATATCCTGCTCGTAATCCGTTTTGAAATTCACGAAACTTTCGATGACGTTTTTGTCTTCCAGCACTTCATTGGTAAATTCCTCAAAATTAAACTCTTCTTTTTCTTTGAAAAACTGAAGGGATTTGTTCAGGAAATCCGCCTGGTCGGCTTTGGACACCTCGAATTCCTGAGGAAGCTGCTGCGTGATGAAATCCTTGTACACGGAAAGTGTTTCCTGCGTTTGAAAATATTCGTCCTGTCGTTGCGTGATTTTTAGAAAATCCTCGAACCAGTAGTACATATCGCCGTTTTTATTGTTGTCGACAGCGGAAACTACGAAGCCTTCCTCCTTTGAATTATTGTAAATCAGAGCCGCTTTATCGATTTTGGAAAGCCCGATTCCGTAGTCTTTTTCGATTCCGAAAGTGTCATTTTCAGGGAAAATTTTAAGGAAAGGCTGTTTGTTTTCGGTTTTGAAAATCCCGATTTTGTCAATTTTTCCGGTTTCCGTTTCCTCTCCGTCGAAATATGCGATGAAAAGTTCTCCGCTCTGTACACGCGGATTTTCCACGATGTCGTAAAGGTGTTTCGCAATCGTTTCGCTTTCGTGAACGAATTTTGCAGGGTCTTCAAAAATTTCCGCAACCGAACTGTACACCACATTATTAGCGAGATAGGAATCGCTGTAAAAGCGGAACTGTTCTTCGGATGTAAAGGCTTTAAGGAAAAAATCGGCGAGAAGCTCTTTCATTTCCTCATTCAGCTCGAGTTCGTCTTGTGAGAGAACAAGGGATTCCTGATTGATTTTGTTGCCGACTTTATGAACGATGATTTTTGAAAACATTTTCTGATTTTAGGATTGCAAAGATACTTGTTCGGACGAAAGGGGCAAAATTCTTTTTCTGCCACAAAGGCGCAAAGGCGCTAAGAAAGAAACTTTGTGTCTTGGTGCCTCATTCTTTTTTTCACTGCACCAACTTTCCCATTCCCTCAAAATCAAAATTTTTAGTAAAATTGTTTACTATCCTAAGCGATGACGGCACGGGAACATAGCGGAATGCGATTGTGATGATTTGCGGTTTTGCTGCGCCTTTGGCATCGGTTTTAAAATATTCGGGATTGTATTTGTACAACGGTGCTGCCTTGTTTTCGCCATCGTAAAATTTCCAGAAACGGTTGTAATTGGTTTGCTCTGCCAGTTTTGCATTATACGTCTGCTGGTTATCTAAGGCAGGGTTTACCATTGCCTGCGCTGAAAGCCACTCGTCGTTATGCTCACTCAGCGCATTTTTTACCACCGCAATTTTGTCTGCTACATCGGTTTGCCAATTACTGTAATATTTTACGCTTTTGTCGTGGTCGGCAGTAAGTTGTGAAACTACTTTTGTGAAATATAATTTTTCCCTGTCGTAATATTCCAGCAGGCTTTGCAGGTATTCTTTACGGCTTACGGGAACAATTACAGGTACATCTTTTTTCTTTACAAACCAGTAACGATAAACATAATTATTCCGGTTGTTGGGTTTGATTTCTTCTTCGGGAACGTCCTGAAAATATTTGTTACCGGTGTTAATGGCATCAATCAGTTGTGCATTGTTGCAACTCATAAAAGTATATAGCGGAATTAATTGCGCAAATGGGTCGGATGCTTTATGATTTTTCCAATCCAAATACTGGAAACCATAATCGTAACTTCCCATCGAGCTGCCAAACGGGTTTGATAGAAACTTGTCTAATGAATTTAGCAACAGGACATTTGTATAGATGCGCAAAATGGTGCTGTATTCTTCGTTTCTTACTAATTTTCCGTTGCGGCAAAAATATTCGTGAAACTCCGAATGAAACGTGTATTGCCCCAGTTTTGTTTTGTTTATATCGCTGTAACCTTCGGTAGAGAACTGATTTTCCCAGTTGCCGCCTGTTAGATTAAAACCCGAATGGCTTTGCTGTTCTATTTTTTCTATCTGCAACAGCGTTTGCTTTGCCAATGCTTTATCGGCAGCAGTAGTCATATTATCAAAATACTCTGCTCTTACAGCAGGAACGGGATATTGTGCTGCCGTGAGATATTTGCCGGAAACGGCATCTACATCTGCATTGGTTTGGCAATTTTGAGCCGTTGCTTTGGCAATGCAAAACAGCAACAGGACTATTGTAGCGTTGGTTTTCATTGAATTGTCAGGTTTATTTTTCGTCCAAGCCCAAACTCAATGAGTTTATAAAGCGTTGAAAGTTGGATGTCGCTGTGCCCGTTTTCAATTCTTGAGATAAAACTTTTCTTCGCACCAATTTTTTCTGCAAGTTGTTCTTGTGTCAGTTGTGCTTGTTTGCGTTCTTCTTTAATCAGTTCGCCAATGGCAAACGACTTTGCTTTAATTTCAAATTCGGTGCGTTTTTCGGTGCCGGTTTTTCCGTATCTTTTGTCGAGATGCTGAGAAAAAGTCTTGATGTTTTTATTTTTTGTTTCCATTTTCATTGTTTTTTTGTTCGTTAAAATACTCTTGCATTATTTTTTCTGCCTTCTCTAATTCTTTGCCGGGCGTTTTCTGTGTCTTTTTTTGAAACCCATTGAAAAGTACAATTAGGCTGCCTTTATCGAAGCAACAAAATATTCGATAGATGTTGCTTTCATATTCAACACGAATTTCAAAAAGTCCTTTTACACCTTCAATGCTTTTGAAAAATTTTGTCGGAATACGTTCGATAATCGTAAACATAAAAAGCACTTCGTCTATTTTGTCCTTAACCTTTTGAGGTAGCGGTTCAAAAAAGTCATCGAAATAGTCTTTATAGAATATAATTTCTCTTATTGCATCCATTTTGCAAAGTTAACGAATAATGGAACATCATACAAGTAAGTAACAAACCT
>JASGDB010000143.1:0-4042 GCA_049841315.1 Bergeyella sp. | reverse complement strand
TTTAAAATTTTAGCCGAGTTTCCAAGTCTTGAACTTTTGGTTCTTTTGTTTCAAGACAAAAGAACAGGAATTTAGAATTTATAGATAAATGTTAATTTTAAAATCCACAGTTTTTGTCGAAGAACCACAAAAAATGACTTTCTGAAAGCAGGAAGCCATTGTTATTAGACAAAAATCAGATATTGTTAATTTTAGATGTTATTATGAAGAATGAAATTTGTTTACAGTTTTTTAATTTTCTGACAGTTAACCCTTTCAGAGTTTCAAAAAACCTCATAGGTTTTCAAAACCTATGAGGTTTAATGGTCTTTTGATAAAAATGTGAATAAACTGAACCCTTTCAGGGTTTCAATTCAGAAAGGGTTTTATTTTTATCATTTGAAATACCGTTTTATTTTTTGGCGGCAATTTCTTCTTTAATTTTGGCTTCGAGTTCTTCAGCCAGTTCAGGATTGTCGCGCAGAACATCTTTTACGGCATCTCGTCCCTGCCCTAATTTCGTTTCTTCATAGCTGAACCATGAACCGCTTTTTTTCACGATTCCCATATCTACAGCTGTATCAAGGATTTCTCCGGCTTTGGAAACACCTTCACCGTACATAATATCGAATTCCGCTTGTTTGAAGGGCGGAGCAACTTTGTTTTTCACAATTTTCACTTTCACGCGACTTCCTACTGCTTCATCACCGTTTTTAATAGGAGCTGATGCTTTTCTGATGTCGATTCTTACGGAAGCATAGAATTTAAGGGCGTTTCCTCCGGTTGTAGTTTCAGGGTTTCCGAAAACTACACCGATTTTTTCACGAAGCTGGTTGATGAAAATCACGGTACATTTTGTTCTGGAAATGGTTGCAGTCAATTTTCTCAAAGCCTGAGACATCAGCCTTGCATGGAGTCCCATTTTGGAATCCCCCATTTCGCCTTCGATTTCTGCTTTTGGAGTTAGTGCGGCTACGGAATCTATCACCACAATATCAACTGCACCGGAACGAATTAGGTTGTCTGCAATTTCAAGAGCTTGTTCACCGTTGTCAGGCTGGGAGATAATCAGATCATCCAGATTGATTCCCAGTTTTGCGGCATAATGCCTGTCGAAAGCGTGTTCTGCATCAATGAAAGCGGCAATTCCGCCTTGTTTCTGGGCTTCCGAAATCGCATGTAATGTTAAAGTTGTTTTTCCTGAGGATTCAGGTCCGTAGATTTCAATCACTCTTCCTTTCGGGTAACCGCCGACACCTAAAGCCATATCCAGTCCTAAAGAACCGGACGGGATCACCTCAATGGAAGTATCCACGGAGTCGTCTCCCAAAGTCATTACTGTACCTTTTCCGTAGGTTTTATCGAGTTTTTCAAGCACGAGGGCAAGTGCTTTCTTTTTATCGTCTGTACTGCTCATTTTTTATTTTAATTTTTTCAAAAATACGGAAATAATTTTTCAAAAAAGAATTGATTTTTCAAAAATTACAGTTCTTTGATTTAATGAACTTTACAAATCAAACAAGAGATAAAACAAGTAAGTTTAGAATTTTTCCCGAAAAAATAATTGCAACATTCAAAAATTGTTTTAAATTTGCACCACTTTAAAAGACAGACCCATGGTGTAGCGGTAACACTACTGATTTTGGTTCAGTCATCTGGGGTTCGAATCCCTGTGGGTCTACATTTTATCTCCACAAGCCGTTGTAATTCAGCGGCTTATTTTTTTTCAAAAAACCTGTTTTCGGACAATTACCGGTACCTCTCCGCAGGCGATACCTGCTCGATTTTCCGGGTAACGATGTTGAGGTCGAGCAAAGGCGCGGATTCCACCACCACATTGTGCGGAGAAACGCCCCACGCTTTGAAATCGTCGCTTCCAATGTATTTTACGAAGTTGTAGATATTCAGTGTCATTTTCTCTTTTACGGTCAGTAATTTATCGTTGATATAGGTATTGTCGATAATCACATACTTCAAATCCGGCGGAATATTCTGAGCTCTGAGCGACGGATGGCTGCTTCGGGACGGAATCATTCCTTCTTCCATCATATCTTTCAGCACCTGGTCGAAATAATCGTTGATTCTCCTGTCGATTTTGAAGCCGAGTAGGAAATTGATTCTGTATATCGTTCCCGGCATGATTTCATCAATATAATATTTGAAAGTAAACGGCTCTTCCTGATTGATGATATTCAAAATAAAATAATGGTCTGCCCTTTTCGGCTGTTTTCTGATGATGGAATAAATAATTTTGGCTTCTATTTCATCATTTTTTTTTGCCCGGCTGAGATAGGCGAGGTTGGTGGCGTACTTCGGAATGGTTTCATCCAGCTTCATTTCTTTGATTACCGGAACATACTGGTCTAATTTCACGAATTTTACAAATTTGGCTTTAATCTGCCTGCCGTTGTACCATGCGTACATACACACTGCGATAAATCCGCTCAGAACAACCGTGAGCCAGCCTCCATCCTTAAATTTAATAACATTGGAATAGAAAAATCCTAATTCAATAAACAGATACACGGATGCAAAGACAAATATTAACAGTTTGTTCACTCTCTTGCGCATAAACCAGAAAATCAGCAGAACCGAAGTCATCAGCATGGTTATCGTAATGGTAAGTCCGTACGCCGCTTCCATTTTTTCCGATTTCTGAAAATACAGTACCACAATAAAGCAGAACGCCATAATTCCCCAGTTGATTCTCGGGATATACATCTGCCCTTTTAATCCCGAAGGATAATCAATCTGCTGATTGGGCCATAATGAAATAGACATGGCTTCCGTAAACATCGTAAAAGAACCCGTAATCACTGCCTGACTGGCAATAATCGCTGCCATTGTCGCCAAAATAACTCCCGGAAAAATCGCCCATTCCGGCATAATTCCGTAAAAAGGATTGATGCCCTGAGTCTGAACCAGATTATGATTGTCCAAAAGCCATGCTCCCTGACCGAGATAATTGAGAATGAGCATGAGTTTAACAAAAATCCAACTTACCTGAATATTTTTCTTTCCGCAGTGCCCAAGGTCGGAATACAAGGCTTCCGCACCCGTAGTACAAAGGAAAACCGCTCCCATAATGATAATGGCGCTCGGCGAATGTGTAATCAGATTAAAGGCATAAACAGGATTAAACGCTTTCAGGATTTCGATATGGTCGAAAATATGCATCGCACCGAAACCTCCCAACACCAAAAACCACGTAATCATCACCGGGCCGAAGAATTTCCCGATTTTACTCGTTCCGAACTGCTGTACAAAGAATACGATGAAGAGAATCAGGCAGGTATAAAAGACCACAGGCGTATTCGGATTATAAATTTTCAGTCCTTCGATGGCAGACATTACGGTGAGCGACGGCGTAATCACACTGTCCGCCACGAGTGTAGCCGCACCGACAATGGCAATAAGGTAAAGCCACCTTTTTTTCACCCTTTTCACCAAAGAATACAGGGAAAGAATCCCGCCCTCGCCTTTGTTATCCGCCCGAAGTGCGATAATCACGTATTTGAAAGTCGTCTGCAGCGTGAGCGTCCATATAATACAGGACAATGCACCCTCGATATAGACATCAAAAGGCATCAGCGCTCCCTGCGTTCTGGCGTTCACGATTGCTTTCATTACGTACAGCGGTGATGTTCCGATGTCTCCGAAAACAATTCCCATTGAAAGCAAAATACCCATGAAAGAGAGCTTTTTCAAGTCAAAGTGATGACCGGTGTCCTGTGCCATTTTAAAAATAATTTCCGGCAAATTTAGACTTATTTTCCATTTGGTGGCGGTTTATTGATAAAGTCGATTTTAGAAAAGAAAGTTTTTGTTTTTATCTATAAAAACAAGTGAATGAGGATAAAGAAAATCAACAAAAAGCCTTGTCAAAGTTCAGAACCTTGGCTGATCGTCTGAAAAATTATTTGGTTCTTCGACAAAAACTGTGGATTTTAAAATTAACATTTATCTAGTCGCTCATTAAAATAACACAACTAACTAACAATCAATAAAATAAAGTTCAAGATAGATGTTTTATATTACAAGAATTTGTATATTAGAGCCTTAA
>JASGDB010000142.1:0-12036 GCA_049841315.1 Bergeyella sp. | reverse complement strand
TATGTAGTGGAAGTAGCTCCCGAGATGAGTGTACCTCCCGTAGTGCTGTTGGTGGTATTGCTGTACCATTGGTAGGTAGTTGCACCTGTTGCAGTTACGGTAATATCAGTAGGAGCTGCAGCCTGTGTCACAGTTTGCGTAGCAGGTGTGATGCTGCTGATAACCGGAGCTGTACATGCAACAGTTATTGTAACAGACTTAATATTATTACAACCTGTTCCTCCACCGTAGCCTGTTCCGTTACATTCTGTGGTTGCATTGGTAGGACTGGCGGTCAGGTCTGTTACAGAAGCATCAGGGTCTGAATATCCCGTATATCGCATAATAGAAGCTGTAGCTGTTTTAGTGCCAGTTGTAGCTGTACTTGCTACCTGTGCTGTAAGCGTATAAGTGGCAATACATCCGACAGGCAGATAAGCACTGGATGAAATTGTATTAGTCGTAGAATCATACGTTATAGCCGTAGAAAATGCGCAGCCGTCATCTTCAAAACTTCCCGAAACATAGCTCAATCCCTGCGGAAGCACAAAGCTGAAAGGTGCGTAACTACCACTGGTTGATGGCCCGTTGTTTCTTACTGTTACGGTATAACTCATCTGTTCGCCCTGTAACACTGTAGTCGCACTTGGTACAACGCTTACGGTTTCCAGGTCGGCTTCTCTTATATATGTTAAACGGGTAGCCGTACTGCTCAAATCCCAATACGCCCATGTATCGATTACCTTTTCGTTCCCATAAGTTCCGACATCACTTGTAGCTGATGTTCCCCATCCGTTGCCTGTAGCTCCACTGTCAGACCCTGTAGTGTTAGTCTTCGGGCTTCGGCTGGTTCCGTTTGTAGCATCCGGAATATCAGAGTCATTCCAATAAACGGTACGGCGTGATGCCGCAGTACCGGTGCTGGGTGTTATACGTTCAATACGGATACCGTTTACGTTCACCTCCATATCAATGAAAGGGAAGTGTACCTCTGAAGCTCTCAACTGTACATTCACACTAACGCTATGGCTTCCACCCGGCAGTAAAGTTCCGGCTCCATCCTTGCCGTCCCAATACAATTCTGCTGCTCCCAGTTCATTGGTAATCCCTGTAAACGTACGGGTAACATAAGGTGATGGTAATGTTAAAGTAATCGTATATTCGGAATTAGGAACCGATGTAAACTTGATGTAGCCTCCTTCGTGACGGGGAAAACTGTTGATTACTCCGCCTTCCGCTCCGGTAAATGTAAGATTGGAAATGGTAGTATAATCAATAGGATTCCGCAGCCACGTAGAGCCTCCGGGTACAGCTCCTGATGAAGATTCGGGCAGGTCGCTCGCCGGAGTGGTATAAAAAATCTTGTGGGTAACCTGCTTCCGGGTACCTACTACTGCATCTGCTGTTCCGGGATTGTGGATTTGGCCCCCTATGCTGGTACTTGTATTTAAGCTTTCGTAGGTCGGTGCTCCGGTTGTTGCATTGATAATCCCGTTATTATTGGCAAAGAAAGTGAATGAATACCCAAAGCTGCCGTTATTATTTATTTGATAAATAGTCCCGTCTTCCGTAAGTATATAAAAAATACCATAGTACCCTGTGCTAGGAGGGTTTTGGATTCCATGAATAATATTAAGATGACTGGCGTAAACCCTTCCTGTTACAAATGTATCCGCAGTGCTTAATACTGAAATATCCCATGCGATGATTGAGTTATCGTTTCCCTGAGTCCAATCGGCAGTGGCTAGCATATAACTAAGAGTAGTTGGGGCATTGGTAGTAGTATTTCTACCGTAAAACTCTACCTTGTAGATTCCCTCTCCTCCGGAGGGTACAGTAAAAACTACCGGAGTATATCGGTTTGCTATGGTTTGCCCGGGTATTTGGGGCCCTGCTAATTCTTGAGTACGGTTAGCGATGACCCCAGTCGTTCCGGTATAAGTTGAAACAGTTGCATTAGGTGTGGTTAACCTAATTGCTGCATTCCCTGAGCCTTGTGCACTGGAAGCCATTGTAATTCTTTCTCCTTCTTTCGCATAGACATAATGTACCGCCATGTTAGGATATGGAAAATAGGGAGTGGCTGTTGTTGAGGAATAGAGGAAGCCCCGGACACCTGCCTTTGTACTTGGGTAAAGGTCTTTAGAACCGTCCGCAAAAAGCAGGTTGGTGCTTAAGAGCATCATTAGTGCTGCAAAAATAAACCTCAATCTGCAGGAGATTAAATAAGAAATATGTTTTTTCATTTTATTTTAAAAATTTAATTGTAAATGTGTTTACACTTTTTTGGTGGTGCTTCGTAGAAACATTCTGTAAACCTTGTCAAGGTTCAGTACCTTCATAAGGTTATTTTGGGCATCAGCTCCGTTTATTTTTCAATGAACAGGCTGTCCCTACGGGACATTTTATTGCCTTCAAAAAAGGTTAAACAATTTTTTTGTTTTTTTAAACCTAACAGGTTTCAGAAACCTGTTAGGTTTTATTTTTCATCGGGTTGCAACCGTTCAATGGGTTTCGCCCCACCGGTTTTCACCCGGTGCTATTGTTGTTGAGCCGCTTTGCGGCTCTCCTCGGTTGGTATTCCCCTCCTCCGGAGGGGTGCCCGCAGGGCGGGGTGGTTTTTGAAGAAGCATTTTAAAGTTCTTATGATTAAACCACATTATGTAACCACCCCGTCTTCTCCCTTTGGTCGAATCCACCCCTCCAAAGGAGGGGAATGGCTCCCCTCTCCTTTGGAAATCTGCCAAAGCAGATTAGCCGATTCCTTTAAAAAAATTAACAAGAACATGAGGCAAAGGGGTTGGGGGTGAGGATTGATTATGGAACAGGCGGTGCCCTTCCGCTTTTATAGGAAATAAGAAATGATGTAAAGTCTTCATCGCTTCCGTAGGCTTTTCCGCCTTTGGAAATGAAGTATTGAAGCGTTGTCGGGGCTTGAAGCCCTGATAACGCTCCTGCATTGTTTTTCCCGGAAAAAGACGAACCTGCTGCTGCGGCAGCCTTTTCCTGTAAAGCATAGAAATAGAAATGGCTGCTGTAGTTTTGCGGCTTATATACTTTTTCCGGTTTTCCCGAATCTGTTTTTTGTTTTGCGGCAGGTTTTTCCGGATTTTTGTAGGAAACTGAAATTTTCTGACGGCGGATTTCCGGTTTCGGCTTTTTGCCTGTGAGATACACCGGCTCGGCATTGGTATGCTCTGCCAGATTATAGACGACAGCTCCTTTGGCAATGTATATTTTGGTTTTTTCGGTCGTAACCGGGGAATGTCTCTTTACAATTCCTGTATCGGAGTACACAAAAGCATCTCCCTGCACCGAAAAGGAGGTGCTTTCGACGATATAAATCTGAGAAGAAAAGAAAACAGGAAACACCACGAACAAAAGCAAGCTCCGCTTCCAAAAGGAAAGGAACAGGTTTTGTGCTGCTGTCTGTGTATTTTTTTCTTTCATTGTTTTGTGTTTAAACCTAACAGGTTTTCAGAAAACCTGTTAGGTTTTGTTTTTTCATCGGGCGTTCGCCGATTATTTTTTTAATCATAATTCTTTTTAACGCAAAGGCCCGCAAAGATTTTTTGACTACTAACCGCTTTATTTTTACGTTCGCAAAGGCGTTTGACTACGTCGAATCTTCGATTTCACTCAGCAAAGTCTGAAAACCTGTTAGGTTTGATTGGTCTGTTATTCCCTTAATCAGAGACTTTATAAATATGAAGGCTTACTCTTCCGCCCGTAAGCAACCCGAGGTTAACGGGCAAAAGCCCATTGGTATTAAAAGCAAAAGTGAGGGTGTCGCCGGAGCTAAGCTGTACAAGGGTGTCCATAGTGGTAGATGTTACCGGGACATCTGCTACCTGCAGTCCTATTCCCAACGGCAGATTTAGCTCTACTCTTACTCCGTCCAGCCTTTTTTCTTCCCACAGGGTATTGTTTTTCAGAAGTCCTAATTTCATTCCCGTAAGTAATCCAAGGTTAACACCTGATGCCAGCTGAAGCTCATAGGTTACTTTATAAATTCCGGCAGAGGGAGCGGTGTACACCCCATTGGTAAACAGGGAAGAGTCCCCAACTCTTGTGTCTGTGCTTCCGGTAAGGTTGGTTCTGTACCAGCCTCCGCCTATTCCCAAATCCAGAAGCGACCACGAGCCGCTTTTGGCAGCCGAATAAGCTGTGCCGCTGTCTGCGTTTTCTCCCAATAGGTTTGCGGCACTGATTTCTTTTACCTCAAAATCTCCTGCTGTGGAATGGTCGCGTAGTAAGATATAGTGGTCGTTCGTTACGGAAGTTACCGTATTTACAGTTCTTATTTTCAGGTTGCCGTTGATGTCTAAGACCGCTTTTGGGTCTGTTGTGTTGATACCAACCTGACCGCATACCGCACCAGTAATAAAGAATACTCCGAGTACAATAGTAAGTTTTCTCATAATATTTCGGTTATTTGGCTGAACTGAAAGTAGTCCTGTATAGACTACTATTGCAACCTATTCACTTACAGTTCAATAATTTTTATCCACAAAAAAGAAAGCAAGGTGTTTTTCCTAAACACTTTTATTCAGCATTACTTTTCAATACTATTACTGCTTATTTCAGCCAATGGTTTTATTTATAATTTGTTAGAAGATTTTGCTATTCAAAAATTTTATTTACATTTGCAACAGAAAAGTAGTCTATACAGGACTACTTTTTTTGTTATATATTCGCTGTTTCTTCTCCTCAGACTTGAGGTCTGAGGTTAAGCATCATTAAGTGCTCCGCACTTTTTAAAAACAAAGGAAGCGGCACGGAGTGCCGAACGATGCTTAACCTCGCACACTTGTCGCGTGAGGAGCGTAAAACATACTCTAACCAACAAAATCCAGCGATATGACCTTTGAATTCTTTCTTCCGCAAAACGGAACGCTTAAAAACATTCATCTCAACCTTACCGACCCGCAGCACAAGAAAACCTTTACATTCCGTACTTCTCTGCGGATTCCCGAAACGGATTGGGACGGGGAAAAACAACGCCCACTTAACATTTATCTCAAAAAATACAAACAGCTCAATGCAAAACTCGATGAGATAAAACTGCAACTGACGGAATATCTGGAAGAAAGGAAAGAGAATGGAAAAGAGCCGCTGCAAAGGGCAATGGCGAAAAGAATAAAGGACATCTGCTCAGGAAAGAAAGCGGAGCTTCCTGAAAATTCCCTGTTGTTCTTTATGAAATGGTATATGGATTCGAGAAAGGAATTAATCTGTTTTTCTACATATAAAAGATATAAAGTTTTTTACCAGTTAATAGAGCGATTCGAGGGTTTTCTCTGCAAAAGATTATATATAAAGGAAGTTAATTCTGATTTCGTGAGGGATTTTGTGAGATTCGGGAAAGAGGAAGAATACAGTGAGAATACGATATACAGAAGTATTCATTTCGTAAAGACGATTTTAAATTTTGCCGAGAAAAAGGGAATAAAAACGTTTGTAAAGGAGCTGGAAATTCGCAGGGAAAGGCAGCAGAGGGAAATCGTTACGCTGACGGAAAGGGAAATCGAACAGATAAAGCAGACGAATGTTTCTGAAGAACTGGAGAATGCAAAGGACTGGCTGCTTATCAGTTGCTACACAGGGCAAAGGTTTTCGGATTTTATGGGATTTACTACGAAACAACTCAAAGAAATCAACGGAAGAATGTGCATTGCTTTTACGCAGAAGAAAACAAAAAAGGAAATCGTATTACCGCTTCACCCAATCGTTCTCAACATCTTAAAAAGAAACGGAAACAGTTTTCCGCAACCAATAGAAATGCAGGACTACAACCGGAAAATAAAGGAAATTGCCAAACTTTCAAAAATCAACGATTCGATAAAAGCGAAAAAGCGTAGTGCTTTCCGCTCAAAATCTACCGAAACGGAAAAATGGGAAACGGTTTCCAGCCACATCGGAAGGAGAAGTTTTGCCACAATTTTTTATGGAAAAATCCCGACACCGCTTTTGATGGAAGCCACAGGACACAGCACAGAACAGGTGTTCCGCAGATACATCAACCCAAGAAATGAGGAGAGGATTGTTTCGCTGGGGAGGTATTTTGAAAGAATATCAGTATAAATCGGGCTGCTGATGGAGAAGCAAAAAAGAATGGGAAGAGGATAGTAACATCAAAATTATACCCTTTAGGGGTAGGGGAATTAATTTTGATGAAATTTAAACATTCTAAATTTTCTTAAATTTCACAGTTAACCCGAATTTTCGGTTTTCTTTTTTACATTTGGATAAAGTAAATTCAGGATATGAAAAAGTTATTTTACCGCCATATACAAAAAAACAAGAAGAGAAACTCTAAAAGAAACCGGAATACTTGAAATCTATTTCTTGATTTTTATCCCTAAATTTGCATTCCGAACCTATTAAATCATGAGTAATATTTTCACCCCTTTTTCCGAAGCAGAACTGATGCCGAAAGAAGAAAAACTGGAGGTTATCAAAAAAAGCAAAAATTTCACCATTGGGATTCCGAAAGAAACCTGCCTGAACGAACGCCGTACCTGCATCACTCCCGATGCCGTACAGGTTTTAGTTTCGCACGGTCACGAAATTTTCATCGAAGCCGGAGCCGGACAAGGCTCTTTCTTTACGGATATGCAGTATTCCGAAGCCGGAGCCGTTATTGTGAATTCTCCTGTTGAGGCTTTCGGGCAGGATTTGGTGCTGAAAATCAATCCGCCGACGGAAGAGGAAATCGAATACCTAAAACCCAACAGCTATCTGGTTTCTGCCCTTCAGATTAACCTCCGCGATAAAGATTATTTCCTGAAACTGGCATCGAAAAAAGTGAATGCCATCGCTTTTGAATATATTAAAGATGAATACAAACAGCTCGCATTAGTCCGGCTCATCGGAGAAATTGCCGGGACGATTTCCATACTTTATTCAGCCGAACTGCTGGCACTTTCCAATGGAATGATGCTCGGCGGAATCACAGGAGTCCGCCCTACGGAAGTCGTGATTATCGGTGCGGGAATCGTGGGAGAACTCGCCACAAAATCCGCCATCGGATTGGGCGCAAGCGTAAAAGTTTTTGACAATTCGCTTTCCAAGCTGAGAAGGCTTCACACATTGGTGGACAGCCGTGTTCCGACCTCAATAATCGACCCGAAAGAACTCACCAAAAGCCTGAGGAGAGCAGATGTCGTGATTACGGCGTGCCCGAGAATGAATATGTCTCCCATAATCACCGAAGAAATGGTGATGAAAATGAAAAAAGGAAGCGTCATCATCGATGTAACCATAGATAATGGAAAGGCTGTAGAAACCTCCGAACTCACAAACATGGAAAACCCCTACATCATCAAACACGGCGTTATCCACTGCGGACTTCCGAATCTCACATCCAAAATGCCGAGAACCACAACCAAAGCCATTTCCAATTTCTTTTTAAGCTATCTTCTGAATTACGATGAAGAAGGCGGTTTTGAAAATACGCTTTTGAAGAAAAATGAAATGAAAGACTCACTTTATATGTACAAAGGAAGGCACACCAAAAAATCAGTCTGCGACCGTTTCGACCTTACGTACCATGATATTAACCTTTTGCTGTTTTAGATGCCGGATATGAGACACGAGATTTCAGATGTGAGATTTTAAAACTTTGAACCTTGAACATTAAACTTTGAACCAGAATCAAAAATGCTTCGTAAATTAAAATTCTATTTTATCGGATTAGTTCCGGGACTGATTATCGTTTTTTTTGTTTTAAACCAAAAAGGCGCAAGCTGCAGCGGTTATCTTCCGAACAGCAGGGTGATTGCGGAATCGCTTTCAAAGGATTTCAGCTACCAGCCGGAGTTTCTTGAGCAGATGAGCGCTCTTAAAATTAACGAGAAATTACTCAGAGACAGTATTCTTACCCACGGATTTATTGATTTTGACAAAAGCCAAGCTCAAAAAAAACCCTGCCCACAGTATTTTCTGAATTATCCGGAAAAAAATCCGAAATTTGAAATCACTTTTATCAAATGTAAAGAAAACGTAACGTTCAATACATTAAAAAAGATAAGGTAATTTCAATGGAAGAACAATCTTAGTACACTTTTTTTGTTTTTCATTGATTTCAGATTAAAATAGTACAGCATGAAAGCGCAGTGATTTGGAAACACAAATTAAGATTAATGACACTGCAATTTTACCTAAAAACAATAAATATCTGCACATGAAAAAGTACAGAAACGCCATATTCTACGGAAGTACAATCGTTTTTTTCTCCATCCTGATGTATTGGTTCTTCATTGAAGGAAAAACCCTTGAAACAGGAGATGTAAAAGTAAACGAAACCAATGGGACTACTTGGGAAAACTTTCTCGTGTCTTTCGGAGAAAATCTTCACCATCCTCTGGCGCTTCTTCTGCTTCAGATTGTTGCCATTATTTTTACTGCGAGACTTTTCGGTTGGATTTGTATGAAAATCAAACAGCCGTCCGTAATCGGTGAGATGATTGCAGGAATTGTACTCGGCCCGTCGCTTCTCGGGCTTTATTTCCCTGAAGTATCGACATTTCTTTTCCCGAAAGAATCCCTGCCGAATCTGCAGTTTCTCAGCCAGATTGGCTTAATCCTCTTCATGTACATCGTCGGAATGGAGCTCGACCTCGGCGTACTGAGAAAAAAAGCGGGCGACGCAGTCGTTATCAGCCATGCAAGCATTATATTTCCTTTCGCTTTAGGAATCGGTCTTGCATATTTTATTTATCAGGAATTTGCTCCGCAGGGAGTACAGTTCAGCTCTTTTGCACTTTTCATGGCGATTGCGATGAGCATTACCGCATTTCCCGTTCTTGCGAGAATTGTTCAGGAGAGGAATTTGCAGAAAACCAGGCTCGGAACTATCGTGATTACCTGTGCAGCGGCGGATGATATCACAGCATGGTGTATTCTGGCGGCGGTGATTGCCATTGTAAAAGCAGGTTCTTTCGCAAGCTCTGTATATGTAATCCTTATGGCAATAGCGTATGTGCTGATAATGATTAAAATAGTGCGCCCGTTCCTCAAAAGAATAGGAGAATTACATTCCGGGAAAGGAAGCATCTCCAAACCCGTAGCTGCTATCTTCTTTCTCACGCTGATTTTGTCGGCTTACACAACGGAAGTTATCGGAATCCATGCGCTTTTTGGAGCATTTATGGCAGGAGCGATTATGCCTGAAAACGTAAAATTCCGCAACCTATTTATTGAAAAAATAGAAGATGTAGCTCTTGTGCTTCTGCTTCCGCTGTTCTTTGTATTTACGGGGCTTCGTACACAAATCGGTTTATTGAATGATATTCACCTTTGGAAAACCGCAGGCGTGATTATTCTCGTTGCCATTACCGGAAAATTCATAGGAAGCGCTCTTACTTCCAAGTTTCTCGGAATCAAATGGAAAGACAGCTTTACCATTGGAGCATTGATGAATACACGAGGTTTAATGGAACTTGTGGTTTTAAATATCGGCTACGACCTCGGCGTACTCAGCCCGGAAATATTCGCCATGATGGTGGTAATGGCACTGTTCACTACGTTTATGACTGGGCCAGCACTGGATTTTATCAATTATATTTTCAGAAAAAAATCCCGTTACGAAGAAAACAATGAAGACGAAAACGGTAAATACAAAATCCTGCTTTCGTTCGATAAACCCGATTCCGGAAGCGCACTGCTGAAGCTGGCAGATAATTTAACAGAAAAAATGAACGGTGACAAAAGCATCACGGCGATGAATATTGCTCCTGTAAATGAACTCCACGCTTTTGATATGGAACAGTATGAGCAGGAACAGTTTCAGGAAATCCTCAACGCTTCGCATGAGCTAAAACTGCCTGTAACAACGCTGTTCAAGGCATCAACCGATATTGAAAGCGATATGGTAGCCATCACCAACAGGGGAAATTATGATTTGCTTCTGATGATGTTCGGACGTTCGATTTATGACGGAACGATTTTAGGAAAATTACTCGGATTTACAACAAAAATTATCAATCCCGAAAGACTTTTGGACACAGTGAAAGGAAGAAGATACATCTTTAATTCCTCGCCCTTCGATGATTTTACCTTGAAAATTCTGGATAAAAGCAATATTCCGGTCGGCGTGATGATTAATAAAAATTTTGAAAATGCAGACCATGTGTTTATTCCGGTTTTTGATCTTGGGGATTTTTATCTCGTGGAATATGCGAAAAGACTGATAAACAATCATAATTCCAAAATCATCATTCTGGATGCGGCAGGACAAATCGGGAAGAACAAAGAACTTAAGGAAATCCTGAAAGGCATCGAAGAAATTGCGCCGGACAATATTACGTTCTATTCCGATAAAATTATAGAAAAGAAATTTCTGGAAAGCCAGGACTTAATGCTCATCAGTGGAAAAAGCTGGAAGAATCTGATTGATTCCAAAAGCCTTTGGCTGTCGGATATTCCTACGACCTTGATTATTTCTGAACCTTAAAATTGGTTTTTGCTTTTCTGGAAAAATCTTTTGAAAACCCAAAATCCGAAAGAAACGCCCAAGGAATTCAACAGAATATCATCGATGTCAAAAACGCCTAAGCGCGTAAAATACTGCAATGCTTCTACAGCCGTTATTATCGGAATAAAGGCATACTTTAAAAACTATATTTTTAAATGTTACGGTTTTTGGGGAAGATTACAATATTACCTACATCCCGATGCGAAAGGGTTTTATGTATCTGATGGCGATTATAGACTTGCACAGCCGGAAGGTTCTGAACTGGTCGTTATCCAACACGATGAGTGCCGATTGGTGTGCCGAAGTTTTACAGGAAACCATTAAAAATCACGGTTGTCCCGAAATATTCAACACCGACTAAGTATTCAAAAGTTGTTATGTTGTCAAATAAAATCGGCTTGCAACTCTCGCAAGCCGATTGATTTTATTGTTTTTCTTTAATCTTGAATACTTTTATTATTAAAAGAGTTGAGGTTAAAATAAACACAATTATAGGAACTAAAAAGCCATAAGATATACTAATATAATTTTTTATATTTAACATTCCACTTTCGGAAATCAAAAAGAATAATAGCGCTATAAAGCATAATAGTAGAATTTTGAAATTTCCATATCTAATATTAGAACAAAAAACTATGAGTGTTCCCATTACTAAGATTGGGAGTAATCCCGCTTCCCAATTTATACCTATATTACTATAATTAAAGCTGTTAAAAAACTCAATAACTACCATTAATAAATATATAAATACTGGTAAGCCATCTTGATTTATACTACAAATGAGTAGAAATGATAAAACCATGATTGTTTTCAAAATATACAAGTAGATTTTGTCATTAATTGGTTTATGGTGCTGTTCCATTGGTATATTGTGCATGACTTGAAATTATATTTATTATAGTATTTGGGGTGTCTACTCCTGATGCATTTGTACTTACTCCAGCAACTTGAAGTACATAATTAGCAAAATCACTACAATTATTCATCAAAACATTATAATCGCTATTAGAAAAAGCAATTGAATTTCCAATAATTTGTTGAAGTTGAGTATGTGATATAGTTCCAATATTCCAACCATAAGTATATTGATGTCCAGTATCATTTCCAAATATACCTGGTCCATTAGAATTACCCGGAAATCCTAATTTTGGATAAAAACCATATGTCCTAGTATTATTACCTTGTGATATTGAAATAAAAGCATGTCCAACACCATTTCCTCCAAACATTTTTTGTGCATAAACAGTTAAATTGGCAGATTGTTGAATATCAAAAACACTTAAAAATTCTTGAATATTTGCAATTGGTGTATTTGGAGGAGGAAATGTAATAAACTCATTTTCAAACTGCTCCCAAGTCGTATTGGGGTTTTGATTCAGAAAGTTTATAGCCCATTGTTGAAACTGCAAATCTGCGTGTACGAAATTGCTCCAGTTTTCAGAATTTCGGAACTCCGGATTGGTCATGGCGTAATTTACAATCCATTGCCCGACGGCTTTTGCTTCTGCGCCCAGCACTTCAGTAGTTGGGTTTTCAAACAAATCATTGATGCCGTTATCTAAAAGAAACATGCCAATCTC
>JASGDB010000141.1:0-2906 GCA_049841315.1 Bergeyella sp. | reverse complement strand
CTGGCGCCATTCTTCGGATTTGCAGGAGACGAATTCGTCGCGGAGTTCCTTGCCGAGGGTTTGTTCGACGAAGGGGTCGGAGGCGAAGGCGTGGACGGCTTCGTGGAGGGTGCGGGGAAGCTCGGAGATGCCGCGGGCGGTGAGTTCGGCGGGGGAGAGGGAGTAGAGGTTGTCTTCCTGGGCGATGCCGGGATCGAGGTTTTCACGGATGCCTTCGAGTCCGGCGGCGAGGACGAGGGCGGCGGCGAGATAGGGGTTGCAGGCGGAGTCGGCGTTGCGGGATTCGCAGCGGCCGCCGGCCATGGGGATGCGCACGGAGTTGGTGCGGTTGTTGCGGCCGAAGGAGTTGAAGACGGGTGCCCAGGAGTAGTAGCTCATGAGGCCCTGGCGGACGAGGCGCTTGTAGCTGTTGACGGTGGGGGCGAAGGCGGCGCAGAGGGCGGGGCCGTGACGGAGGATGCCGGCGATGAATTGGTAGCCGAGTTCGGAGACGCCGAGGCCGCGCGGGTCTTCGGCGTGGGGGCGCTTGAAGAGGTTTTCGCTACCGTGGATGTCGTAGAGGGACATGTTGAAGTGGGCGCCGGAGCCGGTTTTATCGGCGAAGGGTTTGGGCATGAAGGTGGCGAGGAGGCCTTCTTCCGCGGCGTAGTGTTTGGCCATGAGGCGGAAGAAGACGTAGCGGTCGCAGGTGGTGAGGGCGTCGGCGTATTTGAAGTCGAACTCGAACTGGGAGTGGCCGTCTTCGTGGTCGAGGGAGTAGAGGTCCCAGCCGAGGTGGTTGATGGCGGTGGAGACTTTGTCGAGCCAGGGGTAGCGGTCGAGGAAGCGTTTGATGTCGTAGCAGGTTTTGGGGAGGTTGTCGTCGGTGTTGGGGACGTTGAGTTTTCCGTCGGCGGTGAGCTGGAGGATGTAGAGTTCGCATTCGATGCCGAGGTTCATGCCGAAGCCCATTTCGGCGGCGGCGGCGAGCTGGCGCTTGAGGGCGACGCGGGTGTTGATGGGGTAGGGTTGTCCGCGGAAGGTGTTGTCGGCGGGGAACCAGGCGATTTCCTTGTTCCATGGGAGGATCAGGCCGCGTTCGAGATCGGGGATGGAGGCGATTTCGTCGTCGTTGGGTTTTTGGCCGAGGCCGTCGAGGGCGTAGCCGGTGTAGAGTTCGGAACCGTTCGCGAAGTCCTCGAAGTGGTCGATGGGGACGAATTTGCCTTTGGGGATGCCGTGGATGTCGACATAGGCGCCGATGCAGTATTTGACGCCTTTGGATTTGAGGTCATCGCGGAGGGAGGAGAGTGGAATGTCTGTCATAAGGTTTCTTTGGGAAGGATGCGGGAGGGGTGGATCAGAGGACGTCGGGGTCGGCTTTGGCGAGGCGGAGGACGGGGAATTCCTCGCGGGTGTGTGAGGGGTCTGGGTGGATGAGGGTGTCGATGTGGTGGCGGGTGGCGATGAATTCGGGTTCGATGAACTGCGTGAAGCTGCGGGGGCGGGAGACGGGGACTTCGATGAGTTCGCGGACGCGGCCGGGGTGGGCGTCGAGGACGAGGATGCGGTCGGAGAGGTAGACGGCTTCGTCGAGATCGTGGGTGATGAAGACGATGGTGATGTCGACGTTTTTCCAGATTTCGAGGAGGTAGGACTGCATCTGGCAGCGGGTCTGGGCGTCGAGGGCGCCGAAGGGCTCGTCCATGAAGAGGACGCGGGGTTGGTTGGCGAGGGCGCGGGCGATGGCGACGCGCTGTTTCATGCCGCCGGAGAGCTGGTGGGGGTAGGAGTTTTCGAATTTGGAAAGGCCGACGAGCTCGATCCACTGGCGGGCTTCGCTTTCGGCGGTGATGGTGGCCTGGCCGGCGATGCGGGGGCCGAACATGACGTTTTGTTTGACGGTGAGCCAGGGGAAGAGGGTGTAGCTTTGGAAGACCATGCCACGGTCGCAGCCGGGGCCGGAGACGGGTTGGTCATAGACGCGGACTTCTCCGGAGGTGGCGGTTTCGAGGCCGGCGAGGATGCGGACGAGGGTGGATTTGCCGCAGCCGGAGGGGCCGATGACGGAGAGGAGTTCGCGTTTGTGGACGTCGAAGGAGACGTGGTCGAGGGCGGTGATTTCGCCGTGTGGTGTTTCGAAGCGTTTGGTGAGGTCGCGGACGCTGAGGGCGATTTCGCGCTGGCGGAGGCGGTCGAAGCGGGCGGCGACTTCGGGGGATTGGCTCCGGTAGCTGGGAAGCGTGGTGGCGGTCATGCCTGCGGTTGGGTGGAGGTGGGGCGAGAGAAGATGAGGCGGAAGGGCGAGGTGAAGGCGCGGGCGAGGCTGCGGGAAAAGCGGTCGGATTTTCCGGCCCAGGGGAAGAGGAGGCCGTGGAGCCAGGCGAGGATCTGGTCGGTGGTGAAGCCGGTGATGCCGATGAGGATGATGACGGGGAAGACGCGGTCGAAGTTGCGGAAGCGGCCCTGGGTTTCGATGAATTCGGTGAGGCCGCTTTTCACGCCGATGAGTTCTGCGATGACGAGCCAGGTCCAGGCCCAGCCGAGGAGGATGCGGAGGTCGTTGTAAAGATTGGGGAGGATGCCGGGAAGGACGACGCGGGTGACGAGCTGGCGGGGTTTGGCTCCGAGGGTCTGGGCGGCTTCGAGGAGCGGGGTGTCCAGAAGGCGGGTGGTTTTGGAGACGACGAGGATGAGCTGGAAAACGGTGCCGATGATGTTGAGGGCGATTTTCGGGGCGTCTCCGGCGTGGAGGACGGCGACGCGGAGGGTGGAGAAGGTGGGGGCGGGCATGTAGCGGAAGAAGTCGACGAAGGGCTCGAAGAGCCGGGAGAAGAAATCGAAGACGCCGCAAAGGATGCCGATGGGGATGCCGATGACGCAGGCCCAGAGGAAGCCGAGGAAGATGATGTGAAGGGAGGAGAGGT
>JASGDB010000140.1:0-29370 GCA_049841315.1 Bergeyella sp. | reverse complement strand
CTAAAGCCTTTTTGCTATTGCCTCTTTTATAAATGGGCTAAAGCCCATTCCTATTGATGTTTTACAAATATTAATTATATGCCTAATTCAAAAATATTTTAACATTTTTTAGCTAAACCAAATTTTGCACACACCTAAAAAAATCACTACATTTGCAATTCTTTTGGCGCTAATAATTGTTTGTAAATCAGTAAAATATTGACATTCAACTCTTTCAATGACATTGAAAGGGATTTTATGTTTATAACTGTCTGCACTTTTTACCGCCGAAAACCCTAAAAATATTTTGCACTACTCCGTGAAAAGATATACCGGCGTTGCAGTTAGAAAGAGCCAAGTAAAAAGATAAAAGAGCCAAGGTCTTTCGTGAGCGCCAAAACACTTTTTCCTTTTTCCTTTTTCCTTTTATCTTGTTTCTTGTTTTTTCTGATATTTTTTAAGTGAAAATCAAAATATTTTTTAACCCTTTCTAAAAATTTTATGAGTACAAAGACAAAAGCTCAAGCTCAGGGAAATCAAAGAGTTAATTTTTCGTCTGCGAGAGGAAAGGTAATCACGCCGGATTTTTTGGATGTTCAGCTCGAATCATTCAAAGAATTCTTCCAGCTGGATACCCTGCCTGAAGACAGAAAAAGTGAAGGACTTTACAAAACTTTCCAGGAAAACTTTCCGATTACGGACTCCAGAAACCAGTTCGTGCTGGAATTTCTTGATTATTTAGTGGACTCTCCTCGTTATTCTATCGACGAGTGCGTGGAAAGAGGACTCACGTATTCCGTTCCGTTAAAAGCCAGATTAAAACTGTATTGTACAGACCCGGAACACGAGGATTTCCAGACGGTAATTCAGGATGTGTATTTAGGGCCGGTGCCTTATATGACCCCAAGCGGTTCATTTATCATCAACGGAGCTGAGCGTGTGATTGTAACACAGCTTCACCGTTCTCCGGGGGTATTCTTCGGACAAACGTACCACGCCAACGGAACCAAATTGTATTATTCCAGAATTATCCCTTTCAAAGGGTCTTGGATGGAATTTACAACGGATATCAACAACGTGATGTATGCATACATCGACCGTAAGAAAAAATTACCGCTTACCACTTTGCTCAGAGCAATCGGTTACGAATCCGATAAAGATATTCTTCAGATTTTCGACCTTGCGGAAGAAGTGAAAGTTTCCAAAGCATCATTAAAAAAAGTAGAAGGAAGAACTTTGGCTGCGAGAGTTTTGAACACATGGTTTGAAGACTTCGTGGATGAAGATACGGGTGAAGTGGTTTCCATTGAAAGAAACGAAATCATCCTCGACAGAGAAACCGTTCTTGAAAAAGAACACATTGATATGATTCTGGATGCAGGAGTAAAATCCATCCTGATTCACAAAGAAAATTCCAACGAATTTTCAATCATTCAGAATACGTTGCAGAAAGACCCTACCAACTCCGAAAAAGAAGCGGTAGAATATATTTACCGTCAGCTTCGTAATGCAGACCCGCCTGATGAGGAAACTGCAAGAGGAATTATTGAAAAATTATTCTTCTCCGAGCAGAGATATTCTCTTGGTGAAGTAGGGCGTTACAGACTGAACAAAAAATTAGGACTGAATATTTCTGAAAATACAGAGGTTCTTACCAAAGACGATATCATCGCAATCGTTCGCCACCTTATCGAACTTGCGAACTCAAAAGCGGAAGTGGACGACATCGACCACCTTTCCAACAGAAGAATTAAAACCGTTGGTGAACAGCTTGCAGGACAGTTCGGAGTAGGACTTTCCAGAATTGCAAGAACCATCCGCGAGAGAATGAACGTTCGAGACAACGAAATCTTTACTCCGGTAGATTTGGTGAACGCTAAAACGCTGACTTCCGTTATCAATTCATTCTTCGGAACGAACCAGCTTTCTCAGTTCATGGACCAGACGAACCCGCTTTCTGAGGTTACGCACAAAAGAAGATTGTCCGCATTAGGGCCTGGTGGTCTTTCCAGAGAAAGAGCAGGTTTCGAGGTACGAGACGTTCACCATACTCACTACGGAAGAATTTGTCCGATTGAAACGCCGGAAGGCCCGAACATCGGTTTGATTTCTTCATTGGGTATCTATGCGAAAATCAATAACTTAGGCTTCATTGAAACGCCGTACAGAAAAGTAGAAAACGGTAAAGCTCAGCTTGATTCCGCTCCGATTTATCTGAATGCAGAAGATGAGGAAGCGAAAATCATCGCTCAGGCAAACGTGGAAATGAAAGAAGACGGAACGATTTCTACAGACCGTGTCATTGCACGTCTGGACGGAGATTATCCTGTTGTAGAGCCCAATCAGGTAAATTTAATTGATGTAGCTCCGAACCAGATTTCCGGTATTTCCGCTTCACTGATTCCATTCTTGGAGCATGATGATGCGAACCGTGCGCTGATGGGCTCCAACATGATGCGCCAGGCAGTACCGTTGTTACAGCCTCAGGCTCCGATAGTAGGAACCGGTCTTGAAAAGCAAGTTGCGGTAGACTCCAGAGTTCTTATCAATGCCGAAGGAAAAGGCGTTGTGGAATATGTGGATGCTTCCAAAATCACTATCAGATACGAGAGAAATGAAGATGAAGATTTAGTACAGTTTGAATCTGCTACGAAAACCTATAAACTTCCTAAATTCAGAAAAACCAACCAGAGTACGACCATTACTTTGAAGCCAATCGTAAGAGTAGGCGACAAAGTGGAAAAAGGTCAGGTGCTTTGCGGTGGATATGCCACTGAAAACGGAGAACTTGCTCTTGGTAGAAACCTTGTGGTAGCGTTCATGCCTTGGAAAGGATACAACTTTGAGGATGCGATTGTAATCAACGAAAAAGTAGTTCGTGAAGACTGGTTTACATCAATTCACGTTGATGAATATTCTCTTGAAGTTCGTGATACCAAATTAGGTATGGAAGAGCTTACAGCCGATATTCCAAACGTTTCCGAAGAGGCTACAAAAGACCTTGATGAAAACGGTATGATTAGAATTGGTGCAGAAGTGAAGCCGGGAGATATTATGATTGGTAAAATCACTCCGAAAGGAGAATCCGACCCTACTCCGGAAGAAAAACTGCTTCGTGCGATTTTCGGTGATAAAGCCGGTGATGTGAAAGATGCTTCATTGAAAGCAGATTCTTCATTGAGAGGTGTGGTTATCGGTAAGAAATTATTTTCAAGAAATATAAAAGACAAGAAAAAGAGAGCCGAAGAAAAGCTGAAACTGGAAGAAATCGAAAACAGCTACAAAGCGAAATTCGACGACCTTAGAAATATGCTGATTGAAAAGCTCACTATACTTGTAAATGGTAAAACTTCTCAGGGTGTGAAAAATGACCTTGATGAAGAAGTTATCGGTAAAGGAGCGAAATTCACGCTGAAATTACTTCAGTCAGTAGAAGATTACGTAAACATCAGCGGTGCAGACTGGACTGTTGATAACGATAAAAACGAACTGATTAAACTGCTGATTCACAACTATAAAATCAAGTACAACGATATTATGGGAGCGAAAAACCGTGAAAAATTCGCAGTTTCTATCGGGGACGAACTTCCTGCCGGTATTATGAAATTGGCAAAAGTTTACATCGCTAAAAAACGTAAACTGAATGTAGGAGATAAAATGGCGGGTCGCCACGGTAACAAAGGTATCGTTTCCAGAATCGTTCGTGAAGAAGATATGCCGTTTCTTGAAGACGGAACCCCGGTAGATATTGTTCTGAATCCGCTTGGTGTACCTTCCCGTATGAACATCGGTCAGATTTATGAAACCGTTCTCGGCTGGGCAGGTAAAAATCTCGGATTGAAATTCGCAACACCGATTTTCGACGGAGCAACTCTTGAACAGATTACGGAATATACCGAAAAAGCAGGTGTTCCGAAATACGGTTCAACATATCTGTACGACGGTGGAACAGGAGAAAGATTCTCGCAACCTGCAACAGTCGGCGTAATTTATATGCTGAAATTAGGACATATGGTTGATGACAAAATGCACGCACGTTCTATCGGACCTTATTCATTGATTACGCAGCAGCCTCTTGGTGGTAAAGCACAATTCGGTGGACAGCGTTTCGGGGAAATGGAGGTTTGGGCTCTTGAAGCATTCGGAGCATCAAATATTCTGAGAGAAATCCTAACAGTGAAGTCAGATGATGTGATTGGTAGAGCGAAAACGTATGAAGCCATCGCGAAAGGAGAAGCAATGCCTGAACCGGGTATTCCTGAATCTTTCAATGTATTGCTTCACGAACTGCAAGGTCTTGGACTTGATGTAAGATTGGAAGAGTAATTTAAAATTTGTTTAAAGTTTAAAGTTTAATGTTTAAGGTTAATTGCGATGTCAATTTTCATACAATTCATAAAACCTTGAACTTGAAACTTTAAACCTTAAACCTTAAACAAAAAAGTTATGTCAAATAAAAATAAATCAAGCAGATTTAATAAAATCACCATCGGTTTGGCTTCGCCGGAATCTATCCTTGGGGAATCCAAAGGAGAAGTTCTGAAGCCGGAAACCATCAATTACAGAACGCACAAGCCGGAAAGAGACGGTTTGTTCTGCGAAAAAATCTTCGGACCTGTGAAGGATTACGAATGTGCCTGCGGAAAATACAAAAGAATCCGTTACAAAGGTATCGTTTGCGACCGTTGTGGTGTAGAAGTTACGGAGAAAAAAGTTCGTAGAGAGCGTATCGGGCACATCAATCTTGTTGTTCCTGTGGCTCACATCTGGTATTTCCGTTCTTTGCCGAACAAAATCGGTTATCTTTTGGGATTGCCTTCCAAAAAACTGGATATGATTATCTATTACGAAAGATATGTCGTAATCCAGCAAGGTATTGCTAAAAAAGCCGACGGTTCCGATTTTGAAGAAATGGAATTTTTAACAGAGGAAGAATATCTGGATATTCTGGAAACGCTTCCTGCGGAAAACCAATATCTTGACGATTCCGACCCGAATAAATTCATCGCGAAAATGGGTGCGGAAGCCGTTGAAGAATTATTGAGAAGAATCGACCTTGATGCATTGTCTTTCGATTTAAGACACAAAGCACACAACGAAGGTTCAAAACAAAGAAGAACGGAAGCATTAAAAAGATTAAATGTTGTAGAAGCACTGAGAGGTGCGAATACAAGAATGATTAACCGTCCGGAATGGATGATTATGCGTGTTCTTCCTGTCATACCGCCGGAATTAAGACCACTTGTTCCATTGGACGGAGGTCGTTTTGCAACTTCCGATTTGAATGACCTTTACAGAAGAGTTATCATCAGAAACAACCGTCTGAAAAGACTTTTGGAAATCAAAGCTCCGGAAGTAATTTTGAGAAACGAAAAAAGAATGTTGCAGGAATCTGTGGATTCACTTTTCGATAACACAAGAAAATCTTCCGCAGTAAAATCTGAAAGCAACAGACCATTGAAATCCCTTTCCGATTCATTGAAGGGTAAGCAAGGTCGTTTCCGTCAGAACTTATTAGGAAAAAGGGTGGATTATTCCGCACGTTCCGTAATTGTTGTAGGACCAAACCTCCAACTTCACGAATGCGGTATCCCGAAAGATATGGCTGCGGAATTGTACAAACCGTTTATCATCAGAAAACTGATTGAAAGGGGAATTGTAAAAACCGTAAAATCAGCCAAAAGAATCATCGACAGAAAAGAACCTGTTGTGTATGATATCCTTGAAAACGTGATGAAAGGACACCCTGTTCTTCTGAACAGAGCACCTACGCTTCACAGATTGGGAATTCAGGCATTCCAGCCGAAAATGATTGAAGGTAAAGCAATCCAGCTTCACCCGCTTGTAACAACGGCATTTAACGCCGACTTCGATGGCGACCAGATGGCGGTTCACTTGCCATTAGGACCAGAAGCGATTCTGGAAGCCCAGTTATTGATGCTCGGTTCTCAAAATATTTTGAACCCTGCAAACGGTTCTCCGATTACTGTACCTTCTCAGGATATGGTTTTGGGTCTGTATTTTATGACTAAACAGCTTGATTCCACAGATGAAATCAAAGTAAAAGGAGAAGGTCTTGCTTTCTACTCTCCGGAAGAAGCCGAAATCGCTTATGCAGAAGGAAAAGTTTCTCTTAACGCAAAAGTAAGATGTAAACTTCCTGTGAAAAACGAAAACGGAGAAATAGAAATCAAACTTATCGAAACTACGGTTGGTAGAATTTTATTCAACCAAATTGTTCCGAAAGAAGTGGGTTATGTTAATGAACTTTTGACTAAAAAATCATTGAGAAACGTAATCGGAAGAATTTTGGCGGAAACAGATTTCCCTACTACCGTGAAATTCCTTGATGATATGAAAAATCTTGGATATGCCAACGCATTCAAAGGTGGTCTTTCGTTCTCTCTTGGAGATATTGTAATCCCGGAAGAAAAGAAAACGATGATTGCAAAAGCAGTAGATACTGTGGACGAAATCAAAGCCAACTATAATATGGGATTGATTACCGATACGGAGCGTTATAATCAGGTAATCGACGTTTGGACAAACACCAACGCCGGACTTACCGAAATGATTATGGGCAGAATGAAAACCGACCAAGGCGGATTCAACTCTGTATATATGATGCTGGATTCCGGAGCAAGGGGTTCTAAGGAGCAGATTCGTCAGCTTTCCGGAATGAGAGGACTAATGGCAAAACCGCAAAAAGCAGGTTCTGTCGGAGCAGAAATCATCGAAAACCCGATTGTAGCCAACTTTAAAGAAGGTCTTTCCATTTTGGAATACTTCATCTCAACTCACGGTGCTCGTAAAGGTCTTGCCGATACCGCTCTTAAAACTGCCGATGCAGGTTATTTAACGAGAAGATTGGTGGACGTAGCCCAAGATGTTATCATTACAGAAGACGATTGTGGAACACTAAGAGGAACAGAAGTTTCAGCATTGAAGAAAAATGATGAAATTGTAGAACCTATTTCAGAAAGAATTTTGGGTAGAGTTTCTCTTCACGATATTTACCACCCTGAAACCGATGAATTGCTTGTGAATGCAGATGCAATCATTAATGAAGAATTGGCAGGAAAAATTCAGGAATCAGGACTTGAATCCGTAGAAGTACGCTCTCCATTGACCTGTGAAGCGAAAAAAGGTATCTGTGCGAAATGTTACGGACGAAACCTTGCAACAGGAAAACCGATTCACATGGGAGAAGCAGTAGGAGTTATCGCTGCACAATCCATCGGGGAACCGGGAACTCAGCTTACGTTGAGAACCTTCCACCAAGGAGGAACTGCCGGAAACGTTTCCGAAAATCCTTCCATCGTGGCAAGAAGAGACGGTATCGTGGAAATGGACGAAGTAAGAACCATTACTTCCGAAGACGAAAACGGAAACAAAGCCGAAGTGGTAGTTTCCCGTTCTACGGAATTCCGTTTGGTTGCAGACAATGCGACAAGAACTCCGCTGATGGTGGCAAACGTTCCTTATGGTTCGATTCTTTCCGTGAAGCCGGGCGATAAAGTGAAAAAAGGCGACGTAATCTGTAGATGGGACCCGTATAACGCGGTAATCATTGCAGAAACTGCCGGTAAAGTAGAATACGAAGACATCATTCAAGGTATTTCTTTCCAGTTGGAAATCGACGAACAAACCGGTTTCGAGGAAAAAGTAATCTCCGAATCCAGAAACAAAAAAGCCGTTCCTACTTTGAAAGTTGTAGATGCCAAAGGTGTTGAGCAGAAAGCGTACAACCTTCCTGTTGGAGCCCACTTAATGGTAAACGACGGAGAAAAAATTAAGGCAGGAAAAGTCTTAATCAAAATCCCGAGAAAATCTGCAAAAGCAGGGGATATTACCGGAGGTCTTCCGAGAGTTACCGAATTGTTTGAAGCAAGAAACCCTTCCAACCCTGCCGTAGTTACGGAAATCGACGGAGTAGTTTCTTACGGAAAAATCAAGAGAGGTAACCGTGAACTTATCGTGGAAGCAAAATCAGGAGAAAGAAAAACATATCTTGTGAAACTTTCCAACCAGATTTTGGTACAGGAAAACGACTTCGTAAGAGCAGGTTCTCCGCTTTCCGACGGTTCTATCACACCGGACGACATTCTGAAAATCAAAGGACCTACTGCGGTTCAGGAATATATTGTGAATGAAATTCAGGAAGTTTACCGTTTGCAAGGGGTAAAAATCGACGACAAACATTTTGAAATCATCGTTCGTCAGATGATGACCAAAGTAGAAATTGTGGACGGAGGAGATACCCAGTTCCTTGAAGGTGCTTTGGAACACAAATACGATTTCCTTGAAGAAAACAACCGTATTTTCGGAATGAAAGTCGTGATGGACGCAGGAGATTCCAAAGAATTCAAACCGGGACAGATGATTACGGCAAGAGAGCTTCGTGATGAAAATTCCAAATTGAAACGTGAAGACCTGAAGCTGGTAGAAGTACGTGAAGCCCTTCCTGCAACAGCAACTCCGGTTCTTCAGGGAATTACCAGAGCGGCACTTCAAACCAAATCCTTTATGTCCGCAGCATCGTTCCAGGAAACTACAAAAGTTCTGAACGAAGCCGCAGTAGCCGGAAAAGTGGACGAACTGAACGGTCTGAAAGAAAACGTAATCGTAGGACACAGAATTCCTGCCGGAACCGGACTGAAAGAATATCAGAACGTCATCGTAGGCTCTAAAAAGGAATTTGAAGACCTGAATTAATAAATTATTCAAAGTTCAAAGTTTAAGGTTCAAGGTTTTTAACTGCCTTTTCCTTAACTTTGAACTTTAAACCTTAAACTTTTAAACAAAATTTAAAATGGACAACAATCAAAACAACGACCCGAACAACATCAACATTCAACTAAACGAGATGGTAGCTGCTGGTGCATATTGTAATTTAGCATTAGTAAACCACTCTCCATCTGAATTCGTATTGGATTTTATCCAATTAATGCCGGGAGTACAGCAGGCACAAGTAAGGTCAAGAGTAATCTTGGCTCCGCTTCACGCAAAAAGAGTTCTGTCTGCACTTCAGCAGAACATCGCAAACTACGAGCAGCAATTCGGAGAAATTAAGGAAGTTGAACCTTTCGTATTGGGCGGAAACAACGTTCAGGCGTAATTATAAGTTTACCAATAAAGCCCGGTTTTTTGCCGGGTTTTTTTTTATGATGAAAAAAATTGTATACAGTATTTATCCGGTTTTTATCAATGTCTATACAATCTGGCTCTTGTATATGATGTTTTTTGCCTATAACCGTAGTACTGCAGACCCGGTTCTGTATGAAATCAGGGCGTATCCTTTTGATACCTTGAAGCACCTTATTTTTGAGGAAAATTATGGGACGGAGAAGTACAGAAATCTTTTAGGAAATATTGCAGGCTTCATTCCTTATGGTTTTTTGGGAATTTTGTATCCGAAACTCAGCAGGTATATTCCTCTTTTCATAACTTTTTTCATTGCCATCAATTACATTGAATTCAGCCAGTATTTCTTTAAAAGAGGCTATGCGGAACTGGATGATGTGATGATGAATACTTTTGGAATGACAATCGGATTTCTGATTTACAAAATATTCTTTGCAAGATCCGGGGAAAAATCTACATAGGAAAAGTAAGTATGAGATTTTTCATAACTGCATAATTCAGAAAAATATGCCACAGCGAACACAATCAGTTAGAACGGAATCCTTTCTAAAGCCATTTTCAGGGAAAGTGCAAAAACTCCTGAAGAAACAAACATAATCCAGTCTTTCCGATTGACTCTGAAAATCTTTAACAAGATAAATAAAACTACGAAAATTGTGATGACCACTACAATCTGTCCTAATTCCAGACCGATATTAAAGCCCAAAAGCGGAGTAAAAATACTTTGTTCTTTCGCCAGCATCATTCTTGCCGTATTCGCAAAACCCATTCCGTGAATCAGTCCGAAAATTAAAGCGAGATAATAATTCATTTTCATTAAACTTTTCTGGTTGTTTTTCATCAAAATATTGTCGAATGCGGTAATGGCAATGGTAAGCGGAATCAGAAATTCCACCCAATTTGAGGAAATTCTCACAATATCCAGAACACTCAAAGCCAGTGTAATGGAATGTCCGATTGTAAAAGCGGTAACCAGAATCAGGATTTTTTTGAAATCGTTGTAAGAATAAACGGCTATCAGAGCCAATATAAATAATTGGTGGTCTAAAGCGTCGAGCGAAATAATATGCTCCCAACCGAGTTTTAAGTAAAATAAAAAATCCTGCATTTGTCAATGTTTTTTTTGAAATGCTATAATACAAATTTTATTTTAACTTTGTTGAAAATTACGGCAATGACTTTAATCGTAGAAATAGAAAACAGGAACGATATTCCTGCAATCAAAAAATATCTGGAAAGCATAAAAGGGGTAACCGTGAAGGATTCCTCCTACGAAAACCGTGAAAATGAAATTCCGGATTATGTATATGAAGCATTATCGGATTATGCTGATAATCTGAAAGATGAGGATATGATTTCTCACGAAGATTTTATGAAATTTATTGACGAAGAAAGATGCAGGTTGAATATTCAGAAATAGCAAAATTTTCACTGAAAGAAAACATTGATTTTTTAAAGAGAGTATGGACGGACAGAGAAGCTGATATTCTTCTGAACGACATTTCCGTAGTTTTAGAAAATCTGAAAAGCGGCAATTTTCATCAATATCAGAAAGAATATAAAAACATTCGTTCCGCACTCATCGGAAAAAGACATATAAGAATGTTTTTTCGGGAGGAAAAAGAAAAAATAAAAGTTCTGCTATTTTTCGATATGCGCGAAAATCCACGAAAAATCCCCAAACTTTTAAAGCAATGAAATTTCTTTTAAAAATATTTCTTCTTTTTTCTTTTGCCTTGTGTCTTGTTTCTTTCAAACCACACCCTTATCACGTTGGTTCTGTGGAATTTAATTACAATCAAAAAACCAAAACCTTTGAAATTACGGGACGGTTTTTTATGGACGATTTGGAAAATGCCGTGAATGATAAATTCAAAAAAAGTGTGCATTTCCAAGACAAGAAATTTGAAAAAGAAATGAACGAAGCCCTGAAAAATTACGCTTCGGAATCACTTAAATTAAAAGTAAACAACCAATTTTTGAAAGTAAATTACATCGGCTACGAAGAAGATAAAGAAAGCGTAGAAATTTTCCTCGAATCCGAATCGGTTGAAAATCCGAAAAAAGTAGAAACTGCCGTAAGTTTTATTTATAATCTTTTTGACGACCAGATGAATATCATCCATATTATCGTCGGCGGAAAACGGAAAAGCGAAAAACTGAATTATCCCGATAAATATTTGTATCAACAATTTTAAAGAGCCAAGAAACAAGAGCCAAGAACCAAGACAAAAGATTGTGTTCTTTGTGAAAAACTTAGTGTTCTTTGTGGTTAAAAAGACTTCACAAACCCCAAAAGTTCCGGAAAAAACACATCATAACAATCCTGCAACTCCTTTTTATGCTCTAAAAAACATTCAAAAACAGGAATGTTTTCATCTAAATATTTCGCTTTCCGAAGAACGTTTTTCATACTGAATTCTATTCCCCAATCGTTGCGGTAATTGTAGAGCCAGTCGTCTTTTTCCATATAGAAAAGCATTTTTTGGAAATTTTCGGGGAAATATTCAGCATTTTCATTCAAAACCCGATATACTTTTTGTGAATGATTTTTCAAGCTTTCCGAAGTGAAAATCTGCACATCATTTGCCAGAAAATAATCCATCGCCACATCTACAAACGCTCCCGAATACAGCCGAACCAAAGGCGAAAAAATCTTCTTCGCTTCACTGATTGCAGCGTGAGAATCCGTAAAAGTATCCACTTCCCGATGAAGCCTAATTCCCTTTTGCATTTCTTCGGGGAAAGAAAATCGCTCACTGTTCCTGATAACATCTTCCAGAAACTGCCCGACAATCTGTCCGTCGGAAAAAGCGAGAAAGGAATGAGCGAGGTAGTTCATTTGTAACGTTTTAAAATTTAAAATTATTCGGTTTCATCAATACATAAACCCAAACAACCACACCGGAATTATATTCTCAAAACCGATTTCAATATCATCTTTGGCAAGATAAGCATTGTGCGAACCAGCTATTTGTTTTTTGGTTTTGTTTTTTCCGCCAATCTCAAAAATGTAGGTTTTATCAATCACAAAATCGGCGGTTTCAGAGCGGTTTATTTCGTGTAAACCTTTGAACTGATTGAAAAAAAACGTTTCCCGCACATTTCCTGCATTGGTATTTTCTTTGGCTAATGCATACATCAGATTGGTATTGTTGAGGTATAATTTTTCAGGCTTTGTCAAAACACCAATGCCGGAATTGTCTTTGTATAACTCGTTTACCAAACCTGCACGTTCCAAAATTTTGATAGATTGCACCAGCATATTTCTGGAAACACCCACTTTTTCACTCAATTTTGTAATGTTCGGTGTGAACGGAGCACTCGAAGCAACGGCTATCAACAGCTTTTTCAGCTTTACCAAAGTGTCGTACTGCAAATCTTCCACCGCATTAATATCGACTTCGATAATAAGGTTAATCGTGTTTTGCAGTTTTTGAATGTAAAGATTTTCGTTTTCTTTGTAATAAGGATAAACTCCCATTTTCAGGTACTTTTCAAACAATGGTAAGGGTTTTATTTCTTCCAAAATTTCGGTGGCAAAGGCATTGTGATTCTCCAAAATTTCCGAAAAAGAGTAAACGGGAAGCGACTTTTTTGTTTCAAACAAAATAAATTCTCTGAAAGACAATTCTTTTAAATCATAAGAAACCGCTCTTCGGCTCAAATCCGATTCGGATTTATAAATTTCGAGCATTGAAGACGAGGTAAAAATCACGTTGAGTTCGGGAAAATTGTCGTAAATCAGTTTGATTTCCCTTGACCAGTTCGGGTATTTATGCACTTCGTCCAACAATAAATGTGTTCCTCCAAACTGAGCAAACTGTTTTGCCAAATCATACAATTTATTTTCAAAAAAATAAATATGGTCTAAACTCACATAAAGCGTGGATTTCAGAGGCAAATGGAGTTTAGCAATTTGCAGAAGCAAGGTTGTTTTTCCCGAACCTCTTGCTCCTTTTACGGCAATCAAACGGTTGTTCAAATCAATAGTATGAAGAAGATAACGCTGTATTTTTATCGCAGTCTGTGCAATTTTATTCTGAAATTCTAATAATAACGTTTCCATAATTTGCTTTATTTAAAAAGCAAAAATATAAATTATTGCTTAATAAGAAAAGCATTTTTGTTGTTTTTTGCTGTTTTAAAACAACCTTTCCGCAAAATCCTCAATCTTACTCACTTCCTCGATTTTGATACCGTATTTTTTCTTCGGAATTTTATTCAAATTGGAAACAAAAATCTTTTCATAGCCTAATTTTTCGGCTTCGGTAATTCGCTGTTCGATTTGAGCGACCGGACGGATTTCTCCGCTCAGACCGATTTCTCCCGCAAAACAAAAATGTTCGGAAATCGCAATATCTTCATTACTCGACAAAATGGAAGCCACAACCGCCAAATCCAAAGCAGGGTCATCGGTTTTGATTCCGCCTGTGATATTGAGGAAAACGTCTTTCGCTCCCAACTGAAAACCGGCTCTTTTTTCCAGAACAGCGAGAAGCATATTCAGCCGTTTCGCATCAAAACCTGTCGAACTTCGTTGCGGAGTTCCGTAAACCGCAGTAGAAACCAACGCCTGAATTTCCAGCAACATCGGGCGGTTTCCCTCCAAAGTTACGGCAACAGCGTTTCCCGAAAGTTCTTCAAATTTTTTGGTAATGAGAATCTGAGACGGATTTTTAATTTCTTTCAAACCCTGCGAAATCATTTCATAAATCCCGATTTCGGAAGTCGAGCCGAAACGGTTTTTATTCGCCCGAAGCAATCGGAAAAGATGATTTCTGTCGCCGTCAAAATTCAGAACGACATCGACCATGTGTTCCAAAACTTTCGGTCCGGCAATCTGTCCGTCTTTCGTGATATGACCGACCAGAAACACCGGAACATTATTTTCTTTGGCGTATTTGATGATTTCGTTGGAACATTCCCGAATCTGCGAAACCGAACCCGGCGAACTCTCAATTAATGACGATTGCAATGTTTGAATGGAATCAATAATTACAAAATCGGGCTCAAGTTTTTGGGCTTCGTGAAGGATTTTTTCCACAGAAGTTTCGGTAAAAAGGTAGCAATTCGGATTTTGGATTTCCGTTAATCTGTCGGCTCTCATTTTGATTTGCGAAGCCGATTCCTCGCCCGAAACATAAAGAATTTTTTTCTTCATTTTCAGAGCCAGTTGAAGCAGTAAAGTCGATTTCCCGATTCCCGGTTCTCCGCCGATTAACGTAACCGAACCCAGCACAATTCCTCCTCCCAAAACACGGTTCAGTTCTTCCGACGGCGTGAGGATTCTTGGTTCTTCATTGGTTTCGACTTCGATGATGTTGATGATATGCTGTTTGGATTTGGAAACGGAAGATTTTGAAGCCGATTTTTCCACGACTTCTTCTACCAAAGTGTTCCACTGCTCGCAATTTTTGCATTGTCCGTGCCATTGCGGATACTGCGTTCCGCAATTCTGACAGAAATAAACGGTTTTGAGTTTTGCCACTGTTTTATTATTTGATTTTACAGGTATTTATCTAAAATTATCGCTACTAACATTGGAAACATCAGGAAAAGAACCTGATAAAAAATTTCTTTAAATGACTGTAGTTCTTGCTCTGGGTCGTTGAATAAATTATATCTTGGAGCAAATATAAGATGCCTGTTGTATTTTTTGAGATAATGCTTATCTAAAACTTTATAAAAATATAAAAAAAGAAGGTTTGAGACAGCAAAAGAAAATTGAATAATTGAGTTCTTATTTCCAAAATCTAACCTGCATATTGCTATCACTATAATTGTAATTGAAATAATCAGTAAAATATTAAAAATAATTTTATTCCTTAATAGTTTAAATAATTCAAAGGATAAAATTCCGGAAAATAAGAATGCACAAGCCATACTATACACTCCAATAAATGTATCATTCATACTGCGAATTTGATGAAAATTTTCGGGAAAATTACAACTTATCTATACTTTTCCCTGACTTAATTGAATCATTACTTTCCATACCTTCATTAGTGTCAGTTGTACATGAAACTAACAACAAACTTAAGCCTAATAATACTGAAGTCGTTCTAAGACTTGTTCTCATTTTTTTCATAAAATGTCTATTTTCAAAAATATTGGTTCTTCGACAAAAATTGTGAATTTTAAAATTAACATTTAACTATAAATTTTCGTCTTTATTAATTTTCCAAAACATACGTAAACATCAGCGGTGCACAAATCGTAGCATCACTTTCTACAACAAATTTCGGTGTGTCGATGTCCAGTTTTCCCCAAGTGATTTTTTCATTCGGAACTGCTCCGGAATATGAACCGTAAGATGTCGTAGAATCGGAAATCTGACAGAAATAAGACCAGAACGGAACATCTTCCCACTTCAAATCCTGATACATCATCGGAACCACACAAATCGGGAAATCTCCTGAAATTCCTCCTCCAATCTGGAAAAATCCAACGCCTTTTCCTCCCGAATTGGCTCTGTACCACTCCGTAAGATAAATCATGTATTCGATTCCGGATTTTACGGTATCGGCTTTCAGCTGACCTTTAATCACATTGGAAGCAAAAATATTTCCCGTAGTGGAATCTTCCCAACCCGGACAAACTATCGGCAGATTTTTCTGTGCTGCTGCAACCATCCACGAATCTTTCGGGTCGATTTCGTAATACTGCTCCAAAATTCCGGAATTGATAACCTGATACAAATATTCGTGCGGAAAATATCTTTCGCCTTTGTCCTCTGCTGCGTGCCAAACGTCTTCCAGATGCTGCTGCAATCTTCGGAACGCTTCTTCTTCGGGAATACAGGTGTCCGTAACTCTATTGTAGTGATTATCAAGAAGTTCTCTTTCCTGTTCAGGAGTCAAATCACGGTAATTCGGAACTCTTTTGTAGTGAGAATGTGCCACAAGGTTCATCACATCTTCTTCAAGGTTCGCTCCGGTGCAGGAAATAATATGCACTTTGTCCTGACGAATCATTTCGGCAAGAATTTTCCCCAATTCTGCTGTGGACATCGCTCCGCCCAAAGAAATCAGCATTTTTCCGCCGTCTTTCAAGTGTGCTACATATCCTTTGGAAGCATCTACCAACGCCGCCGCATTGAAATGGAGATAATATTTTTCGATAAAATCTGAAATTACTCTGTTGCTCATTTTTATTAATATTTTGGCAAAGATAATACTTTGGATTCAAGAACCGAGAACCAAGATTTAAGACTTTTCGTTTAGTGTCTATAATCTTGAATCTTGGCTCTTGAATCTTGGTTCTAAAACCTAAATTTCCTGTTTTCTTTTTTCTCTGAATGTTGCTTTTTCTGATTCAGGCGTTTTTCTTTTGATGCTTTGGACGGTTTTGTTTTCAGACGTTTTTTAGGAACAAATAATGCTTTGTTTACAAAATCCAGAATTTTTTCCGTGGCGATTTTTTTGTTTTGAAGTTGTGTCCGCGATTCCGAAACGGTTAATTGCAAAATTCCGTCGGCATTGATTCTGTTTTTCAGTTTTTCGGAGATTCTCTGCTTTTCTTCCTCACTGAAAAACTCCGATTCCGAAACATTCCACATTACGGTAACGGCGGTTTCCACTTTGTTCACGTTTTGTCCGCCAGCTCCTGAGGAACGGGAAGTTTTGTAGGACAATTCTGTGGTGAAGTTTTTCATTTTAAATAGATTATTAGAATCAAGAGCCAAGATACAAGACTTTTACATGTCTTCTAAAATTAATTTTAATAATTCCAGCCGATTCACTTTCCCATTCGGCGTTCGCGGGATTTCATCAACAAAGATAATGTCTTTCGGACGATGAAAAGATTTTTCAAATTTGAAATTTGAAATTTGAAATTTGAAATTGTCTTGTATCTCGTATCTCGTATCTCGCGTCTCTACAACCAAAACCAGTTTCTGTCCCAAAACCTCATCAGGAATTCCGAGAAAAACCACTTCATTCGGAATGTGTTTTTTCACGAATGCTTCCAATTCTTCGGAGAAAATTTTCGCTCCGCCGGAATTAATCACATTATCTATTCTTCCTAAAAACCGAAACTCATTTTTACCCTTAATTTCCACCAAATCATTCGTCTGCAAAATTTCGGAATTCAGTTTCGGAGCATTGATTTTCAGGCAGCCTCTCTCGTCCAGAGAAATATCGATTCCGTCAAACACTTTGAAATATCGGTCTTCTTTCGGATAAATTTCTTTCAAAGCAATGTGGGAAAGGGTTTCGGACATTCCATAAGTTTCGTAGATTTTAGGTGCAAGGTGCAAGGTGCAAGGTGCAAGGTGCAAATATATTTTCTTTTTTAAAGATTCGGAAACGGAAGCACCACCGATAATCAGGTTTTTGATAAGATGAATTTTGTCTAAAGAATTTTCAACCTGCAAAGGTGTCATCGCACAAAAATCAATTTTTTCCTCTAAGTTTTCAAGCGGTTTTACGGACGGATTTTCGATTCGGAGTTTCAGTTTTCTTTCAAAGGAACGCACAATCATCATTTTCCCTGAAATGTATTCCACCGGAAGACACAACAATGCGGAATCTCCTGATTTTAAACCCAGAAAATCGCAGGTCATCTTTGCGGAACTGAGCATTTTTTCTTTCTCAATCTCAAAAATTTTGGGCGTTCCGGTAGAGCCGGAAGTCTGTACTTTCACGGTTTCGGAATTGGAAAGCCATTCTTCCAGAAACTGAATTATTTTTCCTTCAAAATCGGTTTTTGGATAAAGGGATTTTATTTCGATATGTTGGAAATCAATTTGCATAGTTGGTTTCAGGTTTTCGGGTTGGATGATGGAAGCACGAAGATGGAAGTTTTCAATTAGGATTTAATATTCAAACTATTTCAAACTATTTCAAACTATTTCAAACAAAATCAAACAAAATCAAACATAATCAAGCCATTTCAAATTTTCAAAGTAACACCCCGTCAAAAATTTTCTTCAAAAATTTTTGCCACCCCTCTGAAAGAGGGGAATATTCCGTACCCCGAAACTCGCATCTCGTACCCCGAACAACACTTGGCTCTTTTTCCTTTTTACTTGGCTCTTTACATCCTGTTTACCGTTCCGATTCCGAGAAGCGCAAGCGATTTCCGAATGGTTTTGGCGGTCAGTTCCGATAATTGCAGACGGAAATTTTTCACATTTTCATCCTCATTATTCAGTATCGGATTGTTCTGGTAGAATGAATTGTAGGTTTTCACCACTTCATAAACGTAATTGGCAACGACAGCAGGAGAAAGGGATTCCGATGCTTTTGCCACCACTTCGCGGTAATTGGAAAGGAGAACAATCAGTTCTTTTTCATTCTTGTTCAGAGCAATATTTCCGTTGAAATTGCCAACCGTTCCGGCTCTTTCCAGAAGCGACCGGATTCTCGCATACGTATACTGAATGAAAGGCCCTGTATTTCCGTTAAAGTCGATACTTTCCGCAGGATTGAAAAGCATTTTTTTCTTCGGGTCAACTTTCAGGATGAAGTATTTCAATGCGCCTAAACCAACTGTTTCGTAGGATTTTTCTTTTTCTTCTTCCGTTAAATTCTCTAATTTTCCGAGTTCCTGTGCTTTTTCTTTTGCTGTAAGGTACATTTCTTCCACCAAATCATCAGCATCCACAACTGTTCCTTCGCGGGATTTCATTTTGCCTGCGGGAAGTTCCACCATTCCGTAAGAAAGGTGATAAAGCTGGTCTGCCCATGCATAACCGAGTTTTTTCAGAATTTTGAACAGCACCTGAAAATGGTAATCCTGTTCGTTTCCTACCGTATAAATCAGCCTTTGAATGTCGTTGTCTTTAAAACGTTCCACCGCCGTTCCCAAATCCTGTGTCATGTACACGGAAGTTCCGTCCGAACGCAGAAGAAGTTTCTGGTCCAATCCTTCATCCGACAAATCTATCCATACGGAGCCGTCGTCTTTTTTGTAGAAAATCCCTTTTTCCAGACCTTCCTGAATCAAATCTTTTCCGAGAAGATAGGTGTTGCTTTCATACTGCACCTGTTCGAAATCCACGCCTAACCTTTTATAAGTCTGAGCAAAACCGTCGTACACCCACTGGTTCATGGTTTTCCAGAGGTCTCGTACCTGTTCGTTGCCGTTTTCCCAGTCTAAAAGCATTTTTTGAGCTTCGAGTATGGACGGTGCCTGTTTTTTGGCATCGTCTTCGGAAATTCCGGATTCTACGAGTTCGGAGATTTCTTTTTTATAATTTTTATCAAATTCCACATAATAGTTCCCGACGAGCTTGTCGCCTTTCAGATTTGTGGATTCGGGAGTTTCTCCTTTTCCGGATTTTTCCCAAGCGAGCATGGATTTGCAGATGTGGATTCCTCTGTCGTTGATGATTTGGGTTTTGATGACGTTGTAGCCGTCTTCTTTCAGAATCTGCGCTACGGAATATCCGAGAAGATTATTGCGGATATGCCCTAAATGCAAGGGCTTATTAGTGTTTGGGGAAGAATATTCCACCATTACGGTTTCGTTTTTCTGCTCCGTTTTTCCATAATTGTCTTTCAGGGAATGAAAAGCCTGATTGAAAAATTCGTCTTTTAAAACGATGTTGAGAAACCCTTTTACGGTATGAATTTTTTCTATGAAATCAAGTTCAGACAGTTTTTCACCGAGTTCTGCTCCGATGATATCCGGACTTTTCTTCAGAATTTTTACCAGAGGAAAAACCACCACGGCAAAATCGCCTTCAAAATCGGTTTTGTTTTCCTGAATTTCGAGGGTAATATCCGTGATTTGGTAGAGATTCAGAATAATTTCCGAGATTTTGTCTTTTATAATTTGTTTGATGTTCATTATATTGAATTATTCTGCAAATATAGGGAATAAAAAACCTCTTTTTCAGTTCACAGCAGAGATACCGTATAAAGGTATATTTGTGAATCCATTTTCTTTTTTGTATTCGCGCTAAATAGTCATTTCCGAATAAAACTACGTTGTTTTCATTGGTTTCGTCAAACTCATTAAAATTTTAGGTTTAGGAATTTAGAATTTATAGATAAATGTTAATTTTAAAATCCACAATTTTTGTCGAAGAACCCAATTTTTTTATTAAACTTATCCTATTTTTGTCTTAAATTTCATCCATTTGAACTACGCCCAAATCATTCTTCCGCTTAATCTGAAAGGAACCTTTACTTACAGCGTTCCCGAAGAACTAATTTCCGAAATCCGAATCGGAATGAGGGTGCTGATTCCTTTTGGAGGGAAAAAAATCTATACCGGAATTGTTTCGGAACTGCATGATTCTGCTCCCGAAAATTTTGTTCCGAAAAGCATTATCAGCACTTTGGATGAAGTTCCGATTCTGCCTGAAGAACAGCTTGGATTTTGGAAATGGCTGTCGGAGTATTACCTCTGCAATATCGGTGAAATCTATCGTTTTGCATTTCCCGGCTCTTTGAAATTAGAAAGTGAAACCTATTTGAAACTTAAATCCAATGCTCGGATAGATTACGAAATTCTGGATGCCCACGAGCTTCATCTGATTCAGGCTCTGGAAGTGAAACCGTTAATCAACCTTTCCGACATTGAAGCCTTTATTCCGAAAAAAGATTTAATCCGCACGATTAATGCGCTGATTGACCTCCAATACATAGAAGTCGACGAAAAAATTGCGGAAAAATACAGGGCAAAGGAAATTGCTTATTTGAAAATTGAAGAAAATATGCTTCAAAATGAAAATCTCGCTTCCGTTCTTTCCGGTCTTGACAAAGCTCCGAAACAGAAAGAGCTGTTCCTTTTGCTTCTTTCAAAACAGAGTGAAAATCCCGATGTTCCGGTTCGGAAATCCGATGTTTTTGCGGAAAGGGAATTTGCGCATCAGCAGTTGAAATCCCTTTTGGACAAAGGTTTAGTTACCGAATATTTTCTTCAGAAAGACCGCCTGGAACAATACGAAGGCGACACCGAAGAACTCGAACATCTTTCCGAAAAACAGCTTCAGGCTTCGGCAGAAATCGACAAAGCATTTGACGAAAATAAAAACGTGCTTCTTCATGGAGTAACTTCTTCGGGGAAAACGCATCTTTACCTCGATAAAATCGAAAAAACACTCGCAGAAAATAAAAACGTTCTGTTCCTCGTTCCCGAAATTTCGCTTGCCAAACAGATGAGCCAAAGGCTGGAAAAAAAATACGGAAAGCAGGTCGGGTTTTATCATCAGAAACTCACCGATTTTGAACGGGTGGAAGTTTGGCGGAAAATCAGAAACAACGAACTGAAAATCCTTATCGGGACGAGAAATGCACTGTTTCTTCCGTATCAGAATTTAGGATTGATTATTGTGGATGAAGAACACGACAGCGCCTACAAACCGAAAGAAGTTTCGCCGTATTTCAATGCCAAAGATGCGTCGCAGATGCTGGCTGTTTTTTATGGAGCAAAAGTGATTCTGGGCTCTGCAACGCCGTCTGTGGAAAGTTTTTTTGCCTCACAAAAGGATAAGTTGCGTTATGTTTTTCTGGAAGAACGTTTCGGCGGTGTGAAACTCCCTGAATACGAGATTATTAATTTTAAGGAAGCGCAGGATTCCAAAAAAGTTTCGGGGGATTTTTCTACGGAGCTGATTCATCAGATTCAGGGAAATCTGGATGCCGGAAATCAGGTGATGATTTTCCACAACCGCCGTGGTTACGCCAATGTCGTGGAATGTGAAAGTTGCGGATATGTAACGTATTGCTCCAACTGCGATGTGGTAATGACGTACCACAAATCGTCCAACGAAATGAAATGCCATTACTGCGGACAGCGTGCCTCAAAACCCTTATTCTGCCCGAAATGCCATTCGCAGAACCTCAATGAAAGAGGTGTCGGCGTGGAACAGATTCATGAAAAAATCACGAAACTCTTTCCCGATGCGGAAGCAGACAGAATGGATGTGGATTCGATGAGGAAGAAATTTGCCTATGAAAAACTGTATGAAAAAATAGAAAACCGCGAAACCGACATCATCGTCGGAACGCAGATGATTTCCAAAGGATTGGATTTTGACCATATAGAACTCGTGGGTATTCCGCGTGCCGACCAAATGCTCTATGTTCAGGATTTCCGTGCGGAGGAACGGGCATTCCAGCTGATAACACAGATTGCGGGAAGGACGGGAAGAACTTCCGGAAACGGAAAAGTGGTGATTCAGACGTTCAATCCTCAACATCCGGTTTTTGAACTGATTCAGCAGAAAGATTCCGGAAAAATTTACGATTATTTTCTTCAGGAACGGCAGAAATTCCATTATCCGCCGTATACGAGACTGATTTTGATTGAACTGAAACACCGGAAAGAAGACAAGGTTTTCCGTGCTTCGCAGTTTATGGGTTCGGTGCTGAGGAAACATCTTCCCGAAGAGTGTATTTTCGGTCCTGAAAAATCACCGATTGCAAGGCTGAACACCTTGTATCAGTTTCAGATTATGCTTAAACTTCCGCGAGGAAAAAAGTTTGAACAATATAAATCTCTGATTCTGAAAAGTTTCGATGAATTTGAAGAAATTACAGCCTACCGTTCTATCAAAAAAGGGGTTTTTGTTGATTTTTAACATTTTTTAACAAAATTTAAGTCCTTTTTACGCAATTAACGTGCTGATTTTCAATAATAATTTTTATTTTTGAACGTTAATGAATGTGTGAAAGCAAAAAAAAGCTGAGTTCCGCCGGTTTCTTTTGCTAATTCAAATTTGAAAAAATATTGATGACAAGACTTAAAAATTACCTTACCGGTTTTTCGGTTGTAATTGCTGGAATGCTTTCAGGGCAGGGCAGTAATTTGGCATCTCCGTATTCTCAGATGTACGAAAATCAGGTGAAAACGATAAGTGCTTCCGCAATATCCAACGCTGTTTCCAATGTCATTTTAAGCCCGAAAGACAGAATAGACATCACTCTTGAGGGAATGATGAACGACCCTGTTCTCAAAAATGCGAGTTGGGGATTTGTTGTTTACGACCCGAAAACCAAAAAAGTAGTCAGTTCTTACAACGAAAATACTCCGCTGATTCCCGCATCTACCACCAAACTTCTCACTACAGATACTGCAATGGATTTGCTGGGTGAGAATTTCAAATGGATAACACAACTGGAATATTCCGGGACGATTGACGAAACAGGAGTGCTGAACGGCAATCTGTATATCGTAGGAAGCGGCGACCCTTCATTGGGAACCGGAAAAGCCGGAGCAAGCACGTACAGCTCGATTATCAATGAATTTATTGATAAAATGAAAGAAACGGGAATTAAGCGTGTTTCGGGAGATATTATTATCCAGACCGCTTTTTTCAAGCAGAGTAAAATGAATCACCTTCCTGCCAACATTGTATGGATGGAGCATGGAAGTTATTATCTCCCTGTCGGAAGTACCGCAGATACAGACCCGAAGAAAGAAAAATCAGTGGTGAAGCAGTCGAATCCTTTCGATGAATCAAAAAAATATTTCTACATTTCGCCTTATACCTCAAAAATCGTTTATACGGATGATTTTTCCGGAAATACCCTTACCACCAAACTTCCCGATGCTCCCGCATACCTTGCCAATAACTTGAGAGCCAATATGGTGAAAAGAGGAATTGCCGTTTCCGGTAAAGTTGTTAATAAGTTGTTAGATTACCAGCCAGAAGCCAGAAATCTGATTACGGCTTACAAATCTCCACTTCTGAAAGATATTGTGTATTATACCAATCAAAAAAGTGATAATGCTCTTGCAGAGGCCACGCTCAGAATGGTCGGTTTCCAGAAAAAAGGCGACCAGACTTTGGAAACAGGGAAAGAAGTAGTTGTGGAACATCTTAAAAGTGTAGGATTTGATACTTTGGGACTGAATTATGTGGATGGAAGCGGGCTTTCCCGAAGCCACAGCGTAACTCCGATTTCTCAGGTGAAATTCCTTACATCGCTGATGGATAAAGAATATTTCAATGCCTATTTTGAATCGCTTCCAATCGGCGGACAAAGCGGAACATTGAAAAAAATGTTCACTGGTTCGGGATACGGAATCGTTCATGCAAAAACAGGAACTTTAAATAAAGTAAAAGCCCTTGCAGGATACATAAAAACTTACACCGGAAAAACACTGGTTTTCTCCCTTCTTGTCAATAATTACGGTGGCTCTGTAGACCAGGTGAAATACAGAATGGAACAGTTGTTAGAGCCGGTGTATTCCTACTAAATTCATTTGAAATGAAATATTATGAACCTTTCAGCTTTTAAGTTGAAAGGTTTTTTTATCTTTATCTTTGAATTTGAATCAGTTATCTTATGAAAAATATTTGTACTTTTTTAATGGTGATGCTTTCCGTTTCATTGTTTTCACAATCGGAAAAAACGGAAATGAAAGCCCACCGAATGGGCGAAGCTGGACGTTTTCAGAAACTTTCAAACTTTAATGTCAATCCCAATACATTGAATTACGACCTCCGTTATCAGAGGATTGAACTTACGGTAAATCCCGAAGTGCAGTTCATTTCCGGAAAAGTTACTTCCCATTTTATTCCGAATGAAAATCTGAACAGTATTTATTTTGATTTAACGAACAATCTCACCGTTTCCGAAGTGCTGTATCATGGAAATTCTGTGAATTTCACACAGTTTTCGACTAAAGAAATCCGTATTGATTTTAATAATGAAATTCAGTCCGGTACGACCGATTCGCTTTCCATTAAATATTCCGGAGTTCCCGAAACAAGCAACAATGGGATTTATTTTGCAAACCACAGTACGGGGAAAGTAGCTTTCACGCTTACAGAACCTTATGGTTCACGGGAGTGGTTTCCCGCCAAACAAAGCCTGAATGACAAGGTGGAAAGGGTAGACCTCCTTATTACCGCACCGGCACAATACAGCACGGCGGGGAACGGAACGCTGATTTCCGAAACCGAAAATGCCGGATGGAAAACCGCTTTCTGGAAAACCGAATATCCGATTCCTGCCTATCTGATTGCCATCGGAGTAAGCAATTATGTAAAGCAGAACAGCACCATGGGGAATCCGCCGTTTCCGTTTGTGAACTATCTTTTCCCACATTCGGATTCCAATTCTTATGTGCAGAACAATCTGGAATGGGCAAAACAGCTGATGGAAATGTTTGAAGAACATTTCGGGCCATATCCTTACCGGAATGAAAAATACGGACACATGGAGATGACTTTGGGAGGCGGAATGGAACATGCCACGATGACTTCAATGGGAATGTGGACAGAAGACCTGATTGCTCACGAGCTTGCCCATCAGTGGTTCGGAGACAAAATCACCTGCCGGACATGGAACGACATCTGGCTCAATGAGGGTTTTGCCACTTTCGGACAGCATCTTAATAATGAAAAATTTTTGATGAATCATCAGCAGTTCATGCAGTATCTACAGGGGCAGAAAGACTATATTACAAGTCTTCCGTCCGGTTCAGTATATGTTTCGGATGCGTTGCTTGGCGATATTTACACGATTTTCAATGGAAGACTCAGCTACTCCAAAGGCGGATATGTACTGAGAATGATAAAGTGGATTCTCGGTGATGATGCCTTTTATCAGGCTCTGAAGGATTACGCTGCACGCCCGGCTCTTGCTTACGCTTATGCAGAAACAGGAGATTTTTCGGGGTCGCTTCAGCAAAGTACAGGGAAAGATTTTTCGGGTTTTATGAACGACTGGATTTATGGACAGGGATATCCGCAGTATGAAATCCGCTGGAAACAGTCCGGAAACAAAATTGCTTTTTTAGTGAATCAATCTCAGAGTCATACTTCTGTTGATTTTTTTGAAATGCCGCTACCTATAAAAGTTAATGGAACTTCGGGTGAAACTGCTTATCTTAGATTAGAGAATACGTCGAACGGTCAGTATTTTGAAGATACGGTGGATTTTACAGTGGACAGCGTGGAGTTTAATTATGAATTTCAGATTCTCGAACGGAATTCCGTGGTGATGTATGATGCCGGACTGAAATCAAATGAAACGAATCTTTCAAATATCAGTATTTTTCCGAATCCTGCAAAAGACATTCTGAATGTAAGCGGTTTATCCAAAAATTTTGACTACGAAATTATCGGTACGGACGGTAGGCTTCTCCAAAAAGGACAGGCAAACGGGCAGGTTTCCGTTTCAGGACTGGCAAAAGGAATGTATTTTCTGAAAATTGAAAACCGGAATTTTAAATTTTTGAAGGAGTAAATCCCTTAATCGATAAAAAAATGGAAGAAGGGATAATGAGTTGAAAACCAAGAAGTAAGTAATGCGGGAAAATATTCGTTAAAAAACCATCGTCAGTTGAATCCTTTTCCTCGCTTCATCCACTTCCACGACTTTTACATGAACGTGCTGATGAAGTTTTACCACTTCATTCACATCCGAAACAAAGCCGTCTTTCAGTTGTGAAATATGAACCAGACCGCTTTCTTTGATTCCTAAATCCACGAAACATCCGAAAGCCGTAATATTATTGACAATTCCCGGAAGAATCATTCCTGCTCTTACGTCTTTCAGACTTTTGACATTCGGGTCGAATTCAAAAACTTTTGCGGATTTTCTCGGGTCGAGTCCGGGTTTTTCCAGTTCTTTCAGGATGTCCTGAACGGCAAGAATTCCGATGTCGTCCGAAACGTATTTTTCAGGCTGAATCAGGCTGATTTTCTCCTTGTTTCCGATGAGGTCTTCGGTTTTCAGTCCGCAATCTTTCGCCATTTTTTCTATGGTTTTGTAGGCTTCAGGATGAACGGCAGAATCATCAAGAGGGTTTTTACTGTTTTTTACCCTTACAAATGCAGCCGCCTGTTGATAGGCTTTTTCGCCCAATCTCGGAACTTTTTTCAAATCTTTTCTTTCGGTAAACGCTCCGTTTTCGGCACGGAAATTCACGATATTTTCGGCGGTTTTTTCTCCGATTCCCGAAACGTAGCTTAAAAGGGATTTACTTGCGGTATTCAGATTGATTCCGACGGAATTCACGCATCGGATGACGGTATGGTCAAGTTCTTCTTTCAGTAAAGTCTGATTCACATCGTGCTGATATTGTCCGACACCAATACTTTTCGGGTCGATTTTGACCAGTTCGGCAAGCGGGTCGGCTAATCTTCTTCCGATAGAAACCGCTCCGCGAACGGTTACATCATAATTGGGAAATTCATCTCTGGCAATTTTACTCGCAGAATACACCGAAGCACCCGCTTCCGAAACCACAAAAACCTTAACCAGCTTGTCGAATGCGATTTTTTTAATGAAAAATTCGGTTTCACGGCTTGCTGTTCCGTTACCTATGGAAATTGCTTCGATATTGTAAGCATTGACCATTGAGCGGATTTTCTTCATCGCCATTCCGCTTTCATTCTGCGGAGCGTGAGGATAAATGGTCTCGTTGTGAAGAAGGTTTCCGTTTTCGTCGATGCATACGACTTTGCATCCGGTGCGGTAACCTGGGTCGATAGCGAGAATCCGTTTTTCTCCCAAAGGTGCTGCCAGAAGTAATTGCTGAAGATTTTCGGAGAATACTTCAATGGCTTTTTTGTCGGCTCTTTCTTTGGCTTCGGTTAAGGCTTCATTGGAAATGGCGGGCTCAAGCAATCGTTTGTAACTGTCGGAAATCGCAGTTTCTATCTGCTTTGAACTTTCGTTATTGCTTTTGATAACGGCGTTTTCCATTAATTCTATCGCTTCTTCTTTGTCAATATTGATGGATATTTTTACAAAACCTTCATTTTCGGCACGAAGCATTGCCAATAAACGGTGTGAAGGAATTCGGTTCAGGGATTCTTCCCATTCAAAATACTGTGAGAATTTCTGGGCTTCTTCCTCATCTTTTTTCGCTTTTACGGCTTTGGAAGAAATGGTTGCTTTTCTTTGAAATAATCGTCGGAGATTTTTACGGATGTAGAGATTTTCATTCAGCCATTCAGCGATGATGTCTCTTGCACCTTGCAAAGCATCTTCTTCGGTTTCCACCTCTTTCCCGATGAATCTCGATGCAGAATGGTAAATGTCGTCCGATTTCTGAGACATAATGATTTTTGCCAAAGGTTCCAATCCCTTTTCCCGGGCCGTATCCGCTTTGGTTTTTCTGCGTTTTTTGTAAGGTAAATACAAATCTTCCAACTCCTGCAAATCAAAACTCTGTTCGATTTTTTGTTTCAGTTCGGGCGTTAAGGCGTATTGTTCCTCAACGGAATTCAGGATGCTTTCTTTCCGTTTCAGGATGTCTTCAAAAAGTTTGTTGAGTTTAAAGATTTGTTCAATCTGTACTTCGTCCAGATTTCCGGTTTTGTCTTTCCGGTAGCGGGCGATAAAGGGAATGGTGCAGTCTTCGGAGAGAAGCTGCAGAGTATTTTCAATGCTTTTTGAAACGATTTTCGTTTGCTGATGAATGTATCGGGATGCCGTCATTTTTGATTTTTGAAACGGCTAAAATAGGGAGTTTGATTGTGTTTTGAAAGAGATAATAGATTTTTCCGGCGTGGTTTTTTATTTTTTCCACAACATAATCCAAAACCAAAAACTGTATCCTTTCCTTTTCACGTTCGTAAAATCATAGGGCGTTGCTGTTGATACCGCCACTTCGTGGCTATTATTTTCAAAAAATAACGAGCATTTCCAAAAAACAGTTAGTATTAGAAGTGTTATCCCCTTTGGGACAGATTGCGAAGGCAATTTGCGGGCTTGGCTTACATCGCCTCCATTTTAAACGACATACTCTCAATTACTTTCAGAATCGCTTTTACCGTATCCATTGAAGTCAAACACGGAACGCAGTTTTCCATGCTCATTTTTCGGATTTCACTATTTTTTTGTAAAGTTTTCGTTTTAGTTTTAGTTGTGCTGTCGTAATGCAAATATCGAAACCTTTGGCTATCAGTTCGTTGAGTCTTCAACATCAGGTATTAAAGAAATAAGTGTTTTGAGGTCTTTGTCCGAAAGAGTTTCTTGTTCACCTTTGTCATAAATAGCGAGAAGAAAAACAATTTCGTTTATTACGGCTACATTGGTAATCACTCTTGCTCCTGCTGATTTTCCTTTGTTTTTAGATGAAATTTTTAGGCGTATTTTGTAGCAGTTTTTACCGAGTTCTGTTCCTTGAGTAGGGTTTGTTTCCAACTCGTCCAAAAAATCTTTAAAGTCTTTTTTCAGAGAAGGATATTTTTTGGCTCTTCGCCATTTTGTATGGAAAAAAAATATCCATATTATTTTAAAATGACATCGGAAACGGAGGCGTTAAAAATTTTAAAGAATTTTCGTTAAAAAATTTCCACTGTCCGAGGGCGGGACAAAATTTCAT
>JASGDB010000139.1:0-43896 GCA_049841315.1 Bergeyella sp. | reverse complement strand
GATTTTAAAATTAACATTTATCTATAAATTCTCAATTCCTGTTCTTTTGTCTTGAAACAAAAGAACCAAAAGTTCAAGACTTGGAAACTCGGCTAAAATTTTAAACAATTTTCTAAAATTTCCAAAATTCGGGCGGAAACCTAAATTAGTCGCATAATGAAATTTTGTTCCGCCCTCGAACAGTGGAAATTTTTTAACGAAAATTCTTTAAAATTTTTAACGCCTCCGTTTCCGAGGTCATTTTAAAATAAATTTTCAGCAAAAATACATCAAAGAATAATAAAGGGCAAAGCATTTGTAAATAAAGGATTTACGACTGTTTTTTGATTTTTTTGTAATGTAGCAATCGGCAGTAATTAGCGAGGTTCGGAAAGAGTAAGGTTACTATTTCGTTACTTTTAAACATCGAAACAAAACTTTTTATTCCGTTGTATTTCAGTGATTTGCATAGTTTTTCATATTGTTTCGTGGCTCACTAAAGTTTAATTTTACATTAATGAATTGTGAGTATGGAAACGACAAAAAAATCAACGTTTAAGGTATTGTTCTACCTTAAAAAGAACGCCCCGAAGAAAAACGGAAAGGTTGCGGTTATGTGCCGAGTTACCGTAAACGGCAAACAGTCTGCATTCAGTACCAAGCTGGATATTTCCGCAACTAATTGGGATTTAAAGTACGGCAGGGTTTTGGGAAAAAGCCGAGAAGCCCAAGACTTGAATAGTAAACTCGACAAGATACGTTTGGGTATAGAGGAATGTTATTCCAAAATACTGAAGAACGACGGAACGGTAAACAGTGCGAAATTGAAAAATACCTTTCTCGGAATGGAAAGCGGAGAGCTGACCTTTTTTAAATTTTACGAACAATTTTTGTCTGACTTTGAAAAAAAGGTAAATAGCGGACTTCGGGTAAAAGGTACACACCGCAGGTACAAAACACATTTAAAACACTTGCGGAATTTTGCCCTTGCGAAGTACGGTTATAGCGATATAACCTTTCACGACCTTACTTCCGATTTTGTACACGATTTTGATTACTACTTGCGGAACGATATAGGTATAGACCATAATACGATTTGGCTCTATATGATAAATTTTACTACGCTCTGCCGATTGGCAATGAGTAGAAAGCACCTTGCGTTTAATCCGTTCAGCGAGTACAAAAACACTAAAAAGGACAAAGACAGAGGTTATTTGTTACGGAACGAGTTGGAACAGCTTGTAGCGTTCAACTGCGAAAAAAAGAAAGACGAATTGGTTAAAGACCTGTTTGTTTTCAGTTGCTTTACAGGGCTTTCCTATTCGGATATAAAAGGACTGAAAAACAGCAATCTTCAGGAGTTTTTTGACGGCAATCAATGGATTATCGTCCGCAGGAGAAAGACAGCTACATCGTCCAACGTAATGCTTTTGGATATTCCCAAAATGATTATCGAAAAGTATGCAGGACTTTCAAAGGACGGCAAGGTTTTCCCTGTTCCGTCCAACAGTTCCTGCAATGATAGGCTGAAAGCCATATCCGAACAAATCGACTGCCTGAAAGAAAAGAAAGTAACCTTTCATTTGGCACGCCATACGTTTGCCACGCTGTTCTTGAGTGAGGGTGTTCCGTTGGAAAGTTTGAGCAAAATGTTAGGGCATAAGAATATTGCCACCACGCAGATTTACGCCAAGATACTCAACGAGAAAGTTGGTAAGGATATGCAAAAGGTATCGCACAGATTTAAAGGTTTGGAACGTTCTTTTGTTGCTCAACTCTGATAGTATCTTTTACATATACTATCATTAATTAGGTGTAATCAGAAACAGTCGTGTATTATAATTTGTATCTTTGTTGAACGTAGAGTTAATATTTGTATGCTTATAAATCAATCTATTATAACAGATATAAAAGCCATTATAGCCCAGTCAAAAGATAAGGCTATACGTGGCGTTGACCATCAGCGAACACTGATGTATTGGCATATTGGTAAGCGTATCTTTGAAGAAGAACAAGAGGGAAAAGAACGTGCAGATTATGGAACGTTTCTTATCAAATATCTTTCAGAACAACTGCAACCAGAGTTTGGGAGTGGTTTTTCTACAAGACAAATCAACCTTTACAGGCAGTTTTATCGCACATTTGAGAATGTGCATACACTGTATGCACAATTGAGTTGGAGTCAATACAAGTTACTCTTAAGTGTTGATAGTCAAGATAAAAGAGAGTTTTATATTGCTGAAACAATAAAAAATAACTGGACGGTACGGCAATTGGAAAGGCAGATTTACAGTAGTTTGTACGAACGTCTTTTGTTGAGTAATGATAAAGAAAGTGTATTGGCAGTTGCTAAAAACGAAAAACTGCCTTCTGATGCCAAAGAAATCATCAAAGACCCGATGTACTTGGAGTTTTTGGGGCTAAAACGTGAAGCTTCATACTACGAAAGGGATTTGGAAAGTGCTATTATCACACACTTGCAGGAATTTCTATTGGAGTTAGGTAACGGATTTTCTTTTGTAGCAAGACAAAAAAGAATACACATTGAGGGCGATGAGTTTTTTGTGGACTTGGTATTTTACAATCGCATTTTGCAATGCTTTGTCATTATTGAAATCAAAACCACTAAATTAACACATCAAGACATTGGGCAGCTACAAATGTATGTGAACTATTACGACAGAATGGAAAAACTGCCACACGAAAACCCGACTATTGGGATTTTGCTTTGTGCCAATAAAAATGATGGAGTAGTAAAATTCACATTACCCGAAAATCAAAAACAGATTATTGCAAGCCAATACGAATTATATCTACCGACCGAACAGCAATTATTGGAAGAAGTAAATAAGGAATTGGAAAGTTTTGAGGGGAAAGAGGAAAATGATAAAATAAATTAAAAGGAGTGAACAAACAATGGCATTAACTTTTCCAAAAATATCAAGACTGATTTATGAAAATAGTGGTAATGAAATATGGCAATATTTCGGAGAAGAATCGACTATTCAAGATTTTGAAATTGTCAGCACCAATCCATTTATAATAGAATCAGCAGGAGTACATTATTTGCTTACGAACGATAAAAATGTTGAAGTAAACAATGCTAACGATTATATTCTTCTAACTTCAAGAAAACCATCAAGAGCAGATTTAAACGCAGGAAGAATAAAGTTTGTCCGTTGGATAAATCATCCTCTTTTTAGAACTATAACACCCGACGAAGTTGTAAATACTTGGGTTGATAAGTTTAAATTTATCAAGGAGAACGAGCAAGAAAACATAAAAGGATTAAGACCACCACAAGTTGGAGCATTACATTCTATTTTAGCCCATATTCATAATGCAGATGATAAAGCTATTGTAGTAATGCCAACAGGAACAGGGAAAACAGAAACAATGTTGGCTGCATTAGTTTCAAATTGTTGCGAAAAACTACTTGTTTCAGTTCCTTCCGATTCTCTTAGAACACAAATTGCTCAAAAGTTTATTACACTTGGATTGCTTAAAGAATATGGAATTGTTGATTCTTGTTGTACAAACCCAATTGTTGGAATAATAAACAGTGGTTTTGATACCACACAAGACCTTCAAGATTTTGTAGATAAATGTAATGTAGTTGTCTCTACAATGAATTTACTTACAGCATTTTCTATTCAACAAAAGTCGATTTTGAATAATTCATTTTCTCATTTTTTTGTCGATGAAGCACATCATTCAGAAGCGAGAACGTGGAAAGACCTTATCAATAAGTTTGACAAAGAAAAGGTTTTTCTTTTTACAGCTACGCCTTTCAGAAATGACGGACAAAGTTTACAAGGAAAACAAATTTTTAATTTTTCACTTAGGAAAGCACAAGAACAGAAGTATTACAAGAAAATCAACTACCTGCCAATTAGAGAATACAATAAGAATTTAGCGGATAAAAAAATTGCAGAAAAAGCAGTTGAACAATTAAGGGCAGACCGTGCCGAAGGCTTTAATCATTTCCTTATGGCAAGGTGTAAGGATAAAGTGAGAGCAAGAGAAGTTTTTGAGTATTATAAAGATTATACAGAATTTAACCCAATTTTAGTTCACACTGGAATTGCAGGGTTAAGCAACAAAATTGAAGCCATAAAAAAAGGAGAACACTCAATTATTGTATGTGTAAATATGTTGGGTGAGGGGTTTGACCTGCCAAATCTTAAAATTGCGGCTATTCACGATGAGCGGCAAAGTTTGCCAATCACACTTCAATTCATAGGACGTTTTACAAGAACTTCTTACGACCAATTAGGAAATGCAAGTTTCATTACTAACATTGCGTACCCTCCTATTCACGAAGAATTAGACCAACTATATGCACGAAATTCTGATTGGAATTTACTTCTTCCACGTTTAAGTGCTAATGCAACTCAAAAGGAAATAGACATCAAATCTTTTTTGGATAACTTTAATAACCTTTCGGATTCTGTTGTTCCTTTTCAGCAAATAAATCCTGCAATGAGTACAGTGATTTTTAGGTGTGCTGTTAATGTTTGGAATCCATCAAATTGGGAACAGGGTATTGCGGGAATTAACAATTACGAACACATTTTCAGTCGGCATAGTAATGACACATTAATAATCATTTTAGGAAAAATTGAAAGAGTAGAATGGGGTCGATTTGAAACAGTTCAAAATTTGCAGTGGGATTTAATCGTAGTTCATTGGGATTTAAGACCTAATATAAACAGGGTATTCATAAATACATCTATAAAAGGATTTTCAGGTTTATCGCTATTGGACGCTATTTTTGGAGCAAATAACACAACTCAAATTTCAGGTATGAATGTGTTCCGTATATTCCATAGCGTAAACAGACTTTCTCTTTACAATGTCGGAACAAGGAAAGGAATTGGGCAGGATATAACCTTTCAATCCTATTATGGAAAAGGAGTTCAAGATGGAATAAAATTGTTAGAGCAAGGAACACTAATCAAGAATAATATTTTTGGAGTTGGCTACAAAGATGGAGAAAAGGTATCTTTAGGTTGTTCTGTTAAAGGAAAAATTTGGTCATATCAAAGAGGCAACTTAGATGAACTTACAAAATGGTGTAAAGCAATTGGGGAGATTGTAGAGAATAATGCAATTGACCCAAATGTAGTATTGCAACACACATTAGCAATTGAAAAATTAGAACAAAGACCTAACATAATGCCAGTTTTAATTGACTGGAATCCTGAAATGTATGAGAATGCAGAAAGTCGATATACTATAAATATCAATGGTTCGACTTTTGACCTTTCAAATACAGAATTGAACTTACTAAACCCAAGTCCTGATGTTAATCAAAGGTTGAAATTTACCGTTGATACAGACGAACATTCCATTCAATTTGAAATTGAAATAGGTCTTAATCAAGCAACTAACGAAACATATTACAAAGTCAATCAACTAACAAATCAAAATTGTACAATTCAATACGGCAACAAAAATGAAAGTTTGGTAAATTTCTTCCAAACAACTACACCTACATTGTGGTTTGCTGATGGCTCACAATTGTTTGGAAACCTTTTTGTCAAACTTAAAGTTCAGCCAGATGTTATTTCAGATGATTTAATAATTGCAGATAATTGGACAAGTGTGGATATCAGCAAAGAATCACAAGACATTGCACCTTACATTCAAAATTCTATTCAATATTACTTCATTGAGAAGATAAAAAACGATTTTCAAATCATCTATGATGATGACGGAAAAGGAGAAATTGCAGATATTATTGGCATAAATGACACTGATACAGTAATTGACATTCATTTATATCACCTTAAATATGCTCAAAATGGTGCGGTAAATAATAACATTGATAACTTCTATCAAGTTTGTGGACAGGCACAAAAATCTTTGAAATGGAAACATAAAGACGGTAGAGAGTTTTTCAATCACCTTTTCAAAAGAAAAACTAAGAAACTTGGAGGAAATACTTGTAGCAGAATAATAAAGGGAACGGAAGAAGATTTAGAAAATCTTTTAAATCAGGCAAAATATACTAAACCAATGCGTTTCCATATTTATATTGTTCAACCGTCATTGAGTAAAGCAAACCCGTCAAATGACATTTTATTATTGTTGGGTAACGTTCAACATTACCTTTCAACGGTTGGGAATATTGATTTAAAAGTTTATTCAAGTTTGTAATAAATGAATGTTTTTAATCCTAACTTAGATGTGTTCTTCTCTCCCCCTTTAATATTTTCCCCTTTCGTTGGGAGAAAGGATAGCAAACCTATTTGAAAACCAATCAATCCCTAACAGTTTTCAATAATCATTAATGATTATTCCTATAACAATAAAGGTTTCACGATTTGGAAAGAATTGCTGGAAGAACGGTTGGTGTAAAATTTGACACTTTAACCCTGATAGTTATCTTCCAACACCTTGTGAATATCACTTTCACGGAAAAGTATTTTCCGTTCGAGTTTGATAAAGGGTATCAGTCCGTCATCTCTGTGCTGTTGCAACGTCCGTTTGCTGATATGCAACATTTCGCAGACCTGTTCGCCTGTCAGGTAGATTTCCCCCTGCAATAGAGGGTGGAAATATTCCCTGATATACAGCAGTTCGTTTTTGATACCTACCACAGCTTCGAGCAGGGCAAGCATATCCTCGTTTGAATTTCCAATCAGTTTCATTTCTTTTGCTTTTTTAATGGTCGCTCTCCCTGCATAAGTAACTCCACTTCGGATAATCTGAAATAGGTTTTCCGATTGATTTGCGTTGCCCCAAGAATACCCTTTGCCCTGTACGTCTGTAACGTACGTTTGCTAATGTTCAGCAGTTGGCAGGCTTCCTGTTGGTCGAGCCATTTCGTTGCCTGTTGCAATGCTTTGTAGGGAGCAGTCATTTCCGCAATCAGATTGGAAACTTCCTTTACTTCCCTATGCAATGCTTTCAAAATCTGAATGTCTAAAACCGTTATTTCCATATTCTAATCAATTTAGATTTCAAATGTATAAGGTACTTATACAGGGTGTTGCAATGTTGCAGTCAGAGGTATCATTTGGCGTTCAGTTGCCGAATGTTATTATAAATAAGGAGTTAAAATCACTTCCAAAAAAGAATAAAAAGGTAGCAAAGATAAGGCGGACAGCCACCGCACCGCCCAACCAAAAGACTACGGCATAATGGCAGGGCAAATAAGCTGGCTTCGCCGAGTTGTTGTGCTTGCCCTGCCACCCTTCGGGACTTATTCCGTTTCCTTTTGGTTTTTCCGCTTGTCCGCCTTGTTTGAATAGCTTTCTTTTTTTTCTGTTTTTTTCTTTTGGAAAATAATTTTAAGAGAGCACCACACCACACCCGACACCGCACCACAATCAAAACAACGGTTTATGCTTATCGTTGTAGATTTCGCTAATCAATTCCCCGAACTCCTGAAAATGGTATTCAATAATGTTGTCGAGATACGCATAAATCGTCAGCTTGTCAATTCCCGTAATGTTGGTAAGCCTATTAAACTTCTCGTGGTACTCCTGCCGTACATAGACCGATTTTCCTTTGCTTGCCGTTGTGGTCGGGATTTTAAAGAACTGTTCGCAGTAATCCTCTTTCGTCAGCTTCTTTGGCTTTGAGGTCGTTCGTTTGGTGCTTCTTTCGGACGGTTTGAACTGTTCCGTTTCAGTTTCCATAGGTTCGTCCCCTGCGATTACCGGCATCAGAACTTCCTCGTCTATTTGCGGTCGGACAAACTCGTCCTGTTGCGTTTCCGTTGGTTGTTCGTGTACAGTCTTTTTTATTTTATCGGGCAGAAAATTATCCATAAGAAAATCCTCTGTTTCGTCTTGCTGTTTTTTGTTTTCTTCGTGTATCATATCTATTGTTTTTAATGTTACCTCAAATTAACTGTTTGGTTAGCTGAACAGTCAGTTGTATATATCATTGCACCTATGTAACCACCTATCTACCTATGCACCTGCATACACTTAATTAACTGAAAAATCCGTAATCCGCCTGCAATCAATCATACCGATTTGCTATCGGGATTTATGCTGATTGGTTACTTCATTAAGGTTGTAACCAATCAGCCAGCTAATTATACACAAAGGAAATAAAAGCAGTCCCAATCTTAATCAGGGTGGCAGTCAGTGGCACTATTTGGCGTTCATTGGCTTACAATATATCTGTTATTCTTCCCGAAATTTGATACAGGAAATGAGAGTATTTCTTGCTAACTCCAATCCGCCTGAAAGAGCGGATTTTTAATATCATCAGATATTGGCAAGTTGTGTTTTGAGGCACTCTAAATAGAATTTAGTGCCTCAAAACAACTTGCCCCTATGTAGGGTATTTTTCTGAACTCCTGTTCAGAGCAAGTTATCTTTTGAGCTACTCGAAATAAATTCCGCACCTCAAAAGCACTTGCCTTTGCAGGAGGCTAAACCATTTCTCCGAAGTCGAATGGTTGAAATATTAAAAATGGATTTTATTATGGAAAACAAGAACAGAAAACAGAACAAAGGTGGACGCAAACCAAAGGTTAATCCCAAAATGCACCGTTATGTTTTTCGTCTTACGGACGAAGAAAATGCTAAATTTTTAGCCCTTTTTGACCAATCAAGAATGGACAATAAAGCAAGATTTATTGTTTCATTGCTGTTTGGAAAGGAAATGAAGTCCGTGAAAATTGACAAAGGAACAGTTGATTTTTATATGCGATTGACTTCTTTTCATAGTCAATTCCGCTTCGTAGGTGTAAATTATAACCAAATTGTAAAGCTGTTGAACACCAATTTTTCGGAGAAAAAAGCATTGGCTTACCTCTACAAATTGGAAAAGCAAACTGTTGAAATGATAACCATATTCAAAAAAGTGGTTGAGCTAATAGAAGAATTTGAAGCAAAGTATCTGTAAAGAAGCAGAAAGTAATAACTGAAAATATTTCTGAAAGGACTTTATTAAAATTATAAACCGGTTATTAGTCCTTAAAATTCAAATAATTGATATTCAAAAAGTAATATTTTGTTTGTATATTTAATGACGGGCTTATATTTTTCTTATTTTTGTAAAATGGCAGATGTACATTCCAAAGCAGTCAGAAGCTATAATATGAGCCGAATCAGAGGAAAAGACACGAAGCCTGAACTTCTGGTAAGGAAATTTTTATTTGCGAGTGGTTTGCGTTACAGATTGTATGATAAAAAACTACCGGGAAAACCGGATATAATACTGCCAAAATATAAAACAATAATTTTTATACACGGCTGTTTCTGGCACGGACACGAAAACTGTAAATATTTTGTTATACCTAAAACACGAACGGATTTCTGGCTGGATAAAATTGAAGGGAATAAAAAAAGAGATAAAGAAAATATTGAGCAATTAAAAAGTAAAGGCTGGAATGTTATTACAGTTTATGAGTGTGAATTGAAAAAAGAACGAAGGGAGATGATATTAAATAATATTTTACATAACTTACAAAACCAGTTGTAGTTAATGTGTTAGGGAAACTCTCCCAAAATAATGATGTAAAAGCAATAAGCTCAAATGGCAAAAAAGAAACAAGATATTAAAATTCCAACACCTGAAGAACTTATCATACCAACAGTAAAAGCGTTAATTGCTCTTGGTGGCTCAGGTACGGTTGAAGAGATTAACACAAAGGTTTACGAAATTGCCGGGCTTTCTGATGATATTTTAAAAGTTCAACACGCAAAAGATTCAAGAACCGAAGTAGATTATAGGCTTGCTTGGAGTAGAACTTCATTAAAAAAATTCGGACTTTTAGAAAATTCAAGTAGAGGAATTTGGGCATTAACGAAATCTGATATAGATGTTGAGAAACTTAATTATACAGATATTGTAAAAACAGTAAGAAGCCAAGGACAATTAACATCACTTAAAGGGAAAAAAGAACAAATCACCAAAAGAGAAATTGAAGAACAAGTAAAAAATGAAGTAGAAAACTGTGAGGAATGGAAAGATAAACTTCTTAGTTCACTTAATAATATTACGCCAGCAGCGTTCGAAAGACTTGCTCAAAGAATTTTAAGAGAAAGTGGATTTTTTCAAGTTGAAGTAACCGGACAATCGGGAGACGGTGGAATTGATGGAAAAGGAATTGTCAGAGTAAGCGGACTGCTGAGTTTTCACGTTATTTTTCAATGTAAACGCTACAAAGGCTCTGTTACGCCAAGTCAAATACGTGACTTTCGTGGTGCGATGCAAGGACGAGCAGACAAAGGGCTTTTTATTACTACCGGAAAATTCACAAAGGAAGCAATAAAAGAAGCAACACGTGATGGAGCTCCGCCAATTGACCTAATTGATGGAGAAACTCTTTGTGACAAATTAAAAGAACTAAAATTAGGTGTAGAAACTAAATTAACAGAAGTTGTTGAAATAAAAAATGAATGGTTTAACAACATATAAATTAAAAATTTCTTACCAAATATGAAGAAATTGAATTACATAGATTTGTTTGCAGGAGCAGGCGGGCTTTCCGAGGGGTTTATCCGTGCTGGATTCAATCCGATTGCTCACGTGGAAATGAATAAAGATGCCTGTGACACCATAAAAACAAGAACGGCTTATCACTGGCTGAAAGAAAACGGACAATCTGAAATCTATTATAATTATCTGAAATCTGAAACGAAGAACAAGGAAGAGCTTTGGAAGAAAGTACCTGAAAATCTTATAAATTCTGTAATCAACAAGGAAATTTCAGAAAAATCATTGCCTGAAATTTTCAAAGTGATAGATAAAGAACTAGGAAATAAAAAAGTTGATGTTATCATTGGTGGACCACCTTGTCAGGCATATTCAGTTGCGGGCAGAGCAAGAGACCCACACGGAATGAAAAAAGACCAACGCAATTTTCTTTACAAATATTATGTTGAGTTTTTGAAAAGATACCAACCTAAAATGTTTGTGTTTGAAAATGTGCCCGGCATTTTGTCGGCTAAAAACGGAGAGCATTTAGACAATATTTTTAAAGCTGTAAGGAAAGCAGGATACCAATTAAGCACCCCGACAAACAAATATCAATTTCTCAATGCCAAAGATTTTGGTGTTCTACAAGACAGGAAACGTGTCATCATCATTGGCTGGAAAGAAGAATTAGGATTAACCTATCCCGAATTTGAAAGCAATGTATCCAATTATGAAGTTCTAAAAGACTTGTTTTCTGATTTGAGAAAATTAAACAACGGAGAAGGGACTTTAAATGCTGTTAATTACGCAAAACCAACAACAGAATATCTGGAGCAGGCTAAAATCCGTAATGGATTGGACTTTGTTACCCAGCATATAGCCAGACCAAACAACGAAAACGATTTGGAAATTTACCGAATTGCAGTTGAAGAATGGAACAACGGTAAACGTTTGAATTACTCAAAACTTCCAGAGCGACTAATTACACACTCAAACACAGAAGTTTTTACAAACCGTTTCCAAGTTGTGAACGGACAAGGTGTTTCGCATACCGTAGTTGCTCATATTGCAATGGACGGACATTACTATATACACCCAGACAAGAAACAAAACCGCTCAATTACAGTTAGAGAAGCCGCAAGAATACAGTCTTTTCCTGATGATTATTTTTTTGAAGGTAGCCGTACAGCCGCTTTCAAACAAATAGGTAATGCTGTTCCGCCTTTAATGGCTGAAAAAATTGCCGAAAAAATCAAGGAAATGATATGAATGGATTTACAAAAGCGGAAATAGCCAAACCAAACCCAAAATCAACAATCAATTCTTACAGAAGTTTTGGTTACAATCTTTCTACTGCGATTGCTGACATTATAGATAACTCAATTTCTGCAAATGCAACTGAAATCCGTCTTGAATACAAATGGGACGGACAAAATTCGTTTATTTCTATTTTCGACAACGGAACGGGTATGAACAAAGACGAATTGGTTTTGGCAATGACACCAGGAAGTAAAGACCCTGAAGAATATAGGAGTGAAAAAGATTTAGGTCGTTTTGGAATGGGTTTGAAAACCGCTTCTTTTTCGCAATGCAAACGACTTACTTGTATTACCAAGCGAGATAATTACGCAACAATAAAGCGTTGTTGGGATATTGATTACATCAATTCTGAAAATGAATGGCAGTTGTTGGATTACGTTTCGGACAATTCTTTTCTTGAAAAAATTGGAAAACAAAAATCAGGAACATTAGTTCTTTGGGAAAAGTTAGACCGAATTGTCGGCAATGCTGAAACCAGCAACGAAAGTGTGAAAAACGCTTTCTATGATGAAATGATTGCTGTAAAACAACATTTGAGTTTAGTTTTTCACAAGTTTATTGAAAGCAAACGAATAAAAATCTTCTTTCAAAATGAAGAAATTGAACCTTACAATCCTTTCTTGCTCAACTTAAACCCGAAACCCGAAATGGGGCAACCTGAAATTTTCGGTAATGTAGAAATAACTTACTTCATACTTCCGCATATGTCCGAAATCGGCAAAATGGATTATGAAAATTCGGGCGGTTCATTGGGTTGGTTTAATGCACAAGGGTTTTATATTTATCGTGGCGACCGATTGCTTGTAGCTGGCGATTGGCTTGGTATTGAAAAGAAACGTGATTATTCAAAGTTGGCAAGAATTGCTGTAAACTTTACCAATGCAAATGATTTTAATTGGCATTTGGATATTAAAAAATCAACCGCTACCCCACCAATAGAAATCAGACGGGAACTTTCTCGTATTGCTAAAATTGCAATAATGAAATCGGCTAAAATTTATAATTGGCGTGGTCAAAAAACATTTTCCGAAATCGGAAATATAAATCACGAACCGTTGTGGACAGACGAAAAAACACGAGAAGGAATTAAGAAATATAAAATCAATAGAAAGCACCCAATTATAAAATCGTTGTTGGAAGAAAACAACAAACTGGCTGGAAAAGCATTGAAATTGCTGGAAGAAAACGTTCCGATTGAGTTGATTTTAAGCAATCAAAACGAAGACCCAGCATTTCACGAATTAGAAAAACAAACCGACATTCCAAGTCAAGGGTTAATTAATATGGCTGTTGAGTTATACAATATAAATGTATCCCAAGGAGTACCAGAAGAATTGGCAAAACAACAAATTATGAACTCAACACCTTTTAATTTATATCCTTTAATCAATGAATATTTAAGATGAACGAATCACTACAATCAGCACGAGCAATTGCCCATTCATCATTACAATTACTTCGGAATAAAATTACTGATGAAACATTATTATCTGTAATTGAATCTGTATTTAATTACTTGACCTCATTAGGTCAAACTTTTGACAAACAGGAATTGTTTGAAATTTTGCGTGCTGATTATAGCGTAGGAAAAGGCGAAATCACAATTTTATCTGATGATGTTGAACCTTGGCTAAATGATGAAAAAGCTAACATCAATTTTGAATTATGGAATAGATACAAATTGTATATGTCCGAAAATGACCCGTCATTCCCTGTAAATGATTTGGACGACTTCACGGACAAAATTCTTGATAAATGCGTTAATCCTAAAAAGGTAGGAACTTGGGATAGGCGTGGAATGGTTGTCGGACACGTTCAGTCTGGCAAAACTTCCAACTATGTTGGCTTGATAAACAAAGCAACTGATGCAGGTTACAAAGTAATCATCATTATTGCTGGTACAATTAGTTCACTTCGCAGACAAACACAGGAAAGAATTGATTCTGGGTATGTTGGACGAAGCAGTTCTGATTTTCTTGAGAGAAAATTAAATAATATCGTTGGTGTCGGCAAATATAGCGTTAATGCAGAGATATATCCTTTAACTTCTTCATATTATGTAAAAGGAGATGAAGGAGATTTCAATCAAAAAGCAAGAATTCCAATTGGGAAAAATCCTGTTGTTTTCGTTATCAAAAAGAATAAAAGTATTCTTCAAAAATTGATTGACTGGTTTTCAAAAGATGTGAATGCTAAAGATGTTGACGGAACGCCAAAACTGTTCGATGTTCCTGCACTGATAATTGACGATGAAGCTGATGCCGCTTCCGTAAACGCTTCACGAGATATAAACGACATCAAAACGATAAACCGTTTAATTCGAACGTTGTTAAACATTTTCAACCAAAATACTTTTATCGGTTATACAGCTACGCCTTATGCAAACTTGTTTATTTCGCAGGATTACAACGAAGAACAAACGACAGTAGTAAAAAACAAAACATACAAAATCGGAGAAGATTTATTTCCAAGAGATTTTATCATAAACATCAAAGCACCGACAAATTATATCGGTGCAGCTAAAATTTTTGGTTACGAAAATGCAAATCCCGAACTCACAAAAGAGCCGTTGGATATTTTTAGAGAAATAAGCGATTATGAGCCGCCATTTTTCAGAACAATCAACCGAGAAAACAAGGATGTTTTACCTGAATATCTTCCGCCAAGTTTGGAACGAGCTATAAAATCATTCATCCTGACCTGTGCCATTCGGAGAGTGAGAGGACACGAAAACAAACACAATTCAATGTTGGTTCACGTTGCGTTGTTGGTGCGTTGGATTGACAGAGTTGCATATTTAGTGAATGAAAAAACGAAAGAATACAAAAACGCAATTCAAAGCGAAGATGAAACTTTATTGAGTGAACTGAAAGAGTTATATGAAACAGACTTTTTGCCGACAACAAAAAATGTTTTGGATAATTTAGATTATACCGACATCAGAATAAAAGAACATTCTTGGGAAGAGGTAAAAAAAGAACTCAAAAATGCTGTTTTGAAAATTGATGTTCGTTCCGTACACGGCACACGTTCAACAACGAATTTAGAATATCACAACATCGAAGAAATTGATTACAACCGCCACGAAAATGGTTTGTCAGTTATTGCCGTTGGTGGTAGCCGTTTGTCAAGAGGAATTACACTGGAAGGCTTGTCCATTTCGTATTACATCAGAACAACCCGAATGTATGATTCGCTGATGCAAATGGGACGTTGGTTTGGTTATCGACCTGGTTATGTTGATTTGTGCAGATTATACACAACCAATCAAATTTTTGAGTGGTTTAACCATATCACAATGGCAACTGAAGAAATGCGAAATGATTTTGACGAAATGACCGCAACACATCAGCGTCCAAAGGATTTTCGTTTGAAAGTCAGAAATCATCACGGTTTATTGACCATTACAAGTTTGAATAAACTGTATTTTTCACAAGATATTGAAATTTCGTTTTCGGGAGAAAATCCGCAAACATATTGCTTGCTGAAAACAAAATCAGCGATTGAAAACAACTTTAATGCTTTAAAATCTTTGATTTCAACAATCGGTTTTCCAACAAAAGAAAACAGAGTTGAAAACAAAGGGAAAACGAGGTATTTGTTTTATCCAAACACAAATATTGATGCACTTTGCGGTTTTATTGATGTGTACAAAATTGAGCAACCGAGCATTAACAATGCAACATTGAGCGATTACATCAGAACGCAATCCAAAGCCAATAAAATAAAAGAATGGAGCATTTGTATTCTATCAAATTCTGATGATAGAATTTTTATTGATTACCAAGGCAAAACGCCAAGAAATGAAAGAAAGACAAACGAAAATCTTGCAACTTATGAATTGAAGCATAATAACGAAGTTATAACAATGGGTTGTACTGTTCGTAACCAACAAATCGGGCGTGGTGGCGAGTTTTATCTGATTTCAAAAAATCAAATAGACCAAACAGGCGACCGATATTTTGATTTGTCAAAAGATAACGATTATTCAAAAATGGCTTATGCGGAAATTAAAGCACGGCGACAAGTCGAAAAGAAAGGTTTGTTATTGATTTACGCATTGGACGAACGAGGAACACCAAACGTAAACAACGGTATTCCGATTGTGGGTTACAGTTTACATTTTCCAAGAATTGACGATGAAATAAAAGTTTCATACACAGCGACTATAAACAAAGGTTTTGATGAAGAAGTAATGACCGATGACGATAACCCTGAAACTGAAAACGAATGATAAACATAAAATCAATTTGGGAAAATCAAAAGCCGACAGGCGAAGTTATCATCAGAACAAGAATTGATGAAATTCCGCATTTGAATTGTTTTGCGGCTACAAACCACATTACAGGACAGCATTTATACATAATGTCTGTTTCAAACAATGTGGCAATTCCTGAACTGAAAAATTATCGTTTCAAAGGAGTTGAAATTTATACTTTACCGATTGAGGCCGAAAATAAAATTGAGTTTTACATTTATCTTTTGGACAACGAGTTGAAAGATATTTTTTCGTTATTCATTCAAAATATTCTGGAAGATATTGAGCCAAGTGTTACAGAAAGTGAAGCCATTACAACAACGCTGAATGTGGTTTCCAAATGGAAAAAACTTTTTGATAAAATCAATTTCAACGGCTTGTCATTGGAACAACAGAAAGGATTGATTGGCGAATTGTTGTTTTTGAATTATCTTTTAAATGACGAAAAAACATCTGCAAATGCTGTAAATGCGTGGACAGGTACGGAAAGAGATTTCGAGGCAAAAGATTTTACTTTGGGTTCGGTTGGTATTGAAATCAAATTTACTTCATCAAAACAACCAAAAATTAAAGTATCAAACGAAAGACAATTAGACGCTGAAAATTTAAGCGATTTGTTTTTGGTTTTGTATTCGACCGAAGCCGTGAAAGACAACGGTTTTTCGCTTAATTCGTTGGTGGCACAAACCCGACAAGCAATTTCAACCGAAGAAGAACGCAGTATTTTCAATGCGAAACTGCAATTAAATGGCTATTTTGATGAGGACAGCGAACATTACGGAAGAATGTATTCACTCAAAAAAACATTTGGTTTTGCCGTAACTTCTGACTTTCCTAAAATTGTAAAAAATCAGTTGCCTTTGGGAATTTACGATACTTCGTATTCAATAGAAATTTCAGCCGTAGAAAATTTTATTGTGGAACTCGAAAACATACTTGCAAAGATTTAGCGAATGGAAAGAGCGTTAGAAAATTATATTGAAGAACTAAAATCCGATGTGGCTTCACGGGTTTATTCAGAAGGCGAAGGAGCAAGTTTTGAAGATAAGTTTACAGAATATTGCATTGAAGTTTTGGAAACCATCGGAAAATCCGAAGGAGCAAGAGTTTTGTCATACATCAATCCTAATAGTCAGGGTGGAATTGACTGGAAAATAAACGGTTTTTGTCTGAAAGATTTTGCAAAAGACGAAAACAAAAAAGAGTATTACGAAACGCTGGATTTGTTCATCACTTTTTACAAAAACGAGTACGATTACAACATCACAAAAGACGATTACACTAAGTCGCTCAATCAGATAAAACGTTTCATCAACTCTGCATTAAAACGCCATATTGATTACATTGATAAAGCACATACAGAACTTTATTACTTAATTGAAACCATCGGAAAACAAGGCAAAGATTTTGACCGTATCAATGTTTATTTTTTGATAAATGGGTTTTCAAATCACGATAAAGAGAAAATTGAAATTCCTGATGCTGATGTTTTTGTGCATACTTGGGACATTAACCGATTGTTTAAAATCAATGAAAGCAACAGCGTTCACGAACCGATAGAAATAGAATTTGAAAATTTTAGCGAAGACGGAAAGGGTTTACAATGCTTGCAAGTTCCGAGTATTGATGAAATGTACGATTGTTATTTGGCAATCGTTCCGGGCGAAATTTTAGCGAAGCTGTACAAAGAATTTTCAAATGAATTATTGGAAAGCAATGTTCGTGCATTTTTGGGACAGGCAGGAAAATTCAACAAAGGAATTAGAGATACCATTCGCAACAAACCACAAATGTTTTTGCCGTACAACAACGGAATTACAGCAACAGCCGAAAGTGTTGAAACGAAATTTATAGATAAACAACTTGTCATTACACGACTTTTTGATTTTCAAATTGTGAATGGTGGTCAAACAACAGCTTCACTTTATCACACGCAAAAGAAGTTTAAAGATGCAGATTTGAGCAAAATTTTTGTTCAGATGAAACTGACAGTTATCAAAGATAAGGAACAAAAAAACATTGAAGTTCCCAATATTTCACGCTTTGCAAACAGTCAAAACAAAGTTTCGGAATTAGATTTATCGTCAAACAATCCGTATTTTGTTCAGATTGAAAACTTGTCACGGAAAAAATATGTAGTCAATCCTGAAAACAAAAATCAATCACGTTTGTGGTTCTTTGAACGTGCTAACGGACAATATCGTGAAACGCTGAATAAACAAACGGCAGCACAGCAAAAGAAATTCAAAGAACAAAATCCGTCCACTTTGAAATTTGTAAAATCAGATGTTGCAAAATATATCAACGGTTGTGAGTTAGAACCGCATTTTGTGGCACAGGGTTCACAGAAAAACTTTATTCACTACACCAAAAAAATCACGGATTTAGTGAGTAAAAACAAACTGCCTGGCGAGAATTTTTATCGTAAACTCATAGCCAATGCCATTTTGTTCAAAACCATTGACCAACTTTTCGGAAGAAAAAACGTTAATGCGATTGGCGACACGAGCTTGAAAGCTCTTTCCGTTGCTTATACCGTTTCGTATTTCCATTATTTAACCAACAACAGAATTGATTTGTGGAAGATTTACGAAGAACAAAAAATTGATGATTTTGTAAGCGGACATTTATCGAAATTGTTGGTTTTTGTGTACAATCACATCATTACAGAAGCAAGCGGAAGTTTGATTTCAGAATATGCAAAACGTGCTACTTCGTGGGAAAAATTGAAGAATACAGTGTATTCAGAAGATTTGATTTCGGTTTTGAATGATTATTTAATTTTGGAAGAAGAAAAAGAACAGCGAGAAAACGAAAAAGAAATTGACACGAACAATATAGAAGATTCGGTTTTTGTAATCAGCGAAATTCAAAAAATGGGGTTGAAGTTTTGGGACGGTTTCAGAATTTACATTGACAACAACAAACCAGACAGTTTTAATTGGGCAATTGCTTTTGATTTGGTAAGCAGACTTTCCAAGAATAAAAATCTGACGGCAAGAGAAATTACCTTTGGTAAAAAAGTATTGGACTATGTGCAGGAAAATCCAGCACTTATTGAGGAGGTCAAAGCCTTCTCAAAACTGGAAGACAAAGAAATTGTAGAAGTGAAATTTATATACGACAAACTTTTGTTGATTTCCAAAGATGATTGGAAACGTATTATTGATGTGGCAAGCCAGACAAAAGTGTTCGACAATCTTGAATTAGCCAATGTTAAAGCTGTTCAAACCGCATTAGTTAAAAAAGAAAAAATCAAAGAACAAGCCTTGATTCGGGCTTATGAATCATTGGGGAAATTGAAAAAGTTTGGGATTAAGGTATAAGCCATAGTATTGGTGTTCGATTAAAACAGGACATTAATGACTGACTTTGGAAAACTATACTTTTAAAAAAAAATATAAGGGGGGAAGTAATTTTCGTATATTTGCTATGAGCTAACGGAAACGTGTTGAAAAGCAAAGCAATAAGAACCGTTACCAAATCGTTACCTTACAATCTTTGATTATCCACATAAAAGCCTTGTTTTCAACCCAAAAGGCTTTTTCCTGAAAACTTTAAAATAATATGAATATTTTTTTTCCATACAAAATGGCGAAGAGCCGGAATTTTAATGCGTTTGACCTACTAATTTCGGTTTTTTACTAAAATCCAGCCTGTGGCTCGTGTAATGTGGGAAGATTCGGGATCCCGCCATTGCAATATGTACCAGTAGGAAGCGGTAGGGGCGGGTCTTCCGTTTATGGTTCCGTTCCAGATGAAGCTGTTGGATGTTCCGCCTGTGAATATCAGAGATCCGAACCGGTCAAAAATTTTCAAAACTGCATCTTCTTTGCTCAGCAAATCCGAATAATCAAGCGTATCATTATAGCCGTCCCCGTTGGGTGTGATTACGTTCAGAGTTCTGATAACAGTGAACTCTTTTTCTGACGGCAGGCATTGGTCAGCAGAAATCACAAAAGCGGTATTAATGCCGTAAGGAACATTTTCAAAAACAAAGGAATTGCTGTTTACAAAACCTCCGCTGTTTTGGTCATAATCTTTTCCGACAATACGATAATAATAAGGAGCCGTGCCTCCCGAAGCATATACAACAGCTTGCTGCCCGATAATTTCTACTCTTACAGAGGGCAGTTCGTATGTTTTTAAAGTAATTTTCGCTGTTTTATAGCAGTTATACGTATTGTATACCTTTACATAAACTGTTTTCCCGGGCTCCGAAAAATAATTTTCGATTTCCGAGGCAGGAATCATTTGGGTATAGCCGGAATCTGTATAATATTCGTATTTCGTATGCCCCGGATTTTCATCTTCAAATTTTGTCAGTCTGTATTTTCCTAATCCGTATTCATCAAGACACGCAGTTATTTCGACTTCCGGATTATTGATGATAATCTGGGCAATATTAATTATGACAGTTACTTCTTCCGAATCCGGGAAATCTCCGTAGCTTTCAAAATAATATTTGAACGTTACCTGGCTTTCCGATGTATCGTTCGCTTCAAAAATGATATTTCCGGAAGAATCCACATACGCATTCCCCGATGAAGGTTTTTCAATAATTGCGGTTTTGGTGATATTCACGAGCATTGAAGGATCATCGGTAAAAGTAGGAGTGATGGGAGTAATGCTGCCGCAATGTCCGATTGTATAGGATACTGTTTTTGTTTGCGGACATTTAAGGAATTTGAACTCTTTGGTTGTCTGCTGAGGCAGGCAGGAATATTTGGTAACCGTACATCTGTAATACCCGAAATTGCCTCCCGGATTTATGGACGGAACATTGTCGGGAATACCGGCCGGCAGTGCTCCCCAAGTGATATTATCCAAACTGAATTCCCATTTATACTCATCATAAATATCATCTACTTCCAGACGCTGCCCATTTGCACAGTCCCCGCTTTTGGATATGGAAGGTACGGAGCTGAATCCGGCAAAGTAACCGCCGAATCCTACAGGGCCGCTTCCGCCGGCAATTCCTGCAGTTATGGCTTTATTATAATTATTGTTTACCGTAATATTTCCCCGGGCATCTAAAAAGGAGTATAATTCCCACTCTGTATTTCCCGCAATGCTAAAAGGGCCGATTAGACCTGTTTTTGAACCGTTAATCAATAAATCGGAGCCGGATTGTGCAATAATATTAAGTTTTACATCGTGAGTTTCATAATAGTCCAAATCCTGACCGTTTGCATATGCAAAAACGGGATTTTCGTCTACTTTGCTTAGTTCATCAATATTGCTTGGCAGGAAACAGGATAATCCCGGTATAAGATTCATTCCGCCGGAAGGCAGTTCATTACCGGAGGAACCGGCAAGTATTTGGTATACATATACTTTTTTACTGGTGTTGATATAGACACCATAGATGTTATTGGCTGCAGAAAGAGGAAGATAGTGAGAGCTGTCCACAAAAAAATAGTCTCCGGCATTGGCAAGATGTCCCATTGTATAAGGATTGTCATTCAGAAAAACATCAACATCGTCTTCCGCTGCAATCACAAGAGCCATTTCCATGACGGAGTTTGGCATAGCACCGTTTCCGCTCATTACAATAAACCGGTCTCCGGTTTTGTCAATCGGTATACTTTGATCCATGAAATTATCGACGCCTGTATTCCCAATTCTTCCGCTGAATGATCCGCTGGAAACGCTGATAGGTTTATCACTCTCTATTTTTGCTCCTATCAGACCTTGCTGTAAATTCTGCACGTCGTTATTCACCTCAAAAATATAGGATTCTCCCTTGTTAAGCGTTACCGTTTTTTCAGCAGAAAGATTGCTGTCGTTGGTAAACACCAAAGAAGGATCATAGCCGGACAATGTAATATTAGTTCCGTTTTCAGTGGCAATTACGCTTATGGTATGATTCGATATTGCTCCCGAGCTGCCCGGTATTACGGAAGGCATTCCCAGAAAAAATGTCTGCCCCAATCCGGCACGCCCTTTTGAGGTTACGATTTCTGCATGGTTTTCTACTGCAAACCGCAGATTGGCAAAAAACTTCTTTTCTCCCACCAGGTGCAGCCCTTTAGTGAGCACGGTCATTCTGTCTCCGTCTTCTTCCGTAATAATAAGCTCACGGGGAATCGTATAGGTTACAGGATTTCCCTTGCTGATTTCCACTTCGGAAAGCTCCGTACTTCCGTTGTAGATTTTTACTTTAAATGCAGTAGTCTCTCCCGTAGATAAGTAGAGTGCCTGAAAATTTTTTGTTGACGGATAATTGCATCCCATAGGGGCAAACCAATGCTCTGTATCCATCTGTGCGGAACAGAAAACAGAGATAATGACCAAGAAAAAGAAATAAACTTTTTTCAAAACGAAAATATGTGGATGCAAATTTAAACTTTTTTTATACAGCAATGTCAATAAAAAAATCCCACCGAAAAGTGGGATTATATATAAAATTTGTTTCTGATTAAGAAAGAGCAACTCTTACGAAACCTGCTACTTTAAGGTCGGCATTTCCTGAACGTACATACTCAGCAACAGAGATTCCCCCGTCTTTGATGAACGCCTGGTGTACCAAAGTGTTCTCTTTGTAGAATTTCTGAAGTTTACCTTTAAGGATATTTTCGATGATGTTTTCAGGTTTTCCTTCTTTTGTAAGAAGTTCTCTTTCGATTTCGAGTTCTTTGTCGATTATTTCCTGAGAAACTTTAGTTTCGTCCAAAGCGATAGGGTTCATCGCAGCTACTTGCATGGAAACAGCGTGAGCGATTTCCTGAGCACCGTCTACTTTTGCGGAAAGAGCCGTGATAGCAGCGATTTTGTTTCCTGCGTGGATATAAGAACCAAGGAAAGCACCTTCGATTACTTCAAAAGCACCGATTTCGATTTTTTCTCCGATTACTCCGGTCTGCTCGATTAATTTTTCGGCAACAGTGATTCCGTGGAAATCGGAAGCAAGGAATTCTTCTTTGGAAGCGTAGTTCATTGCCTGCTCAGCCAATTCGTAAGCCAGCTCGATGAACGCTTCGTTTTTCGCTACGAAGTCAGTTTCGCAGTTCAGGGAAATAACAGCTCCCAAAGTATTGTCTTCGTTTACTTTTGCGATTACAGCACCTTCGGAAGATTCTCTGTCGGCTCTGTTTGCAGCCACTTTCTGTCCTTTTTTTCTAAGGATTTCGATTGCTTTTTCAAAATCTCCTTCAGCTTCTACCAAAGCTTTTTTGCAGTCCATCATCCCTGCACCTGTTGTGTTTCTCAATTTCGCTACGTCTGCAGCAACTGGTGTATACATAATTGTTATTTTTTATTAAAAAATTATTCTTATTTTGGCACGCTTTTTTAGCGGTGCAAAGATATGAAAATTAATACAAACTAAAAAGCAGGTTTTACCGTTTACAAATTATGTTTCATTGATAAAAAATCACAATATGAAAAAAATTATTTTCCTGCTGCTGCTATTTCCTTTAATGGCTTTTTCGCAAAAAGTGCTTACGTATCAGCAGGTTGAAAACACATCCGATGTTACTCTGATAGCACAGTTTATAAAAGAAAATCCTACTCATCCGAAAAACGGTGAACTGAAAAGGAAAATGATGACGCTGATGAACACCAACGATTCTCCTGAAGCAAAAACTGTGGCGAAACCGGAAATAAAAACCGTAAGTTCCAAAACAATGAAAAAGGAAATTGTAAAGTCCAACAAAAACGTTTCATCGGGAAGCACAAGTGAAAAAAACAAAAAAACAGCGGAGATGCTTACACATCTTTTCAATAACGACCCGAATAAGAAAGAAGCGTATATCCAGATTGTTAACAATTCAAAATGCAATATGGTGATGAAAATCAGCGGAAAGAAATTTTATAACCTCAATATTCCTTCAAAAAATCAGAATTTCATCCTTGTAGATAAAGGCTCTTACACGCTGACATCTTTGGTCTGCAATGCGAAATACTCTTCTTCAAAATCCATTAATAAAGACATATCCATTACGATTAATGATCCAAAATAGAATAGTGAGATTAAAAAAATGTTGATATTTTTCGTTAAAATTCATCTCCTGCTCTGAAAATTAACAAGCCGATTCCTTAGTTTGAAATTCTGAAAGTGCAAGCTGCTCCAAAACAAAACAAAATTTGTTAAAAAAATCTTAATCTCATCCGATTAAATGAAAATTTCGGGTTCAATTTTATAAATTGCCACGGATTTTGAAAAAGATGAAGATATTTTTCCCCTTGTTTTTCCTCGGTATTCTGCTGTTGCTTACGGCGTGTAAAAAAGGAAAAACACAATACAGCAACGACGAAACTGCGCTTCCGAACTACGGAAATGTAAATATCAATGATGTGTTTTCCCGCTCGGACAATTATTTTGAAGGAGAAGATTCCATTAAGAAAACCCTAAACAATTATTATCAGTCTGTTTGGGAAAACGGCAATCTCAGCGGAGGAATCCTTATTGCAAAAGGCGACAATATTCTTCTGGAAGAATACCGGGGTTTTGCGCAGGACAACGAAAAAGAACCGATTAATAAAAACACACCGCTTCATGTCGCTTCCGTTTCCAAAACCCTGACGGCAATGGCAGTAATGAAGCTGGTGGAAGCCGGAAAAATCAGCCTTACCGACCCTGTAACAAAGTTTTTTCCGAAATTTCCTTATCCTGAAGTGCAGGTTCAGTTTCTGCTCAATCAGCGGAGCGGACTTCCAAAATACGAACATTTCATCGAGCATATTCAGCCTCAGCCGAATGAACTTTTCAAAAAATTCCTGACCAATCGGGACATCCTCAATCTTTTAACCCGATACAAACCCGAACTTTCAAAGAAACCCGGCACGGGATTCATGTACTGCAATACCAATTACGCTTTGCTTGCGCTGATTGTGGAACAGGTAACTAAAACTTCCTTCCCCGAAGCAATGAACGCAATGGTTTTCAAACCTTTGAAAATGAAAAACACGTATATTTTCAAAGAAAGCGATACATTGAGAGCCTCGAAATCTTTTTATTTCAGAGGAAACAGACTTTATCCCTACGACCGCCTCGACCTTATTTACGGAGATAAAAACGTCTACACCACACCAAGGGATTTGCTGAATTTTTCCAAAGCCATGTTTTCCAAAGTTTTCCTGAAACCTGAGCTGATGCAGATGGTTTTTGCGCCGTACAGCAATGAAAAAGCGGGTGTCAATAATTACGGTTTGGGATTCCGGATGAAGATTTTTGACAATGGGGAGAAACTTACCTACCACAACGGCTGGTGGCACGGAAGCAATACGGTTTTTGCCCATCTTCTGAAATCCAAAGTAACCATCATCGCTTTAGGAAATAAATACTCGAACAGAGTGTATTCTGCGCTTGCCCTTTCCGCACTTTTTGAAAATTTCCCTTACGAAACGGAGAAACTGCGGAAAACTTTGGAAGAGCAAGACAGCCTGAATGTAATTTCTGCCGATTCTTTAGGAGAATAATTGCTACATTTGCCAAAAGTTTTCATGAAGAATTTTTTTGTGATATTAATGGTTTCAGTGCTTCTGCTTTCCTGCGCGAGAGTAGGCTCGCCCGTCGGCGGAAAAAAAGATTCTCTTGCTCCGGTGATGTTGGGTTCTAATCTGGATTCTCCACGTGTGAATGTTCCGCAGAATATGAAAGAACTCCGCATTGATTTTGATGAATATATTACGCTCGACAATATCAATAAAAACCTGATTATCTCTCCGCCGATAAAGAAAATCAAAAGAATTTTTCCCGGACAGCTTGCCAACAAATACATCCTGATACAGTGGGAAGATACGCTTCAGGCGAATGCGACCTACAATTTTAATTTCGGGAATGCGATTAAGGATAACAACGAGGGAAATATTCTTCCTTATTTTAATTTTGCTTTTTCTACCGGAGAAAAAATCGACGACCTTTATATCAGCGGTGATGCCCACAAGGCGCTTACGCCTCCCAAAACTTCGACCACAACGACTACTTCTTCAGCCAACAACGATAAAAAAATCGTAATCGGGCTTTACAAGGAATCCGATTCCGTGGATTACCGAAAAAAACCTGCCTATATCACCATGGCAGACCCGGACGGATATTACGAACTCAATTATCTTTCTCCCGGAGCGTACCGTATGGTTGCCTTTGAAGATGAAAACGACAATTCCATTTTCGATACGGGAAAAGAGCCTGTCGGTTTCTTTAAAGATGCTTTAAAACTGGATTCTTCGAGCCTTTCCGGTTTGAATATTAAACTTTATCCAACGGTTTCAAAATTCAAATACCTTGAAACAAAAGAAAATCCCGGCGGAGTACTTCTTTTTTTTGAGGGTAAACCCGAAAAGCTGGACATCCGAGCCGTAAGTGAAAATCTTCAGGATTACAAAGTAACGCACCGTCCGAAATCCGATTCGGCTTATGTGTGGTTTGATGCCGTCGGAAAAAACATAGGAACGGAAAAAAGCGAAAACCTGAAATTCAGTTATGATACAGGCACAAAACAGGACACCATCTCAACATTCTACCGGCTGAATCCGAAAAACGAAATGGCACTTTCCAACAATTCGGGGAATCTTCTTCCTCCGAAAAAGGAATTTGAGATTACGTCCAACTATGCGATAGATAAGATTGATACGGAAAAATGGACTCTGGAAAGCGACAGCATCCAGCAGCCGTTTACTGCAAAAATTTCGGAGAAAAATCCTTTTAAAATTTATATCAGCTCCGATTTTAAGGAAGGAAAAAAATATTCCCTCACGATCCCGAAAGAAACGGTCAATTCTTTTTACGAAACCATTAAGAAATCCTACCGATTTGATTTTGAGGGAGATAAATCCGAAAATTACGGAAGCCTGACTTTTAAACTGTCCAATGCACCGGCTCATAAGTTCTGGCTTCAACTGCTGGAGAGCAAGGACATTCCGGTTTATTCCGTCTATACTTCGGATAAGGAAATCCGTTTTGAATCGCTGAAACCCGATACATACACCGTGCGGATTCTGGTGGATAATAATGAAAACGGATTTTGGGATGAAGCGGATTTTTACAACGGAATTTTTGCAGAAGATGTCTATTTCCTACCGAAAAAAGTAGCTCCGAGACCGTTGTGGGATGTTACGGAAGAATGGGATGTTGTTCCTGCTCCGCCAGCTCCTGCGCCCGCCCCGAAAAAAGCAGAAACGGCTAATCCCGAAGAACAGAAAGCACCGTGATAAAAAAAATCATTTACTGGCTTCTGGTCATCATTGCTCTGATTCAGTTTATTCCCGTAGACCGAACCAACAAGCCCGTGAAAAAAAATGAAAATTTTGCAGATGTGATGCAAACGCCTCAGGAAATCCGCATAATTTTGAAAAAAACCTGCTACGACTGTCATTCCAATGAAACGGTATATCCTGATTATGCGTATTTCGCACCTATTTCATGGTCGGTAAAGCATCACGTAAAAGAGGGTAGGGAACACCTCAATTTTTCTGAATGGACAACTTTCAATCCCGATTTGAAGCAAAATATGCTCGAAAATACCATTGCCGATATTCAGCAAAACAGGATGCCTATTGCAGGATACGTGGCACAACATCCCGAAGCAAGGCTCACCGATGCGGAAAAAGTTCTGCTGGTGGAATATTTTGAGAGGATTCTGAAATCAGGGAAATATTAGAAAAGAGCCAAGGAAAAAAGTAAAAAGAACCAAGTAGTGGTACGAGTTACGGGATTCGAGGCACGAATTATTCCCCTCCTTTGGAGGGGTGGCAAAAATTCGGAGAATTTTTGACGGGGTGGTTTACATACAATCTCAAACCCTTTTCAAACCATCAAAATCACAAAAATCATCTGCAAAACTTCACAAGAAATTCCTTCTGCGATTCAAACGCGACATCTTCTGTAAGGATTTCATTTTTCCTGAGCCAAACAATTTCCGAAACTTCCGAAAGCTCGAGGGAAACTTCAAATTTTTCCGAAACTTCATACTGATAAATAAGGTCGAGCGTATTGTAAGGAATATTTTTATACAGATAAACATTTGGGTGGCTTCCCAGATAACGAAGTTTGTTCTCGTCTACTTCAATTCCGAGTTCTTCCGAAAGCTCTCGGGCGCAGGTGTGTTCCGCCGATTCTTTTGGGTCGGTAAAGCCTCCCGGCAAATCCAGCTTTCCCTTTCCCGGCTCCTGATTTCTGCGGGTGAAAAGAATCTCATCTCCGCAGGTTATCAAAACAGCAACCGCTCCGGCAACATTGTGAAAAAGTACATAATCGCACTGGCTGCAGCTCCATTTTTTTTCGCCGTCCCAGAGAAGCGTTTGGTTTCCGCATTTCGGACAGAAGTTTAAGTCTTTCATTTTTACATTATTAACCCGTTGTGCATTTATGATTAAAGCAAAAGATTTAATAAACGCAAAGATTTATTCAATTCATTCAAAATTTTGGTAAGCAAAGAGATTCCACCTTTGGCGGATTGCTTAAGCGTAAACTTCAATGAAAATTTATTCACAATTTTTGCATTCTTAAAAATAAGTAAACTATTGAAAATCTTTGCGTTTTATAAATGTTTACAAATACACAACAGGTATTATTAATTTAATTTTTCTTCATCCTGCAATTCTTCTTTTTTATTCCTCGGGTGATGAGAGAGAATAACTTCCCGCAGTTCCTTGCTTTCAACGTGCGTATAAATCCCCGTCGTCGTAATACTCGAATGTCCCAGCATTTCCTGAATAAATCTCAAATCCGCTCCGTTTTGCAGTAAATGTGTGGCAAAAGAATGGCGGAACGTATGCGGAGAAATACTTTTTTGTATATTGGCTTTCTGCGCCAGCTCTTTAATGATGAGGAACACCATTACTCTTGACATTCCCGTTCCGCGGCTGTTGAGAAATAAAGTATCCTCATGCCTCTTTTTTACATCTACCTGTGAACGGACATCACGAATATAATCCTGAATTTGAAAAAGTGTATAATCCGTGAGCGGAACTAAGCGGACTTTACTTCCTTTTCCCTCTACTTTCATATAGCTTTCCCTGAAATTGATATTGGAAATCTTCAGCTCCGTGAGTTCCGAAACCCGAAGTCCGCATCCGTACAATACCTCGATAATGCAGTGGTTTCTTTTTCCCAAATCAGTGGATTTGTCTATGGCATTTACAATTTCATTTACTTCGTTAAAACTCAGCGTATCAGGAAGATATAGTCCTAATTTCGGAACTTCCAGAAGTGTTGCAGGATTGTCTTCACGGAATTCCTCTTCCAAAAGAAATTTGAAAAATGCCTTAATCGACGAAATCCAGCGTGCCTGAGAACGCTCGCTTATCTTCTTTTTGGAATAGTTGTACAGAAACTCCTGAAGCTGTAGAAAAGTGATGTCTTCCGGCTCAATGCCTTCCAGTTCACTTTCAGCATAATCTTTCAGTTTGTTAATATCCCGGATGTAAGCATCCAGTGTGTTTTCGGAAAAATTACGTTCAAATTTCAGGAAATTTTCATAATCTTTAATTCTTTCTTTCCATTTCATCTATTGTGTTTTTTGTGTGTTTTTGTGTTTTTATATATTTAATTCTTCAAAAGGTATTCGGAGAATTTCTATATTGTGTTTTTTCAGGAATTCTATTCCATCGTTATCAGAATAATCATCCATATAAACGATTTTTTTAATACCGGACTGCAAAACCAGTTTGCTGCATTCTTTGCACGGCGACAAAGTTACATACAAAGTCGCATCTTTTCCCGACTGCGTGGAGCTTGCGAGTTTCAGAATAGCGTTGGCTTCCGCATGGAGAACATACCATTGGGTTTTTCCTTCGTGGTCTTCGCAGCAGTTTTCCGAGCCGGAAGGCGTACCGTTGTAACCATCAGAAATAATCATTCTGTCTTTCACGATAAGTGCACCGACTTGTCTTCTTTTGCAGTATGATAATTTTGCCCATTCCGTCGCCATTTTCAGATAGGCAATATCAAATTTAGAGTATTCTTTTTCCGGCATTTTTAATAATTATTATCAGGTTTCATGTTTGAAAACGGTTTGAAATTGAACCACGCCATGCAAAAATTCTCCGAATTTCTGCCACCCCTTCTCTGAAGGGGAATAACTCATATCTCGAATCCCGTACCACTACTTGGTTCTTTTTACTTTTCTCTTGTTTCTTAAAACTCAGGTTTTCTTTTTTCTAAAAATGCCGTAACACCTTCTTGCTTGTCCTCCATTTCAAAAAGCGCTCCAAAAAATTGTATTTCCGCTTCATAGCCTTTTTCCGTATCGGAAAGATTCACCGCCTGAATGGCTTTGGCAATTCCCATCGGAGAATTTCGGGCAATAGTTGCGGCAAGTTCTTTGGCTTTCGGAAGAAGTTCTTCCTGCGGAAAAACGTCATTCACCAATCCTGTTTCTTTGGCTCGTTCTGCGGAAATCATTTTTGCAGAAAAAATCATTTCATTGGCAATCCCCTTTCCTACAAGTTTCGGAAGTCTTTGCGTTCCGCCGTAGCCGGGAATCAGCCCTAGTGTTACTTCCGGAAGCCCGAGTTTCGCATTATCGGAAGCATAACGGATGTGGCAAGCCATGGCAAGTTCCAGTCCTCCTCCGAGCGCAAAACCGTTGACAGCAGCAATGACGGGTTTTGTCAGGTTTTCAATTTTATTAAAAAGGGAATTTTGTCCGTTTCGGGCGAGTTCCTCCGCTTTTTCCGTTCCGAAATCACTAAATTCTTTGATGTCGGCTCCCGCAACAAAGGATTTTTCTCCGCTTCCGGTGATGATGACTACCCGAGTTTCAGAATCCGCCTGAAGTTCATCCAAAGCAGATGATAATTCTGCAATCGTTTTGGAATTCAACGCATTAAGGCTCTGCGGACGGTTAATCGTAATGGTTGAAATCCTGTTTTCCCTGTCAATTAGGATATTTTCATAAGCCATGTGAAAATTGATTTTATATTATTGCAAATTAATAATTTTTTTTGAATGTCTGCAATGAATTGCTTTTATCATGTTGTTTTACGAAAAAAAGTCCTACAAAATATTTGTAGAACTTTGTGTTTCTATGCTTATTTTTGAAAGAAAAATGTTTGGGGAGAGGCTTATGGTTTATTCTGAATAAAATATTCCGCTTCGCTTTGTCCCCAGTTTGGCTCTAAACCGGATTTCGGTTTATATACTTTGAACTGATTCAGCGATTTCTGGAACAATTCCAAACCTTTGGTTTTGCTGCCGCCGAACTGTTCCGGAGTGAAATAAACGTCTTCCGCTTTCATTAAGGTAATTCTCGGATTTTCGGCATCCAGTTTTTCCGCTTTCGATAATGCTTCTGCCGCCAAAGAACCTTCCGTCATAAATCTCTGCTGCGGATTGACCATCAATTTTAAACCGTGAATCATTTTTTGGAGAATAAAATTTTCGGCGTTGTCTTTATTCAGTTCCATTGAAGTGTCTAAAAACTTTTGGGCTTCGTCTGCAATCGGGTCAAGTTCTTCGGTTTTTCCCTGCTGCATTGTCAATCTTCCTTTTTGTATCGTTGCATAAGCGGCATAATAATACGGAAGCCATTGTGTTTTTTCCTTGTCGCCGATTCTTGCGAAATCGTTGGCAAGTGCGGTAAAATCTTCTGCCGTTTTTGAGGTTGAGATTTTTGAGATTTTTTCGGTCATTGCTTTTTCAAAAGCGGTTTGTGAAAAAGCGAAAATGCTTACAAGCATCAGTGTGAATGATAAAATTAATCGTGCCATACTATTGTTTTTTTTAATTTGATAGTGTAAAGGTAAAGTGTTGAAATTCTGTTTTATAAAAATTCTTACTGAATGGTAGATTTTCGTTTCTGAATGGTTTTATAAATTATTATCAATCGCCTCCTGCGTTTTGTCAATTCCGAAGCTGAACATCACACCGATATACACAAAAGTCTGTGCAGCAGGAAGAATCGGAGCACTCATTGTTCCGTCGTTGGAAAAACGGTATCCGTACATATTTTTATTTCCCAGAATATTGCTGATTCCCGCCACGAGAATCGTAAATGATTTTGCTTCTTTTTTACCGAGATTCGGCAGATAATTCACACTGAAATTCAATGAGTTGTAATCTTTTACCGTTCCGCTGGATTTTAAAGTATTGGTGTCATTTTCCCAGACAATATTATAATACGGTCTTCCGGAAGTATAGGTATAAGAAATATTGAATCCGGTTTTCCAAGGCAGCACGAATTTTTTTGCCACCAGCGAAATATTATGTTTTGCGGCAAAAGAGGGGTAAAGTTCTGCCGGATAATTCAGAAATTCCCTTTTCGTATCGAGATAGGAATAAGAAATCCAGTAATCCACATTTTTAATGGATTTTTTATCACGCCAGAAAACTTCGATTCCTTTTGCAAAACCGCTTCCGTAACTTGGCAGAACGAAATTCTGAAAATCGGAAGTTCCCGTTTTCACGAGTTTTTCATAATTTTTGTAAAAACCTTCAAAACGCAAAGTTCGGTTGTTTTCACTTCTTTGAAATTGCAGGATATAATGCGTCGCTTTCTGATAATCCTGCGAAAAATCCGTTGTTAAATATTTAGATTCCGGAGTTTGATAAAAAATTCCGTAAGCGAAAGAAGTTACCCATTTTTCCGATAAACGATAAGCGGTGGAAAATCTCGGAGCAAGATTCCATTTGTCCAGAAATCCGGAATGCTCCGCACGCAAACCGAAACTTGCCGAAAAATTTCTGTTAAATGCCAGATTGCTTTCCGCAAAAACAGCCGAAGTGAAATTGTTGATTTTCGTCTTCTGTTCCGGACTGTAAAAAGTGGAGAAATCCGTTCTATCGTTTTCCGAATTCAATTCAAAACCGGCTTTGATGTTGCTAACAGACGCAATTTTTCTTTCTACAACGGCTTTATTGTTAAAATAAATTCCTTCCGAATTGATATTGATGTTTCCGATTTTATCGGCGTGATTCAAAATCCCGATTTGCAAATCACTTTTATTCACGCTGAAAGACGAACCTAAATTCAACAGATATTTTCCGAATTTTTGTTTGAAACTTAAACTGTGAAAGGTATTGTTTCCGTTCACTTTTGGTTGCTGTTCATCGTAATTTTGTTCCAGACTCGGTTGCGAAATTGCGAGGGAATTGGCATCAAAACTTCCGTAATATTTCAGAAAACCTCCGGATTTTGTTTTAATTCTGAAATTTCCGTTTACCGAAATTCCTCTTGGCGATTTGATGAAATTCGTATCGAAATTCAGAATTTTCGTTAACAAACTCAAATCCGAAACATTTGCATCAATCCCGAAACTGAATGTTTTGTTTTCGTTAAGACTTTGATAATCACCACTTAAAGCAAACGGAAAAATACTGAAAGAATACGAACTTTGTTCCGGCATATCCACACTTTCCAAAAGCAAAACCGATGAAAGCGCCTGTCCGTAAAGAGCAGAATATCCGCCGCTCGAAAATACGCTTCCTTTGAAAATCGAAGTATTGAAACGTTCACGACCAGCCAAACCGGGAACCGAACTGCTGAAATAATTGTTCACGAGATTTCCGTCGATAAAAAATTTGGTTTCCGCACCTGTTCCGCCCCGAACGAAAAGACCGTCGCTTTCTCCGGCGTTTTGAACACCGGGAAGAAATTTGTAACCTGTGGAAGTTTGTCCGTTTGAACCTGCAGTTGTGTAAATATCGAGCGGAGTTAATGCCGCAGTTGCCCGCTTTTTATCACTCGCTTCAATAGAACCTGCGGTAATTACAACAGCATCAATTTCAGTGATGTTTTCCTTGATTTCAGCATTTACAGTTACCGGCTGATTTCCGATTTCCACAGGTTTTTCCATTTCGTTGTATTTCGGATGTGTGAAAACCAGAATGTGATTTCCGGTTTCGGTGGTTTCAAAGGAAAAATTTCCGTCCGCATCGGTGGTTGCTCCGTCGTAAGTATCTTTTAATGTTACGTTTACATCTTTTACGCCTTTGTTTTTAAAGGTTACTTTTCCGGAAACAACGGTTTGGGAAAAAATCAAAACCGGAAATATCAGCAAAAAGAAAAATACAATTTTCAGAAAGGATTGGGTTTTCATTATCTTTAATTTTGAAGCAAATGTAGAGCAAGGAAAATCCTTATTATAAAAATTTTCGCTGAACGGTAGGTTTTTGTTTCTGAATGGTTTTTGAAAGTTTTAATAAAAATGTTATAGATTATTTTCACTAATTTTACGGTAAATAAATATACTTGTTATGAAAACATCAATATCTGTCGCTGTCGTAGCGTTGCTGGCTTTGACATCGTGTACAACGACCAAAGAATACAAAATTTTAGCAAAAAGCAAAACAGAAACACAAGGAACCGTGAAGTTCACGCAAACCGGAAAAACCGTGAAAATGGATATAATGGCATACAAATTATCGCCTGGAATTCACGCGGTTCATATTCACGAAAAAGGTGACTGCTCTTCTGCGGACGGAACTTCCGCAGGCGGACACTGGAATCCTGCCGGAAACGACCACGGAAAATGGGAATCTGAACATTTTCATATGGGTGACATCGGAAATATTACGGCTGATAAAGACGGAACTTCTCGTTTTGTATTTTCTACCGATAAATGGTGTCTTGGATGTAAGGATGAAAGCAAAAATATTTTAGAAAAATCCTTAATCATTCACGCTGCAAAAGACGATTTCCATACACAGCCAACCGGAAATGCGGGAGGAAGAGTAGGATGTGTGGAGATTAAATAAAATTTTCTTGTAAAACTTAAAACCCCTTTCAGAATAAAAATTCTGAAAGGGGTTTTAGTTTGAAGCGCTACCATACGTTTTCTATGTTCGTATTATAACAGCAAAACTTCATCGATTTTTGAACTCTGAAAGTATTGTATGTCAACATTATTGGTTTATCTGCTTACCAATCTCGTTCCTAAATCTCTTGTTTCTGAAGAAGAATTTCTTTGTCCGGAGTATGATTTTGATTCTGTTCTTTCACTTTTGAAACCTTCAGAGTGGTTTCTCCGTGGTTGCTGAGTGTTTCTCATTCCTCCATCGTTTCTTGTTCCGGAATTATCCGTAATTTCTCTTTCTCTGCCGGAATTTGCTCTTGTTTCTGAAGAACCGTTTCTCATTCCCTGAATTCTTTCTGCCCTCTGAACTCTCGTATTATCACGGAATCCGGAATCGTTATTTCTCAATCTGTCATTGCTTCTGAATCCGGAATTTCCATTGGCTCTATTTCCGCCCGCTCCGTTTCTAAATCCGAAACTCTGTCTTGTAGGACTGTAATAGTAACCGTTATTACGGTGATAATCGCGGCGGTTTACTCTGTACATATTGATATTGATATTTCTGTAAACCGGTCTTACATATACCATCGGTGCATAATGTCTGATTCTGTAATCCCTCCAGTACATCACAGGGCTGTATCCGTTGTAATATACATTTTGGAACACCACAAAAACCTGAACTCCCAAGATTCTTTCCAGCGCATAAAATCTGTCGTAATACCATCTGTCCGGGTTGAAACGATAATAATCATTCCATACGCTGAATGACGCATACATGGAGTTCAGATGGATAATCTGTTCAATCTGCCATGGTGCCAACCTGTTTTGAGCAAAAAACCTGCTCCAGTTGATATCATCGATGCTTCTTCTGTAATCATTATAAGAGCTTATGTAGAAATCATCCGCATAATAATCGGAAGGATATTCGTAATAATAATCTTCAGGAAAGTAGAAACGGTTGTCTGCATCACTGTAATATCCGTTGTCATTATCATCGTTCTGCGGATAATAATCGGGATAGTTCTGTGCCGTTACATTAGCGGTAAAAACTGCCATCAGTGCTAATACTATTTTTTTCATCTTATTTCGTATTTTGAGGTTAATATTGATTCCGTATCCGGAACTCATCTTTTGGATGTCAACACAAAAAAGAAGTTAAATCCTTAGGCTTAACTTCTTTTGAATTTTTTATAAACGGCTTATTATCAGTGGTATTTTTTATATTCTGGATTTGCGAAATATGGTTTCTATTTTCTCTGAAAGTTTCGTTTTTGTATTTTTGCTAAAATCATTTTGAAAAATGCCCGAAAACATTCTGTAGTAGAACTACATCAATTTCTTGCGTTCAAAGCGTTCCCTTGCTTCAATGAGTGCTAAATGCAGTTTCTTCTCCAATTCTTTTTTCGGTGGGAGTTCCGTCCAGTATTCGGCAACCATAATGCCGTCTTTGTGCATTTCCAGCAGTTCTATCTGCTCTTTGCTGCTTTCGGCACAAAGTATCAGTCCTATCGGAGTTTCTTCGCCCTCTTGTCGTTCGTTTTTGTTCAGCCATTTCAGATACAGTTCCATTTGTCCTTTGTATTTGGCTTGAAATTTCCCCAACTTTAATTCTATGGCAACCAATCTTTTTAACGAGCGATGAAAAAACAATAAATCAAGATAAAAATCTTCGCCGTCTATTATCATTCGTTTCTGCCGTTCCACAAACGCAAAGCCTTTGCCCAATTCCAAAATGAATTTTTCCAATTCGTTCAGGATAGCGGTTTCGATGTCTTTTTCCAAATAACCGCTGTGCAACTCGAGAAAATCCAAAAGATAAGGGTCTTTGAATGTATTGACCGGAATGTTGTCGGCTTGTGTCGCCTGTATGTTTGCAATGGTGGTGCGTTCAAAAACTTTGCTGGCAATCTGTTTTCTTAATTCTCGTTTGCCCCATTGTTCGCTTGCTGCTCGTTGAGCGTAAAAATATTTGGCTTCGTTTGTTTTTAATGGAAGCAACTCAATGAAATGACTCCAACTCAATTTTGCCGCCAGTGGTGGCAAAATCTCAAAATCCTCAAATTCAGATGCAAAACGCATCATTCGCCTTACGTTTTTTTCCGTAAAGTTGCGACCATATTGGTTTTCCAATTGTGCCGACACTGTCGTCACAATTTGTTTTCCGTATTCCGCTCGTTGGTTATTAAGCACTTCTTCATTGATACGCTTCCCAATATGCCAAAATAACATTGTCAATGTGCTGTTCGCATACACCGCTACCTGTTGCCGGCTCTGCTCTATGAGTTGCGACAATTCGGCAAACAACTTTTCGTCTGAAAAAGCCGTTTCAGCGTTTGCTAATTCTGTATCGTTTTTTCTTTTTGCCATAATTCAGTCTGAATACAAAGTTAAAAATAAAAATTTTCCAATGTCCGAAAACAAAAAAATTACCCTCGTTGTATTAATGAGGGTAAAAATTACTCTTGTTTGTTTTTGATTTTTACTTTGCCGGTAATAAAATCTTGAAAATTAAGTGGACACGAGCAGGATGCTCGCACTAGCAGAGGGGAGAAATCGAAGTAAAAACGTTCAACTTAGATGGAACTTCACCATTTTGCCAATACTATGTTAGGGAAAGGACTTTTATCCATATTTTTCTAAATTGAGTATAATTTGGTTCGCATAATACTTAACAAAAATTGGAAACTCATTACTGGTAAAAGTTACAACATCTAAATTAGCTTCACTGTCTCGGAATTTAATTTTATCAATTAAAAACTCATCTGTTTCAGAAATGAATTCAATATCAAAATGTGCAATCGCATTTCTTAAACGTTCAAATAAAACTTTAGTATCGTTAATATTTTCATTTATTTCAGAATTAATTATTCCATATTGATTAAGAGATTCTAATAATTCACCTTTTGTTTTTGGAATAAAAGTTATTGCCTTTTCTTTTGGAAGTACTATTAATCCCAATAGGCAATTAATAAGTAATGTATGATTATACTGTTGCTCAAATGGATATTGTTCTTTAATCGAATCATATTGTTCGATAAGGTCTAGTGTTCTTTTAATAAAATCAATTCTAGGTTGATGGTAATTCCCCATTAAGTAAAGTTTGTGACGTCTTTCAGCCAACGTTTTAGGGCTTTGCGTTCGGGCGGGCAATCGAAGCGAAAAAGCCGATATTATTACTAAAGTTCAATTGAAAAACTACTGTTGAATTTTGCGATTCAGCCCGCTTGACGCAAAACCCTTGTTAGTAGCAGTTTTTCTCTTCATCGTATTTGTCCTTCAACATATTTTAAGCAAGTTTCTTTGTCGGGAAACAAGACTATTTCGTTGTTTGTGTAGATGAAATATTTTCCATTGGATGTTTTTTGATAAGCATTAAATATTTGTCCACTTGAAAGTCTGACAACAAACTCTTTGAAAGAGCCCATTTTAAAAGTATATCCGTCTCTTTGATATTTAAAGTCAATAATTTTCGTTTCTGCTTGTCCAAGTTGTTTGTTAGTCAAAACAGGATTTACAATATAGTTTTGCATCAAAAAGTTTAATACCGCTGATATTGAATTGAGTTCTCCTTGATATTTACTTTCATTTATTAGGACAGCATATTCTTCTTTACTGTCAATTTTTAGTGCTAATACATTCTCATCAAAAAAGCCGTGTCTAAATAAATACGACTGGTCTTTGAGGTCAATAAGTATAGAGTTTTGTCCTAAATATTCCCATTTAGCCTTTTCAACTTTACCATTGGTAGAAATTAAAAGCTCGTTTGTTTGTCTAAAGATATAAACAGTCTTTGATTGTCCAAGTTCGTCCAATACAACCCAATGCTGATTTGTCAACAATGTTAAATTATCAAGCTTTTGAGAGTATCTCTGAATTTTAGGTATTATGTCTGCTACGAATGTTTTCATAAAATTACTGCTAACACAAAGATATGCGAAATTCTCCCAAATCACAAAATTTTACATTTCACCTCTGCTGAGCAAAGCGTCTTTGCGAACCTTAAAATAATACGGTTAGTAGTAAAAAAGAATCTTTGTGGACTTTGCGTTTAAAATTCATTATTTTTGCTAAAATCATTTTTAAAAATGTCTTCAACCATTCAGCAGAAAATAGAAGAACTCCGCGAGGAACTTCATCAGCATAATTACAATTATTACATTCTGGACGAACCGTCGATTTCCGATTTTGAGTTCGATGCAAAACTGAAAGAACTGCAACAACTCGAAGCCGAAAATCCGCAATTTGCCGACCCAAATTCCCCGACATTGCGTGTCGGTGGCGGAATTACCAAAAATTTTCCGACCGTTCAGCATCAGTTCAGAATGTATTCGCTGGACAATTCCTATGATTTTGAGGATTTGGAAGATTGGGAAAACCGGATTTTAAAAACCATTGAAAATGAAGAAGTTGAATTCGTTGCCGAACTGAAATACGACGGTGCTTCGATTTCCATTTTGTATGAAAACGGCGAAATGAAAGAAGCCGTCACTCGTGGCGACGGTTTTCAGGGCGATGAAATTACGAATAACGTCCGCACCATTTCCGATGTTCCGCTGAAACTGAAAGGCGATTTTCCCGACCGATTTTTTATCAGAGGAGAAATTTATTTAACCCGAAAAAACTTTGATAAAATCAATAAATCCAGAGAAGAAGAAGGTTTGGATTTGTTTATGAATCCGAGAAATACGGCAAGCGGAAGTCTGAAAATGCAGGATTCTGCGGAAGTTAGAAAGCGTGGACTTTCGGCGGTTTTGTATCAATTTATTTCCGATGATTTCCCTGCGGAAACGCATTGGGATTTATTGGCAAAAGCAAAAAAATGGGGCTTCAAAGTTTCGGAGGACAAAGCGAAATTGTGCAAATCTCTGGACGAAGTGAAAGCATTTATCCAATTTTGGGACGAAGAACGCCATAAACTTCCTTTTGAAATCGACGGCATTGTATTGAAAGTCAATTCATTAAAACAGCAAAGACAATTAGGCTACACCGCAAAATCGCCACGTTGGGCAATGGCTTATAAATTCAAAGCCGAAAAGGCGGAAACCGAATTGTTGAGCGTTTCTTACCAAGTCGGAAGAACGGGAGCAATCACGCCTGTTGCGAATCTGAAACCTGTTTTACTCGCCGGAACTACCGTAAAAAGGGCAAGTCTGCACAACGAAGACATCATCAAAAAACTCGATTTGCACGAAAACGATTTTGTTTTTGTGGAAAAAGGCGGAGAAATCATTCCGAAAATTGTCGGTGTGAATTTAGAAAAAAGAAATCTGTATCAATCTGAAATTCAATATATTAAAAACTGTCCGGAATGCGGAACGGAACTCGTGAAAATTGAAGACCAAGCGATTCATTTTTGTCCGAACGAAACGCATTGTCCGCCGCAAGTGGTCGGCAGAATGATTCATTACGTTTCCCGAAAAGCATTAAATATTGAAAATCTCGGCAGCGAAACGATAGAACAACTCTACCGTGAAAAACTGATTGAAAATCCTGCGGATTTTTACACTTTAAAAAAAGAGCAACTTTTGCCTTTGGAACGAATGGCGGAAAAATCGGCGCAAAATATTCTGGACAGTATCGAAAAATCAAAGGAAGTTCCGTTTGAAAAAGTGCTTTACGGAATCGGGATAAAACACGTCGGGGAAACGGTTGCCAAGAAATTGGTCAAAAATTTCCCGACGATTGACGATTTGAAAAACGCTACCGCAGAAGAATTGTGTCAGGTGGAAGACATCGGAGCGAAAATCGCCGACAGCATCGTGGAATTTTTCAAAAATCCCGAAAATGTTCTGATGATTGAACGCCTGAAAAACTACGGCATTCAGTTGGAAAAAGGAGAAAACACCAATGAAGTTCTGAGCAATGCTCTGGAAGGAAAAACCTTTCTGTTTACCGGAAAATTATCCCTTTTTACCCGCGAACAAGCCGAAGAAATGGTAGAAAAACACGGCGGAAAAAACATCTCCGCAGTTTCCAAAAACCTGAATTTCCTCGTGGTCGGCGAAAAAGCCGGAAGCAAACTGAAAAAAGCGCAGGAAATTGGGACGATTGGGATTTTGGGAGAGGAGGAGTTTTTGGAGTTGATTGGGGAGTGATTATCTATATAACCTAATTATTCAACAAAGTTTGTGTTTATAATAAAAAGTAATAAATTGCATTAAATTTTTAGATTGTGAAAGTATTTCATACTCAAGAAAAGCGAGATAAAGAATTAGATTTTCCTAAACAATGCGTAAGAAACGATGCTTGGCTTGGAGAGGCATATTATTTTTGGAAGGAAGAATTAGATGCGGAAGATTGGGGCAATAGTTCTAAGCGAGGAGCAAAATATTTCGAAATATATCAATGTGATTTGAATTCTGAAAATTTTCTTGATACTGTGTTTAATGAAACCCATTATTATTTTTGGATTAAACAATTAGAGAAGATTGCTAAAAAAATAATGGCGAAAACAAAAGAAAAGCCAACCCTTAAAGAATTAAATGATTATATAAAAGACAAAGAAGTTTGGCCAGAAGTTGATTTTATACAATTTCAAGATTTACCAATCAATTCGGAACGCTCTTTGGTTAAACCTATAACATATAAAAGTGGTAAAATTAGAACAGTAGCTTTTAGAAAAAGAATTCAAATAGCTGTTTATAATAAAGAAATAATTTCTAACTTTGCACTATTAAAAGTAGAACAAGTAATATAAAAAGATATGTTAAATTTAGAATTATTAGAGAAAAAGTTAGATGAGGTTCTTGCTAAAGAAACTTCTGAAACTATGACTTCTTGGCTTCTAAGTAGAAGACTTAAGAAGTACATATCTTTATTGGGGGAAGGCGAAGTATTAAATATGCCTACAAATACAATTTTAGTTTCCCAATCTAAAAGTTTTACTGTGGAATCAAATATTAAAGAATTTTCTACAGAATATACTGATAATGAATATTTATTTGCCGCTTAAATTTTATACTGAATGAGTGCTGAAACACAAATAAAGCTCAAATTTTCAAGTGTTGATTTTCCTGTTGTAAATTTTAATTCTGACCAACAATTTACAGGAGAACAGGGAATTAATATAAATATTGAACCCAAAGTTTATTTTCCTAAGGACAATCCAAATCACTTTAAAATAATACAAGAAGTTCACGTTTCAGCAGACAATACATTTAATCTTTTTATTGTTGCTATTGGGAATTTTGAACTCAGTAATGTAGAAGATGAAAAAATAAGACATAATTTTGTAAATATGAATGCACCAGCAATTATGTTTCCATATATTCGGTCTTTTATTTCCACTTTTACTTCAAATCTTGGAAATGTCACAGGAACTCTAAACATTCCACCTCAATTCTTCAAAGGGGAATTACCTATTATTAGTGACGAAGATATTATTCCTGATGAAAACTCAGAAGAATAGCAATAACACAAACCCAATTGAGCAAATTTCCAATCCGTTCATCAAATTTCTGTATTCAGAAAAAAAGCGACGAAGTCGTAAAACCTAACGAAGTGGTTCGGCGAAGCCAAATGTTGGTAGAAAAAAATAAAGAATATTACGAAAAAAGGAACGAAGTCCTGACATCTTGGTTTTTAATATGTCGGTGCTTCGCACCTTTTTTCCGTTTTTTAATCTTGTGTCCTACCGACAATCACTGTTTCTCAGTTTGTAGTAATTCGTTTATTTTCCGTATTTAAAAAAATCTAAAAACTGAAATTCAGCGGGTTAAAAAAAAATATTTTTGTACATTTGCATTGTGGATGCCAAAAAAATAAATATCGAAAATCCGTCTAAGGAATTGACACAGTTTTTTAGAAAAATGCGTTTGGCAAAACAAGAGAAAAAAGCCTCTTACATTGCCAAAAAGGATATTTATTTCCCCAAAGCCAAATAAACCGCCGATATTTTGGAAGAAGAATACAAGTTCGTAACAGATGAGGGTTATGAGTATTTGATTGTCTTTTAGGAATATACCCATTACAGTTCTCTTTTCGGGATTAAAGTAATAGATGTTTCTATAATCCTGATGAATGAAGATATTGAGCGAAATTCTTACAAATCATTAATTGAATTTATTAAAATTATCAACGATTTTCTCAGCCGGAATGAAAACGTGGTTTTATACTATTATTGCGATAGTTCTCCAATAAAAATGAGACACAACCGAAAACCGGCATTTTCTCCACAGGAATTCAGAAGTAATCTGTTCGTTACGATGTTCGATAAATCCAAATTTGAAAAATTCATATTGAAACAAATCATCATCAATGATGAAGAAAACGGAAATCACTATGCTTCTCTGATAACCGGAAAAGCACACGAAAATAAGTTGGAAGATATTATCAGGGAAACGCAATCTTTGTTCAGAAAATAAAAATATCGGAACACATGTTGGTAAATCTAGAATTTTATCGAATATATAAAACGAATTTATTACCAGAAAAAATCAAGCTATTTTATTATTAAAAAAAGAAAATACAATGAAAAAAGAAGACTGTTATTTTTTAGGAAAAATCACCCGCAAGCACGGACTGCAGGGAAATGTGATTTTAAAATTGGATACAGACCAGCCGGAAATGTATCATAAAATGAATTCCGTTTTTCTGGAAATCAACGGTTTGCTCGTCCCTTTTTTCATCGAAAAACAGCAATGGCAGAAATCGGATACGAAAATTATTTCGTTCAAAAATTCCTCCGAAGCAATGGTGGAGCAAAGTGTCGGGAAAGATGTGTATCTTCCGCTTTCCACACTTCCTCCGCTTTCCGGAAATAAATTTTATTATCATGAAGTCATCGGTTTTCAAATCAAAGACGAAAACGACAAATTATGCGGAACGATTGTTTCCATTAACGACCAGACGGCACAGAATTATTTTATCTTAAAATTAAACGAAAAAGACATCATCATCCCAATCATCCGTGATTGGATTCTGGAAGTGAGCCGAGAAAAAAAGTTTATCAAAATGGAACTTCCCGACGGATTGATGGATGTGTTTCTTACGGATTCCAAAAATGATGAACATTAGATAAAAATTCCTGACAGATATTTTATACACGTTCGCATATTACACGGATTTGTGCTGATTTTTTTATTTTCTAAGTGGCTCTTCGCCATTTTGTATGGAAAAAAAATATCCATATTATTTTAAAATGACCTCGGAAACGGAGGCGTTAAAAATTTTAAAGAATTTTCGTTAAGAAATCTGCCAGATTCGCCGATTCCACTGAAAAAATAAACAAGGATATGAGGCAAATTTCCACTGTTCGAGGGCGGGACAAAATT
>JASGDB010000138.1:0-23135 GCA_049841315.1 Bergeyella sp. | reverse complement strand
TTGCTCGAATAATTTTTCATAAAAGTAACTTATTTGATTAGTTACCAACAAGTTACAAAATTTATTCGACATAACAAATTGATTGTCAGTGTTTTATTTAATTATTTTTAATTTTTAGACAGTTACTCAGTTGAAATTCCTGAATAGGTATTAGAAGTTTATCAATTCCGTCGGATATTTCTGCTCCAACCTTTTCAATCATATTCATATCTTCAGAAACTTTTTCTTTAGCATTGTTTTCCGCAGTTTGTTTAATTACAGCATCCAACATTTTTTGTTGCAAGTCAAAAACCTTAACTCTTTTCATTTCAGTTTCTGCTTCTATAGAATTAAAAATAGCTTCACCCGGTGTTGCCAACATTTGTAAAGGGGAAGAAATTAATCCTGTAAACGCTCCCCAGTTAGATAAAATTAATGCAACTATAACAGGTCTTATCATCGGGGTAACTTCCCATGGTCTTGCACCCTCTTGCATTTGCCATCCGAGATATGCTAAATATCCCATAGCTCCAAATGCTCCTATTGCTCTACCCAGCATTGCAACTTTTGCCGCTTCTAAATCGACATTAGTATCTATGTTTTTGAAAGCTTTCATAAACCACCCCTCCAATCCTCCGTCTCCGGAGAGAAACTGTAAGAAATTTTTTGAACTTTGAGTTTCGTCTTGTCCAAAAATGAGTATTGGAACAAGGCATACAGCAAGTATTACTGTATAAATGATTATCTTTTTCATATTAAAATTGGTGTTTATATTTATTCATAATGTCTTTTACTATTTTTACATCGTTTTCTTTGATATTAACTACGTTAGTAAAGTTTTCTTTTTGATTTTTCACTATTGCTAACATTTTTTTGTATTCCATGAATAGAGTGTTTTTGTTACTGTAGGATTTCAGTTTATTATCAAATGCTCTCCATTCTTTCAAAATTTCATGATACATAAGAAATCGTTTCCCTCGTGGCATATCCATTGTTCGGGATTTATAATATTTATCTTTCAAAATGTCCAATCTTTCTTGAAGAGCCCTAAGTCCACCATGGGCAATCATTGTCTGATAAACTTCATCATTTGGCAACTGCCATTCTAAATAGTTTTGTGGGTTTTCCGGAAACTCCTTTAGAGGCTTGAGCATCCGTTTATAATACAATAACCATAATGGGTCTGCATCCACTGTTGCAGAAGTCCAATGGGCAAAATCCTGAAGGCTTCTTTTTTGCAAGGTGTCGGTTTGAATAAGTATATTTTCGGTTTCTTTTTTTTGTAATTCAGCCAGAGTAAGTCTTTGTACTTCCAATCCGGTTGGTTTAAGTGGTCTTATATCCTCGCCGTTTTTATATCTTTTATTTCTTGCAGGTGCCCACGTTCCCCAAATTGTAGCATAAGCAAAATTGGTTTGAATACCTAAAGTGTATTTAGGATATGGTCTCCAATCGCCCCATGCTTCATAAGTGTTCCTTTTGTAATGAGCCACAATAGAAGGGTCGTTTAACTTCTTAATTGTTTGTCCTGATATAGAGATAAAGCCCAAAATGGCAACTATCATTTGAATTTTTATTTGTAGTTTCATAACATTTTTGCTTTTTAAAAAATCCATTTCCACCTTTGGATAATATCATTTACCAGTACTTTATCTAAATTGATATAGTTTCTTATGTAGGGGATTTGGTAGATATATGGTGTTTCTTTTGAGGCTTCAAGAAGCCACTTTATATAAAGGAGATTTCCATTTATAATATTAGCTCTTACGCGGATAATATCAATTAGAGCTGACCTGTCTGCAGCATCCATTAGGAAATCATTACCCTCTTTAAGTATTTCCTCTGTTAATTGCTTCTTTAACCTAAGTAGTTCTTTTACTATGGTATCATAATAGTTGTATAGCAGAATGGCATATTGTGGTTTTGTGACAGTATAGTTCAGAACAATAGTGGCATTCTGAGCCATTTCCTCAAATTTCAAATAAATGAAGTGCAACTGCTTTCCCTGTAAAAGTGCAGAATTAATATTGTAGAGATTATTGTAAATAAAACCTTGAATAGCGACTACCTGTGCTATTTTTTCATTGATTTTATCATACATTTCTCTTTGCTTTTCGTAAGAATTAAGTAGAGATTTGTTAGATGCTAATCTTACGGTTTGGTTTTTGGTAATTTGTGCAAGGAGCTTATCATTAAAAACTACTGTTTGGCATTTTAGTGCCTGAACTCCGGCAAAAATTCCCAATGTAAGAAGTAATTGTTTTTTCATAACTCAGAATTTTACATTTTTAATGATTTCACCTACAATTTGCTTATCTTGATTTATCCATGTGAGAACAGTATTTTTTTTCCATTCTAAAGCATTTTTTGTTTGCCATGCTTGAAAATATATTGAGTGAGCAATTTCTTTTATTCTTCTGATTTCCTCCAGAGCATAGTCCAAAAGAATTTTCCTTTCCGCTTTTTCCATTTGATTGATAGAACCATAAGAAAGTACAATTCCTGCTATATAGCGCACAATCATTTGTACTTCATCTCCAAACTGAACTTGAGTTGGTAAAATGATTGGAATCAAATAAGGGGTATCCTGAACTATCGCAATAGTTTTGTTTTGAAGTTTGGCTATTTCTTGAGATTCAAGGAAAAGAGCATATCCTGTAGGAACTGACTGCATGGCAAAATCCAAAAACCTGAGCCTGTCTTGTACTTTTTGTGTGGTTTCTTTAAATTCTTTCCACATTCCTTTGTTAACGGTTTCAGTTCCGGTATTACTCACCTGTTTATTTTTCATTTCTTTCTGTCTTTCATTTTCCTCCATTGTATGACGAATTTCCTGATTCATCATAGGGAAAGAAACATTTTCTTTTTCCCATGGTTGCTGTGGCTTCGGTCCGGAAGAAGAAAGTAAAGAAACAAGCACAAGCAATCCTCCAAAGTAAAATCCATTCTTTTTCATCTGATTAATTTTTTAAAATGAGTGTTTGTATTTTTGTAAAATATTTTCAACAATGCTTTTGTCTGTATTGATATAGCCTTGGAATGGATTAATGGATTTCCAAAATCCTAATCTTATGGCTCTTTCGAGATTATATTTTATTCCATATATCCAAAGCTGAAGCATTTTCACTTTTTCATGTACTGCAAACAATAATTTATTTCTGTCTCCGGCAGTAGCTAAATTCAAAACTCCGGGTTGTAGTAATTCAGAAACTTCTGTTGTAAGTTCTACTCCCGTCTTGTATACTCTTTCTGAAGCTTTAATTCCAAAAACAGAATATTGTGGTTTGTCTTTTACAAGTTCAGTCACTTCTCCTGCATATATCAAACTTCGATTAATATCATTATAAATGTTCATCACTTGAACACCATTTGTAACTGTTCCACTTACTTCGCTTAATCCTTTAAGTACCTTGTTTTGTATTTCATTTGCAACAGCCATTTGGGTAGCTACAAATGCTTGTGCTTTCTGTAATTTGGTTTGTTGCTCAATCGTTTCTTCCTGAGCATTTTCCAATTTGTCGGCAGCCATTTTCATGGCAAGTGTAGTAGTAAGGTCGATGTAGGTGTTTTGGGAATAATAGAATACACCTGTCCCCAATAGTATCAGTAAACTAAACTTTTTCATATTCATGTATTTTAGTGTTTAATAATTCAGTAAAAGTCATTTCATTGTCTTTCATTTCAGTTTCAATAATTTTGAAAACATTTTTTCCGGAATGTTTTCTTTTAAAATTCCAATAAAACTTCATGATTTCAGGCGTAAGTGGATTTTTATACATGTTAATCAGCGATACCATGTTAGGAAGTGCATCCTTAAATTTTCTAAGGTCGCCTACAAATTTTTGGAGAGCTTCATCATAATTTCCATACTTTTTGACATAATATTCTACAGCTGTTTTTTCAGGTTTTTCTGTGGTGTAGGTCAAATATTGTTCAAGTGATACTTCATTTCCGTATACTTCACCTTTTGAACCTCGTTTTATATAAAATTCTTTGAACTTACTTCTTCCGAATTTGTTGTTCAAGTTATTAATGGTGAATATTTTATTTTGCTCCACCTTGCTAAGAGAAAGGATTTCTGAAATTTCCCCGAAATTGTCTTTAAATTTGGTTTGGTCGAGTAAAATGAAAGTATCGGAATTATTGATAATGGAATCTTTTACAACTGTATTTCCGATTATATCTCCCAATTCCTGAGTTACTACGATAGCTTCACCCCAAAATTTACGAACCGTTTTATACAAATACAAAATATAACCGCCCATTAATTTTGAGGCAATCGCTTTCCACGCTTCCTCAATAATGAGGGCTTTTCTGCGGTTTTGTCTTAGACGCATCTTTTGAATAAATGTGTCCATAATAATCAGCGTTACAATCGGGAAAAGCGTAGCATTATCTTTTACGTTGTCGATTTCAAACACGATAAAAGGTTCATAAAACAGAGTATTATCAGCACTTTCGTTGAGAATAGTTCCGTATCTACCGCCTTTATAGAAGTCTTTCAATACGAATAAAAAAGTTATGAGGTCAAATTTCTTTTCTGTGATTGGGTGTTTTTTATTTTTGAGATAAATCGGTAAGAATTTTTGAGAGTATTCATAAAATCCGTTGAAAGACAATTCATTGGCAACGAGCGTCTCCTCAATGGCGGTTATCCTTTTGATAAGAGCAAATCGAAAATTTTCGCTATTCAACTCCTCATCGGGATTAATTTTCCTTATGATTTCGTTTTGCGAAATTAGGATTAAATGGTTTTGGTTATATTCTTTCCTTTTATCTTCATCAGACAGCGTTTCATACGCTTCGTGAATTTGAAAAAACGTTTCCCGATTGTAATTTGGATTTTCAATGTTATGGTCAGGATGGTATTGCATTAAAAGTTTTCTTCCGATTCTTTTGATTTCATCGGTGGTGGAATCAAAAGGAAGTTTCAGCACATCGTAATAGGTTTCAAAATCGGTGGTTTGTCGATTGATATCATTTTCTACATCTTCCTGTCGAATATTGAATTTATCCAAATACAATAAAAGCTCTTCGTTGGATTTGGTTTCGTACCACTTTTTGCCATTGTTGAAAAATTGATGATAGTATGACAGGAGCAGATTGTCCAATGTGGCTTTCTCTACTTTTGACATTTCTGCATTTGCTCCTTTCCAAATTAGAAAAATAAGATTGCTCAAAAAATCGATTTTTTCGATATTAAGTTCATGATCTTCCATTTTGAAAGGATTCATTGTAATGGGTTTTTCTTCGGTATATTGAATATATCGTCCTCCTTTGTATTTGCATGTTCCGGAGTAGGAATCTCCAGTATCAACAATTACAACATCATAATTGTACGTTAGATATTGCTCAACGATATTATTCATCAGGAAGGATTTTCCCGAACCGGACGGTCCGAGAACAAACTTATTTCTGTTATTAATTCTTCCTGTATCCATGGGTAAATCAGCAGGGTCAATTTTTAGTGGAACACCTTGTCTGTCTGTAAATCGTAAGTAAAAATTTGATTCTTCATTCACCGGGTAACTTTCTTTAAAAAAAAAACAAACCGCCGCTTCACTTGTGGTTGAAAATAAATCGTAAGATTTCAGCTCTGCTGCATTGCCGGGAAGACAGCACCGAAATAGTTCCAACTGGTTGTAAGCATTCTGCGAAACAATTATTCCTTTTGTAAATAGCTTGTTTTCTATCATTGATTGAGTTTCCTCAAAGTCGTCGTAATTATCTGTTGAAAAACAAATTGAAAAATGAGCATCTACAATAAGCTGTCCGTCCATTGCGATATTGGCAAGAAGCGTTTCGATTTCAGAAGCAACAATAATGTTGGATGGAGAATTACTTCCAGCTCCTTCGTGTTTTCTCTTTTTTTTGTCAAGTTCCCTTTGTTTTGCTGCTTGTGGCGGAATATTGATAATCTGATTGTAAACGACACATTCGTACTTTTCCAATTCATTGATAAAAGAAAAATTATCTACTGCCGTTTCCGCAGCAGCTCCGTTTCCTCCCAAAAAAGTATAAGTATCAATTTCAGAAGGAAGTTCAATTTTTTCTACATCTACAAGAGAAATGGTTTTCACATAATTTTTTCCAATATTCAAATGTTCGGTAGATGCTTTAATATTATTTAAAGCAGGAACATCTGAGAATTTCATAGATAATACTCCACCTATATAATACTCAAAATCTTTTTCTTTGAGGTATTGAGGTTCACAGTTATTTTGTGACAAAAGCATGTGAATTTTTTGTGCTTTGTCGATTAATTTTTTATAATTTTTTTCTGAAAATTTGTAACTGTTTTTTTTGGAATGGTCTATGATGTCTGAAAATAAAAGAATTGTATCTATTGTCTTGAACATTCTTCCGTCGAAGTGTTCGGAGTATTTTTGTTGTAGAAATTCTCTTGAAGGTTCAGCGGTATATTTTTTTCTGCTGAAAATATCCAATTTCTGAATGGAATGGTTTTCTCCAATAGTTGCAATTACCTGATTTAATAATGTGTGAAATCCTAAATATCCGTCTGGGTCTGCGGAGTATTGTTCTACATTATTTTTGATTTTAATACCTATTATCGGTTGTCCGTATTGTCCAATCAAAACATCAAAATTCCAGTTATGCTCATTACCATAATCATAACCGATAAAAGGAAAATCAAATTCTTTCTTTTTTTTCATGATTCACTATTTTTTGAAGTGTTTTGTTTTTAAATCTTTTGGGCATAATGTGAAGCTCATCTTCGTTTTTAGTTTTGTTATACAATCCTTTTGTGTCTTGAAGTTTGAAAATCCACCATAAGCCACCGCCAATAATCCCAGCTCCAACTAAAATTCCTAAAAAGCCTACGGTTGAGTTTAATATTGCTATAACAATAAATCCTCCTCCGATTACTCCTAAAGCGTAATAGATGTACTTATCTTTTAATCCGAAAAAAACAAGGGGTTTTTTCAACCCCTTATATAATTGGAAACTCATTTTTTCTTATGCTGGAAATATTGCCTCGATAAAAGTTGGAACTACTGTTAAAAAGACAGCAGCACCTCCCCAACCAACAATTTCTTTGTTGATGTCTTGGTCTCCGTTTGTCCATTTATTGTAAATTCTTATACCACCTACAATACCCACAATCACGGCAATTGCATAGATTAACGTTTTCAATCCTGTAAGATAGCCTCGAATTGTTGTTCCTGCGTTACCTAAGGCTGAACCACCACCTGAAGCATATACGAAATCAATCGTAAGCAGAAGAAAAGCGAGAATTAACATTTTGTCCGGTGTAAATACTTTGCTAAGTACATTTAGCATTTTTTTGGACTTCATTTTCACATTTGCAAATTTTGCATTCATAATAAATAAAATTTAAGGTTAATAAATATTTAAGTTGCTATTTTATAAGTCTTGTATCCGTCGTGGTTTGCAATCATTTGGATTTTTGTTTCTGCATCTTTCATCAATTTTTGAATATTGATTTTTTTTGGTTTTAGTTTTGAGCTTCCGGAAGATTTTTCTTCTGGTTCTTCTGCTTTATCTTCAGAGGCGATATTTTGATTTAGAATTTCATTTTCAAAATTTTCCAATTCTCTTTCAGCTTCAAATGATTCTCTCCATTTATCCAAATCCACCTCATTATTATCCTCGTCAATGTTTTCGGAATTCACAACTTCTCTTTTATGAAATGATTTTGGAGTATTGATGTTTTCAACATCATCAATCTCAATATTGGAAACATTTTCATCCATTTTCTCAGGCATATCTCCAATGGAATATTCCTGAACATCTTCTTTCCCTAATTCTTTTTCAGTTTTTAGGAATCCGTCGTAGACAATATTTCCTGCATAGTATAGGAAATACGCGACCAGAATGATTAAATAAATACTGTTCATTTATAGTTTGTTTTGATTTTCTTTTAATTCAATCAGCTCTGCTGCGATTTTCCTGAATTCCTGTTTCCCCAACGCATATCTAAGTCCTAAATCCACTACTTCATTCAGGCTGATGTTGTATGTTGCAAATTTTCCCAATTCAATATGCAGGTCGTTGTCCATGGTTATTGTTTTGTTTTTTCTGTTTTCCTCATAGATTTGCCAATCAAGTAGGAATTTTTCAATATTGATGTCATTGTACTTTCTTTCCAGATTGATGTTAAATGGTAATTTGAAGTGTTTCATTGATATATTCGATTATTTCATTGAATGGGTTTTTCACTGCAAACTTCTGCTCGTAAGTGAGTTTTCTCGTGTTGATAGTTTGCAGGACATTTCTTTTATAAACCGGACTTGGAATCAATGTTCCGTATTTGGAAATTTCACTGTCCATTGCTGATTGGTTCGGATATTTGAATCCTTTATCATATTTTGAGCGGATAAAAATTCTTTCAGATTCACTTTCCAATGCTCCTAAAAGTTCAATAAAGACCAGAGTAGATTTTGCAGAAACATCTGAATACTCGAATGGAATAATTATGAAGTCACTATATCCCAAAAGAGCAGAATATCTATCATCTAAAGTTCCGGCTAAATCAAAGAGAAATATTTCTTCACTTTCTTTCAATTCAGTAATTGTTTCCACTTCGGCAAATTCTTCTTCTCCGTTATCATCAACAATTTCAACATCATAAAGTTTAGGAGCTTCAAGCAGTTCATCTTCTTTCCATTTATGGTAGAAAGATTTCTGATAATCAAAATCAAAAACATTGATTTTTCTTTCGGATATTTGAGATAAATAGTTTGCGAAGGCAATAGCAAGAGTTGTTTTCCCTGTGCCTCCTTTCTGTGTTGCGAATGTGATAATCATAATTTTTTTATTTTTTATTTTTTCCTTTTTCTTCTTTTACGTTTCAAGAGTTCATCTTCCGCTGGGTCTTTCGCAGTTCCGGAGCTTCCTGTACTCTTTGACAGTTCTTCCAAAATTTTCAATGAAGTATCAATTATGATTTTTCCGGTACTGTCATTTTGTTTTGAGAAATTCTGATACATTTTTTCTCCAACCAAATCTTTTACTTCACCGATAAAATGATGTTGCAAATGGATTGCATAATCTTTCCCGTCATCCGCTTTGAAAATATCGACTTTATCACTTTCTGATTTTGTGATAAGTGCTTTCACATCATTTCTAATTTCGGAGAAAACCTCTTTGCTCTTTCTACCTTTGCTTTCAAAGAGCATGAAATCCTGAATTTTGTTTTCTGATTTTTGATTCAGATACTGAAGTAGAATATTCTTGTAAGTTTGGTTTTGAATGTTAAAATCTTTGATTGATTCAAATAGTCGCTTATCGATTGTATCATCTGTAAATTCAAAAATTTCATTCATCTTAACTAAATCACTTCCTTTAAAAACTCTGCCTGTATGATTGTCAATGAGTGAATATCCAAATGGTTTCATTCCGTCTTTATGATGAAAGACGATGTCAATTCCAAACATTTCTTTCATCTTTTTTTGCAGTTCACTTTCAAATTCAATCTTAGGTTTCCAATCTTCAGATGTTTTCTCATCCGGAAGCATTGAATCTTGTTTTCTTCTGTCTTCGACTTTGAAAACTTTGTTTGAATAAACTTCTTTGTACTTTGACAGGAAAGCTCTAATCTGTTTGGCTCTTAAATCATTTTTCTTGTTATCAAACATAATTTGATTTCCGTTAATGGATTTTAAAGTCACGCCGTTTTTCAAAATATCTAATGAATTTTCGTCGCGTTTGTTTTTAACCATTTTGAATCCGTTTCTCTCCAGTAGTAATTCCAATTGTTTGAGAGAACCGATTTTGTAATTCAACAATTTTTCAAGTGTTTCTTCCTGACTATTGCCGTACAGTTTTTCCATGACTTTCGCCAATGCTTTTTGTGATTTAAGTTTTTCAAAACTGTCATTGATTTTCTTTCCGGAAGTTTTATCTACTCTCGTAGAAACAACATGAACATGATTGTTTTCGGTATCGTTGTGATGAACAACAATAAAAGGCTGTTCTCCGTATCCCATTTCTTCCATGAATTTTTCTGCAATTTGAGTTAGTTCTTCTTTCGAGTGTTCTCTGAACTTAGTTGAAAGAACCGCATGGAATTGTGGCTTTTTTACTTTCTCGTTTTTTGATACAGCTGATAAATAATTTTTTACCTCCTCCGTACTGCTTTCTTCATTAATGGATTCAGGAAAATTTTTCATCAGCATTAATTCGCCTTTTCCGGATTCTACTTTTTTATCGTTATAGTTTACGCCGGGGAAATCTTTTCCTGCTGCAGGATTAATTTTTACAATCATTTTGTGAGCATTGAAAGAATTTTTATGAAAATATTTTTCTGTTCTTTCTTCAGCTCTACAACTTCCGATAAAAGAATGTTGAATTTTTTTATTTCATTTTCAGAAACAAACTTTTGAGCATTGGCAATTCTCGCAAACTGATTAATGTTGTTTTCCACTTTTGCAAAGATGTTTTCTTGTTTTTCAATGAACGCCAGTATCTTTCGTCTTTCATCATCCAGTAATCTGTTTTCAACAGAATCCAGAATGAGTTGGGTTAGTGATACCTGTCTTTTTGAACAGAGCTTTTTCCAGTAATTTTTCCGGTCTTTTTCAATCCTGATAAATATTCTTACTGTTTTGTTTTCCATTAAGATTTTTCTCGAATTATCTGAAATTCAGCATTTCTGTTATCGTTTATTGAGCGAAATTCCTAATTCAGTTTTGATTCAGCAATACTTTTGCTTTTTGACAGTCTAAAGACTATTAAAACAGTCTAAAAACTACATTTTGGAAAAGAATGAAGTGGGAAATTTTAAGTATTAAATTGGAAATTTTTGAAAGTTTCTTTCAAGAAAAAAAACGAGTTCCGAAGTTTTTTACCCTTTTGAAAAAAGGCAAGATAGTCTTTGACGTAGAAATTTTGTAAAAAATTTGTACGCACAAAGACACATCTTGCTAATAAAAGCAGTTGATTTTTCAGAGAGCTCTCTGAAAATATGAAAAGGAAATAGGAGAGGAATCTATGTGTTTGATTTTCAGATGTGAATTTTTGTAAAATGATTCAGAGAGCTCTGAAAAGCCGGAAAAATAGAAAATTTTGAAAATGGAATGCAGAAGAAAAATTTGAAATTTAAACCTGCATCTATTTATTATTCTTTTAAATAATTAATAATATATATAGGCATAAAAATCCTAAAAAGACCAGATTAATTATTAAAATTCTGATTTTTAATACTTTATATTCTAATACCCTGCATTAATTTTTACTACCTCATGGAGACACCCTATATTATTTTTTACTACCTCATCAAAAGACAAAAAAAATGTATCGGATAAATCGACTTAAAAGAAATGTTTTGATAACTCCTGATGAAGTTATTTTCCACGCTGCAACCGACAAGGAAATTTCAGAACAATCAATCCGCCCAAATATCATAATTGCAGAAGAAAGGTGGATTGCAAACGCAATTTGCGACAAATTTTATGAAGATTTCATTTCCCAAAAAAACAAAGAAGTTACTGCTGAAAACAAGGCGGAACTGCTTGGAAAAATTAATAATTCTTTGTTGATTGACGGATTGAATCCAATCAAAGAAAGTGATTTGAAAGTGGGAATGATTATCAATGCTATTGAGTTTGTGGAAAATGAATGGTATGTGAAATTGTGGAATCGGTTTTTGTGGAAACTTACAGCGGAATGCGTTGATGCAATGTCTATTGTTCCAAGTTGGTTAAAACACACCTCATCAGGACAACAAAAGAACAATCCAAATTCTATTGGCGGTAACGGAAAAGAATCTGCAAGTGGTGAAAAATCTGAAATCCAGTTTAAACTTGACAATTACATTCAGGACCGTATTGACCCGATAATTGAAAGAATGAAACTTTGGATTTGCCAAAACAAATCCCATTTTCCTTTGTTCTGCAAAGATTGTGGTGAAATATGCGGATGCGATGAAAACGGAAATCAGCCGGACGGTGTTTCACACATACGAAAAACAAATTGGATTCCTAACATTTACGAAGACTAATGAGCGAACAAAAACACATCAATACCATTGTTTCCAATGATAAAAATTCTATCAATGAAGATAGTGGTGTTGGAATAAGACTTTTAAGAAAAATGAACAATAAAATTGAAAAAATAGTTTATTCCCTTTGGACAAAACCAAGTGGAAATATAATGGAAAATGCAGTGAATTGGTATTCACCAAAAGCACATTTGTTGTGTTTGGCTTTATCTGTTTTGAAATCAAAAGAACACTTCAAGGAAGTTGAATTGGTTACTGATTCGGAAGGTTGGGAAATTATCAAACAACTGGAACTTCCTTTCACTTCTGTCAGATTAATCCTTGATGACATTCCAAAACATCAATACGGTTTTTGGGCGTTGGGAAAAATATATGCTTACAAAGCACAAGACAAGCCATTTGTTCATCTTGACAATGATGCAATTCTTTGGTATGGTTTGCCGGATTGGGCGTTGAAATCAGAGGTTTTTGTTCAAAATACGGAAGATGAAGGTTGGTTTGAGGGTTCTTACGTTCCGGAAATCAATCACGCAAACAAAGTGCTGAAAAGTTTCCCTAAAAATTGGGAGATAACAAGGGAAGCATTTTGCACCGGAATATTCGGCGGATGTGATATTGAATTCATTCAGGAATATTGTGATGAAGCATTGAAGTTCCTGAATGACAGAAGTAATCAGGATGGTTGGGATTCAATCACAAATAAAGGTTCATACTGTATCATTTTTGAACAATATATCCTTGCTTGTTTATGCCATTACCGAAATAAGGAAGTAACCTATTTTGACAGATACCTCAACAAACAAAATCTTGAAATTCTTGGTTACACACACCTTTGGGGTGCAAAGAAAGAACAAGCGATTGAAAAACTTTTGGAAGACAGCTTGGATAAAAATTATCCTGGTGCAAAAGAAAAGGTAAATAAACTTTTTTAATATGATTATTGAACTACTAAAGCACGATTATGACACCCTTTGGCTGAAACTTTTTATTGTCTTTGGAGCTTGGGCGTGTATTCTTGTTGCGATGTTTATCGATTTGTATTTTGGAATCAAAAAATCCAAAGAAATCGGCGAGCACACAACAAGCGAGGGATTAAGAAGAAGTGTTCACAAAGTGGTGTATTATTATTCAATGATGACTTTTGCACTTCTTTTTGATGCTTTGAATCCATTGACTTTTTATTTGCCTTTTCCACTTTCAATTGTTCCTGTTATCACTGTAATTTTTGCAATGGCACTCATTTATACCGAAGCAAAATCAGTTAGAGAAAAAGCGGAACACAAACTTCGTAGAAGAACCGATGCTTCTGTAAAAGAACTTATTGAACTTTTCAGAAGTAGGGAAGATTTATTTTCCAAAGCATTAGACTATTTACAAAACGAAAAAAATAAACAAGACGAAAAAAACAATTAATTATGGCAGTATTTATTTCAGCCGGACACAATACAAAAGGACAACGGGACCCCGGAGCGGTTAAAGGCCCGCTAATTGAAGCCGTATTGACAGAAGATTTCAAAAAATTAGTAGTTCCAATCTGCGTTGGACTTGGTTTAAAAGTCATCACAGACCGTGATGATGAACGCCTTTCTGATTATCTGAAAAGAATAAAAACCGGTGCTGGTTCAGTTGTATTGGAATTTCATTTTGATGCAGGTCCTGAAACCGCAACCGGAACAACTGTAATTGTAGGTGATGATGCAGACAGACTTGACAAAGCATTTGCAAAAGAACTTGCAGAAGTTACCAGTGCAACACTTGGAATAAAAAACAGGGGTGTAATTTCAGAAGCCCAAAGCCGTCGCGGACGGTTGGGACTGATGCGTGAACAAGGAACGGTTGCATTGCTTGAAGTTTGTTTCATCACCAACAAGGATGATATGGCAAAGTTCAATGCAAATAAAGTGGAATTAGCAACAAAGATTGCCAAAATCGTGAAAAAGTATGAAGACTTAATACCTTAAATTCTATGAAAAAAATAATTTCAATATTTATTATTTCCTTGATGCTTTTCACCACGAATTGCACCGGAAGAAAGTCAGTGATTCAAAAGCAAATCCAAAATTCAGAAATTGAAAACCTGCAGAAGACCAATGAAAATGCTTCTGTAAAAAGTGAAGTTCAAGAAAACAACACCTCATCAACGGATTTTAAAAGTTCAACTGATGAAAAAGTTTCACTGAATGAAGGACTTTCAAAGCAATCAATTTCATTGAAAAATAACGGAAAATGCGATGAAACAACTGAAACAAGAAATGTTCTGATTGAAGACAAGCACGGAAACAAAATGACTATTCCAGTCAATAATAATTCAGAATTGAATATAAATTCAGAAAGCCAGTTCCGGCAGGAAAACAAAGAATTGAAGTCCGAAATTGATTCACTTCACAAATCAAATTCACAATTGGCTTTAAAATATGATTCCATTGCAAAAAGAAATTCAACCATTGAAAACATCCAAACCCTGAAAAATTCCATAAAAGGAAAGGAAACGGAAAAGAAAGGTTTGCAATGGTATTGGTGGCTTCTTATTGGTGCAGTCTGTATTGAGTTTCTGCGAATATCATTTAACATCATAGTTTTGAGAAAATAATAAATAAACTCCCATTAATAGGGAGTTTTTTAATGCAAAAAAATAAAATATTTTTATAAAAAGTTTGCGTAATTAAAACTTTTGTATTATCTTTGTAGTAACAAAAGCAAAGGGGTTCATTAAATTAATCGAAAACAAAACAAGTTACTAAAATGAAACAATTAATTGACAGAGTTTGGGAATACTCACAAAACAATCCCGACGGATTCACTTTGAATTTAGAAACTTTCAAACCTATAAAATTCGGAATTTGCGTTGCATATCTTGAAACACAGGATTCACACGACAAAGAAAGTTTGGAGCAAGTTATTAACCACTCACTTGAACATAATAAAATAATCGGGGGTTGGTTAAATGTAGAAAACGAAAAATTCTACTTTGATTCAATAAGAATCTTCAAAAATTCAGAACTTAAAGAAGCAATTGAATTTGCAAAACAACAAAAACAAATTGCAATCTTTGACCTGACAAACTTAAAAGAAATAAAAATTTAACAAAGGGGTGCAAACCCCGCCCCTTTGTTTTTTCTTAAAATTAAAAATATGAGTTTACCTGATTCAGCGGAATATTGGTGGGATGTAAAAAAACCAAACTTCTATAATGGCAAAATGTGGGTGCATTTTAATAATTCGCCTTGTGGACATTATAAACCACAAACAATGAATTGCGATACTTCAAATTATATTGATGAGGTTACTTGTCCGGCTTGTTTGAAGTTATTGAATAGTAACGGAAATATTTATAATTTGCAAAATACAAATCCTAAAAAATGTGAATGCGGAAGCATTATGCAAGTTAGAATTAATAAAAAAACAAGTGAAAAATTTTTAGGATGTTCAAATTATCCAAATTGTAAAAAAACTCGAAAATTATGACAACAATAAATATAACAAAAGACCAACAAGTATCAATACAGAACTACAAAAAAGCAGGAATTGACTTTGAAGTTGAAAATGACATTGTGAAAGTTTACCAAAAAAGATTGGTGAACGGCTACATTCTGAATCAAAAGGAACTGCACGAAAGGGCAAAAGAAGTTTTCCCTGATGCCAAAATACAACCGGTTGCATTCAGTTTGGATGTTTCAAATATTGATGTGGATTGGGTGGAAAATAAAATGGCTGAATTTGGCATCAAAAGAAACGATTTGATTAAGCAATTGGCACTGGACAAGTCTTATATCAGCCGTTTGTTTTCGGATGAAAAAAACACCCATAGAATTGAATTGACAAGACAGGTTAAAGCAATGTTTTTTTATTACTTCCTGACTTATGAATTGAACCGTGATTTTAGGGAATATGCAAATCAATAAATTATGGATGCAAAAGAATTGAGAATTGGAAATCTGATTTATTTCAAACTTTTCCCAAATGTACCGGAATCATTTACCATTATTGAAGTAAATGCGGTTGCAGATACTCATATTTCATTTGTCAGTGAAGAAGACGGTGAAGAAACTTATTCTATTGAAGATTTTCAGGGAATTCCATTGTCAGAAGAAAGGTTGCTGAAATTTGGGTTTCAATATTCTGATTTGAAAACAATCAGAAATGGATATTATTTGCGTGTTAATAATTCAGATATTGCATTTTATGATGATGAGGTTATATATTATTTGGGACAACCATTCAGCCAAATAAAATACGTTCACCAACTTCAAAACTTTTATCACTGCCTTTGTGGAAAAGAATTAGAGTTCAAAAAATAAAAATTGCGAGATTCTTTTATTTTCTCGCAATTTCTCTATCTTTGCGGTGTTCCTGATACATCGTGAAATAAGGAACTTTAAGTTTTAAACCGGCATTCCCACAATGCCGGTTTTTTTTATTACATCGCTTCACTTATTGAATTTTCTTCCAAATAAACATTCTTCAAATATTCATTTGCCCGGTTCTTTCTTCCAACGGCATAAATTCCGGTTGTTCTGTTTGATTTATGGTTTGCAGCACCTTGTGCCAAATTAATATCAATTACCGGAACTGTATCTGAAATTTTATCAAGTTTATCCAAAAATAAATGCTTCAAGGAATAAAAGTCTTCCGTAATGCGAATTACATTTCCTTTTTCGTCTTTGATATTTTCATTGTTTTTGACAATTCTTGACCATTTCCGTGTGATTGTCGTAGGTTTTACCGGTTCCTGTCCCGGACACTGGAAAACCGAAAAAACAAAGTCATCTTCAAAAACACATTCATTCAAAATTTCTTTCCATAATGGCAAAGCTTCGGGAACAATCACTTTTGTTTCCCAAACATATTGCCGACCTTTTTTTATCAAAACAACATATTCCTGATTATCCAAATCAACGTGCTTTCTTTGCACTCTCAAAAGTTCGGCAGAACGTGCGCCGGAAAGATGAAATATTTTGGTGTATCTGAAAAATTCATAATGATTAACCTGCAGATATTTCAGGACTGTTTTTAATTTTTCATCAGTAAGGACCTGCCGGATTTTCTTTGGTTCAATCTTCTTTGTGATGTCGCGGACTGGATTGTGGTCAATACATCCGAATTGAATTAATTCTTTGAACAAAGTCATCAGATAGTGCCTGAATTTATTATAAACAGACGGTGTGAGGTTCATTTTTTCCAAAAGGTTTTTGATGTGCCAAATTTTGATGTCTTTGATGAAAATATAATCATACCTCAATAATTCAATAAACTTCTGCATTCGGTTCACCGCACATCTTATTTGTTTCAAATGATGAGGTGATGCGGAAATTGTTTTTTGTGAAATCTTCAATGCTTCATAAAGGAATAAATCCGGGCGTAATTCTTCCGATTCAGAAACCATATACTGTTTTGTAATTGGATTGAAATTGTGAAAATCCAATCCTTTTATCATTTCTTCTTTTGCTGTTTCAACGGCTTTTTTACGTTCCGTAATCGAATCAAAAACATTCATTTTGATTCGATACTGGAAGCCTTTCGGATATTTGTGTGCAAATACAGGGTCAAAGAATCTGCATTCCACAAACCATTTCTTTTTCAGGTCTTCTTTGGACCGTAATGTTTTGTAGTTTTTCGGCGAAATAAATACTTCCGTCCGAACACAATTGTTTTTGAGATTTTTCATTTTGGCTGAATTTAATGTTGTCGTTTACGTTGTCGTTTAACATTAAATGCCAGTGTTGAGGTTTTGAAAAAATCCGCAAATCCTTTGTGGGAGGGGATTTGCGGATTGTGAGCGCGACAGGATTCGAACCTGTGACCGTCTGCTTAGAAGGCAGATGCTCTATCCAGCTGAGCTACGCACCCTAAAGTTTTTTTGACTTTCGGAAAAGTCATTTTTAAAAAATAAAAATTCCCGAAGGAATTTTTACTAAAAATAAGTCGGGGTGGCAGGATTCGAACCTGCGACCTCCTGGTCCCAAACCAGGCGCGATGACCGGGCTACGCTACACCCCGAGTTGCTGTTGCGGAGGGTAAGGGATTCGAACCCTTGCGACACTTTCGCGTCGACAGTTTAGCAAACTGCTCCGTTAACCACTCCGGCAACCCTCCTTGCAATTTTTTAAGGAACGCCTTTTCTGTAATTGCGAGTGCAAATATAGAATGTTTTTGTGTATTAACCAAACATTATCACAAAAAAATATTCGTATTTTTGGCAAAATAAAATATTGAAAAATGAAAATTATTCGTAATTATTTATATATCACAGCATTAAGTTTTATGGTGGTTTCATGCGGTTCGCAGAAAAAAGTAGTTCAGTCTCCGGCAAAACCGGTAACCACTCAAAATACAGCAGATAAAGACGATAAAGATAAGGATGAAGAGAAGCCGAAAGTACAGCGTGAACGTGGCGAAGATTATTTCCGTATCAACATAGCAGATGCTTCCAAAAATGACAATACGATTAGTTACAGCTCAATCGCTTCCGCAAAGCCGGATGGATATAAAGTTGTGAAAACCTATTTCCCGGCAGTTGCCCAAAATTTCCGCCAGCGTTATGTCATCCTCCATTATACAGCCTTGGATAACGATAAATCCGTAATGGTGCTTACACAGCAGAGCGTGAGTGCTCATTATTTAGTAAATGATTTGGATGATAAGGAAATCTATCAGCTCGTGGATGAAAACAAAAGAGCCTATCATGCCGGAGTCAGCCAGTGGAGAAACGATTCTCAGCTGAACGACACTTCCATAGGAATTGAAATTGTAAATATTGCAAGAGATTCTGCGGGAGTAAGAATTTTTCCACCATATCCTGAAGCCCAGTTCCGGAAAATAGGAGCTTTGGTGAAAGATATTGTGGAAAGATACGACATTCCGCCGACCAACATTCTGGCACATTCCGATATTGCTCCGGCGAGAAAACAAGACCCCGGACCGCAGTTTCCATGGAAAAGGCTATACGATGAATACGGCGTGGGGATGTGGTATGACGAAGCGGTTCAGCAGAGTTTTTACAATCAGGCACTGGCGCAGGATTTTACGCTTCAGATGGAACAGCCTTCGTTTATTTATACGTTGCAGTCGGATTTCAAGAAATTCGGGTATGGAGTGATACCGTCCGGAACTCTTGATAATACTACGAAAAAGACCATTGAAGCCTTTCAGTATCATTTCAGGCCATCAAAATACGAGGGCGTGATGGATGCCGAAACATGGTCGATTCTTCAGGCTTTAATTCAGAAATATCCGGTGAAATAAACGGATTTTCATACCAAATATAATCACTTTCAAAAGGGAGTGATTTTTATTTTCATTAAACAGATTTAATCTTTATTTCATTATTTCAGAAAATATGAATTTACATAGAGAAGAAAAACACACCGACAAAAACGGCTACGAATACACGGTTGTAACGAACGACAGCAATAATGTCCGAACTTATATTTTAAAAAACGGACTGAAAGTCTTTCTTGCTCAGAATTTCGATGCACCGCGCATTCAGACCTATATTCCCGTGAAAACAGGAAGCAATAACGACCCTGCGGATAACACGGGACTTGCCCATTATCTGGAGCACATGATGTTCAAAGGGACTTCAAAAATCGGTTCTTCGGACTGGTCGAAAGAAAAACCCCTTCTCGACGAAATCGAAAAACTGTACGAACTCCACAAAGCGGAAACCAATCCCGAAAAGAAAAAGGAAATTTACCGTAAAATAGACGAAGTTTCGCAGGAAGCAAGCCGATACGCGATTGCCAACGAATACGATAAAATCATTTCCTCGCTCGGCGCAACGGGAACAAATGCCCACACATGGCTGGATGAAACCGTTTACAAAAACAACATCCCGAACAATGAGCTGGAAAAATGGCTGAAAATCGAAAAGGAAAGGTTTTCCGAACTGGCTTTAAGGCTTTTCCACACAGAACTGGAATCGGTGTATGAAGAATTCAACAGGGCGCAGGACAATGATGCGAGGCTGGTGAATTACGCTTTAATGGAACTCCTTTTCCCGAAACATCCGAACGGACAGCAGACCACGCTCGGAAAGGCGGAACATCTGAAAAACCCTTCCATGAAGGCGATTTATCAATATTTTGATAATTTTTATGTTCCGAATAATTATGCGGTGGTTTTGGTGGGAGATTTCCAGTTTGATGAAACCATTCAGTTGGTGGATAAATATTTCGGGACTTTTGAATACAAAGAACTTCCCGAAAAGAAAAAAATTACAGAAGAACCTTTGACAAAAATCGTTTCAAAAACGGTAAAAAGCCCGACCATTCCGCGCGTTCAGATTGCATGGAGAACCGACAGCTACGGCTCGCGCGAGGCAATGCTTGCAGATGTAACAGCCAATATTCTCAGCAACAAAGGCGATGCCGGGCTGCTCGATCTGAATATCAACCAACAGCAGAAAATGCTAGTCGCTCAGGCGTATTCGGTTGGGTTCAGGCAGTACGGCTATTTTTCCGCCGTTGCCGTTCCAAAGGAAGACCAAGCGCTGGACGAAGGAATCCTTATGATACTTGAACAAATTGATTTGATAAAAAAAGGAGAGTTCCCCGATTGGATGATTCCTGCGATTATCAGCGATTTTAAAATCCAAAGGCTGAAAACATGGGAAACAGCAGACGGTCTGGCGACAACGCTTTACGACACATTTATCAAAGGAAGAACATGGGAACAGGAAATCAATGAAGTTGCTGAATACGAAACCATTACCAAAGAAGAAGTGGTTGATTTTGCTAAAAAGTTTTTCTCAGACAATTATGCAGCGGTTTACAAAGAAAGAGGGGAAAACGAAAATCTGATTCGGGTGGAAAATCCCGGAATCACTCCCGTGAAGCTGAACCGCGATGTGCAGTCGGAATTCTTTACGTCGGTTTTAAATGAACCTTCATCCGATATTCATCCGGAATTTATTGATTATAAAAAGGAAATTCAAACGGAAGAACTATCAGGGAAAAAATTCAGTTTTGTGAAAAATGTTTACAATGATGTGGCTCAGGTTTTCTTCATTTTCCCGTTCGGAACGGATAATGACAAAAAACTTCCGCTGTCGGTTTCCGTGTTGCAGTATTTGGGAACAGACCGTTTTTCTCCGCAGAAATTGAAAAAAGAATTTTATAAAATCGGAATTTCCCATGAATTTAAGATTACACAAGACCAGCTTCAGATTTCGGTTTCCGGTCTGGAGCAGGATATTCCGAAAGGGATAGAGCTTCTTCACCACTGGCTGGAACACGCTCAGCCGAATCAGGATGTGTATGAAACTTACGTTCATACCATTCTGGAAAGCCGCGAAGCTGCACGGAAAGACAAAACCAAAATCATGAACGCGCTGGTGAATTATGCCAAATTTGGAGCATTTTCGAGGCATACCGATGTGCTTTCAAAACAGGATTTGTCGGAAATACAATGCGAAGAACTCACGGATAAAGTAAGTAAACTGTTTTCATACGACTACGAAATTTTTTACTACGGAAACGATTTTGAAAATTTTAAATCTTACGCAAAACATTTCATTACACCGCAGACCGAAAACATTCCCGAAGCGAAAAATTATCCTGAACCCGAAACGGCAGGAACGGTATTTTTCACCAATTACGATATGGTTCAGGTGGAAATGAGCAAGGTCGCCAAAGGACACGCTGTGAATCCCGATAATTACGGGAAAATCAATGTTTTTAATGAATATTTCGGAAGAGGATTGTCTTCCGTGGTGTTTCAGGAAATACGGGAAAGCAAGAGCCTGGCGTATTCGGCGTATGTTTCGTATCAGCCGAATCAGCGATTGCATCAACCTGATTATATTACCACATACATCGGGACACAGCCGGACAAACTGATGACCGCCGTTGACACTATGTCGGAATTAATGTCTGAACTTCCACAAATTCCGCTTCAGTTTGAAAATGCACGGAAATCCGCCTTAAAGCAAATTGCTTCCACAAGAATCAAGAGGACGAATATTTTTTTCAATTACCTCAATCTCAAAAAATTAGGAATCGACTACGACTTGAGAAAAAATATTTACGATGAAATCGAACATCTGACTTTGGAAAAGCTGACAGGATTCTATAATTCCGCAGTGAAGCCATTGTCCTACAACACCGCAATCATCGGGAAAAAGGAAAATCTCGACCTTGAAGCGGTGGAAAAAATGGGAACATTCAGAGAAGTCGGCACGGAGGAGATTTTCGGCTATTAATAAGTTGCCTCCGGAAGAATTTTTATTTTTTTCTCATAAAAACATAATGCTTATTGTCAATTAAGAGAAAAATATTACCTTTAACTCCCTTTTTTTACTATGGAAAGAGAATTCAAAATCATATTTGAGGTCATCAGCGGAAAGAATGACTTGAGCGAGGTGGAAAAAAAGCTGTATGAATCAGCCTTTGAAGCCCGAAATAATGCGTATGCAGAATATTCCAAATTTTATGTAGGATGTGCGCTTCTGTTGGAAAACGGAGAAATTATCACCGGAAGCAATCAGGAAAATGCGGCCTACCCATCGGGTTTGTGTGCAGAACGGACAACCATTTTCTGGACATCCGCCAATTATCCGAATGAAAAAATAAAAAAACTTTTCGTTATCGGTGCTCCGAAAAATGCCGTAACATCCGCACCGATTCCGCCGTGTGGAGCGTGCAGGCAGAGCATTCTGGAATATGAAGCCAAACAGGATGAACCGATAGAAATTTATTTTGCGTCTTTGGACGGAGAAATTTATAAAACGAAATCAATCAGGGACTTACTGCCGTTTTCGTTTGACGCTTCGTTTTTGTAAAACGTTTAAATTAACCACGAAAGGCAAGAAAACCACGAAAAAAAGACAAATAAAAGCAACACAAAAACTTAACAATTTAATTTTTTTTACTATAAAGATGTATTGTTTTTACGAATATCTGCAATTAGTGATAAGTTAGTTTTATCGGTTTGTTTGTCATTCTGAAAGAATCTCAATATATTGAAATAAAGCAATTTAGATTCCTGCGGAATGACAAAGTGACTGTTGAATTTTAGCGCTATGATTAAAAACTGATATTCAAATTGTTTGGCTCTTCGCCATTTTGTATGGAAAAAAAAATATCCATATTATTTTAAAATGACCTCGGAAACGGAGGCGTTAAAAATTTTAAAGAATTTTCGTTAAGAAATCGACCAGATTCGCCGATTCCATTGA
>JASGDB010000137.1:0-24592 GCA_049841315.1 Bergeyella sp. | reverse complement strand
GTAATGGCTTCTTTCAACGAAGTGGACGGAATTCCGGCTACAGGAAACAAATGGCTGATGACCGATGTTCTCCGCAATATGTGGAATTTCAAAGGATTCATCGTTACCGATTATACAGGAATCAACGAAATGACGGAACACGGAATGGGCGATTTGCAGCAGGTTTCTGCTCTGGCACTGAAAGCCGGAATTGATATGGATATGGTAGGAGAGGGTTTCCTTACCACATTGAAGAAATCCCTTTCCGAAGAAAAAGTTACCGAAGCCGAAATCACAACGGCGGCAAGACGTATTCTGGAGGCGAAATATGACTTAGGACTTTTTGATGACCCTTACCGTTACGGTGATGTGAAGTGGGCGGCGAAAGAAGTTTATAGTCAGGAAAACAGAAATATCGCAAGAAATGTTGCTGCACAGTCAATGGTTTTACTGAAAAACGACAAGCAGGTGCTTCCTCTGAAAAAATCAGGAACAGTAGCTGTAATAGGCTCGCTGGTGAATAACGCTATAAATATGACAGGAACATGGAGCGTGGCTGCGAAGCACGACAGAGCCGTTTCTCTGGTAAAAGGAATTCAGGATTATGTAGGAAAAGAGGCAAAAGTGCTTTCCGCTAAAGGAGCGAATGTCGATTATGATGCTAAACTTGAAAATGTATACGCAGCACACGGAAAACTAACCGACCGCGATAATCGCAGCAAGGAAGAACTGTTAAAAGAAGCCGTAAATATCGCCGGTCAGGCGGATGTTGTGGTTTTGGGAATTGGGGAATCTGCTGAAATGTCCGGAGAATCTTCTTCGAGAGCGGAAATCAATGTTCCTCAGTCTCAGATTGATTTGTTAAACGAAATCAAAAAAACGGGAAAACCTGTTGTGGTGGTTCTGTTTGCCGGAAGAGCAATGGATTTAAGCAACATGAAAGATGCTCCGGATGCAATACTGAATACCTGGTTTGCAGGTTCAGAAGCCGGAAATGCAATCGCAGATGTTTTATTTGGAAAAGTAAACCCTTCCGGAAAACTTCCGGCTACATTTCCGAGAAGCGTTGGGCAGATTCCGATTTATTACAACCATAAAAATACAGGCCGCCCTTTGAACCCTCAGAAAGTGGAAAAATGTGAATACGAAAGATTCCGTTCCAACTATATGGATGAGTGCGTTACACCTCTTTATCCTTTCGGTTACGGATTGAGCTATACAAAATTCAATTATTCCGATATTTCGATTTCCAATGCCAATCCCAAAGGAAATCAGACCATTCAGGCTTCCGTAACATTAACCAACAATGGTAATTACGACGGTGCCGAAGTGGTTCAGCTGTACATCAGAGATTTGGTGGGAAGCATCACGCGCCCTGTAAAAGAATTGAAAGGCTTCAAAAAAGTATTTCTGAAAAAAGGGGAAAGCCAAAAAGTAACTTTTGATATTTCTCCTGAAGATTTGAAATTTTACGACAACAATCTGAAATACGATTGGGAATCCGGAGATTTTATCATCATGATAGGAACCGATTCCGAAAATGTAAAACAAACCAAAATCAACTGGACAAAATAATCCGACGCTGATAATATTAAAAACCCTTTCAGAGTTTCAAAAAACCTCATAGGTTTTCAAAACCTATGAGGTTTAATGGTCTTTTGATAAAAATGTGATAAACTGAACCCATTCAGAGTTTCAAGCTCAGAAAGGGTTTTTTCATTTCTATTTCAGTTCTTTTTCGATCGTTTTGCAATCTACGGAGTTCAGAGTGCGGCCGTCAAAATTGATATTTTTATAATTTTCGTACAATTCACCGGAAGCATCATATTTTCCGATGCCTTCCAAAAGCTGATTTTCTTTTTTCAAAAACCAGATTTCACGGCTGGCAGGAGCGCCTTTGGTTTCAAACATATATGTCAATTTCAGCGTATCGCCGTCCATAAGTCCGGAAATATCACCTTTTGTACTGTCTTTATCGGAATTTTTGTACCGAATTTTCCCGATTATTGTTCCCAGATTGTCTTCATAGGAGAGTAGGAGAGAATCTTTTCCGTTTGCGGAAAGAAAGCAGTTGGTTTCGAGAATTTCAGTATCGGGAAGCGACTGCTGAGCCAAGGCTGTACTGTCGAAATCCGGCTTTACAACGGTATCTTCAGCATTTTTTTTCTCGCATGAAGTCATGAATAACGCAAAAACTGATAAAACGGCAATAGTATTTTTCATTTTTAACATTTTAAAAGGATTTTTTACAAAATTAAGGATTAAATTTATAAAAAAATATCGGAATATATTATGTTAAATACAAGAGGTTTGTCATGAAAACCGGGTTGAAATATTTAATATTATTGAATTGGCTTTAGCCAATTTATAAAAGAGAGGCGATTGCCAAAAGGCTTTAGCCAAAATTTAATTCCTCTTTTGATTAATCCGAGTAAAATCCTGATGCTAAAAAAAAATAACTCGATTCCTAATCGCTGAGAATCGCTTAAAATATTTTTTATGAATAATGGCAATATCCTAATGCTAAAAAAAGATTAACGAAATTACTAATCGCTGAGAATCGCTTAAAAATATTTTTTATGAATAATTGGCAATATCCTAATGCTAAAAAAGATTAACGAAATTAAAACCAAATAATCTGCTTGAATTGAAAAAGATATAAACATAAATAAAAGTCCTATAATTGATATTATGTTAAATAGAGTTTATCTCAACAAACAAATACTCCTACTTTAACATAAAAAACTTGAGTGTATTATTTTTTTTTGGTTTCTATCCAAAAAATATGGATTTCTTTTAATAAAAACCTCATAGGTTTAGAAAACCGATGAGGTTTGTTACCAACATGTCGCTCCTTCGGAGCTTGCTCTAATCAATTACTCAGAACTATTTCTTCATGCATTTATCCAGAAACTGCTCTTGTTCCCACAGCGTATGCAGAATATTTTCTTTCGCGGCATAACCGTGTGCTTCTTTTGGTAAAAGTACCATTCTCACCGGAGCTCCGAGGTTTTTCAAAGCCTGAAAATAGCGTTCCGTTTGCAAGGTAAATGTTCCCGGATTATTGTCTGCATCACCGTGAATCAGCAGCATCGGGGTTTTCATTTTATCCGCATTCATGAATGGCGACATCGTATTATACACTTCCGGAACGTCCCAGTAATTCCGCTGTTCACTTTGGAAACCAAACGGTGTTAAAGTCCTGTTATACGCACCGCTTCTGGCAATTCCGCAGGCATAATCTTTGGAATGTGTCAAAAGATTGGCAGTCATAAACGCACCGTAGGAATGTCCGCCGACTGCAACTTTATTTCTGTCGATATACCCTAATTTATCCACGGCATCAATCGCAGCTTTTCCGCTGGCAGTAAGCTGAGAAATAAAAGTATCGTTCGGTTCTTCTTTTCCTTCTCCGATAATCGGGAATGCGGCATCATCCAAAACGGCATACCCTTTCGTAACCCAATAGATGAACGAACCGTAGCTCGGAAATGTGAAATCTTTATCGCTAAGCGTAGTTTGTCCCGCTGTATTTTTATCCTTGTATTCTGTCGGATATGCCCAAATCAGCAGTGGCAGTTTTTCCTTTTTGGATTGACGGTCGTAGCCTGCCGGAAGATAAAGTGTCCCGCTCAAATCTACTCCGTCCGCTCTTTTATAGGAAATCACTTCTTTGTAGACATTGTCTAAACTTTTGAAAGGATTCTGAAAATTCGTTACCGGAACGGCTTTTTTATTTTTGTAATTGATGGTATAATAATTCGGATACTCTTTCGCAGATTCTCTTGTTACGAGCAGTTCTCCTTTTTTCGCATCAAGTAAATCAACGAATACTTCTTTTTTGTCAGTCAGTTTTGAGGTGTATAATCTGTTCTTTTTCAGTGTGTTCACATCAAATTCATCAATAAAAGGAAACTGTCCTTCTTTGGTATAGCCCTCTCCGATTAAAATTGTTTTTCCGTTGTTGATGTCAATAACTTTCCGTCCGAAGCTGTTTTTTACGGTATAAAATTCTCCCGGGTCGCTGTAAGTATCCTGAGAATTACGGTCTTCAAACACTTTTGAGCTTCCGTTTTTAAGGTTCACAAGGTAGCCTTTCATATTTCTCGTATCGTACCAGTTGTCATACACCACGGCATAATCTCCGTTGGTAAAACCGATTCCGGCGAATCTCTGTTCTGTTTTGAAAAAAGATTCCGGAGCACCCGAAAACGGAGCTTTCCAGAAGAAAATTTCATCTCGGTATTGTACTTTTTTTGATGCATCTCCTCCGTCCAGCGCTTCTGCATAAACTAAAGTTGACGGCTCATCGCTTCTCCACATCATACTTCTTTTTCCGGTTCGTGTGGAGGAAAACCCTTTCGGCATTACTTCTGTAAGCGGAACTTCATTGACGGTTTTAATGAGATTTCCGCTGGTGTCAAACACTTCGGTTTTCATCGGAAAACGCTGATACGGAACGATGTAGGAAAAAGGCTTCTGAAGCGTTGTCAGCATATAATATTTTCCGTCCGGAGAAAAACTTCCCCCTACATACAGACCTGAATTTTTGAATGATGAAAGCTCACCGTTCAGATTTACTTTATACAGTTCAGAAGTGATTAAAGTAACGAAATTTGCTTCATCCTGCGGGTTTTTCAGCAAATCCTGATAGGTTCTGTTCTGCGAAACTTTACCGTCGGCAGTGGAAACAATCGGGCCTGTCGGCAGATTTTTTTTATCGTCAAGAAGTGCGGGGCGATTGGCAGGAAGCACTTTCACCAAAAGACTTTGGGAATCCCTAAACCAGTCAAAAGGTGCTCCCGTATTGGCATTCAGATTGTCTTTCGTCAGTTTTTTAGCGGAAGCGGTTTCCAAATCGATAATCCACAGTTCTACTCCATTCTCCGTAGTATTGGTAAATGCGAGCTTTTTTTCATCAGGTGAAAACGAAAAATTGGTCAGTTTTGCATTTTGCGGAAGACCTTTTACCTGAACTTCGGTTTTATCATTGAACTTTCGGATTTTAATATTTTTGGTATACGTTGCCGTACTCGAAATATTGGTTTTCGGATTGATTCTCAAGCCTCCGAGTTTCATTTCATCCTGGTTGAGGTCGTCCAGCGTTTTATAGGTATCCCGATAGGTAAAAACCAGCCATTTCCGGTCTCCGTCCATCATTACTGTCGGAACTCTCTCGTAATCGGCAAGTTCAAGAATTTCTTTTGAAGGTTTCTGATACGTAATGTTTTCCTGCCCGTACGACAAAGCCATAAACGCCAGCAGGCAGATGGTGAATGATTTTTTCATATAGATTTTTTGTAGTTAAAAACCCTTTCAAAATCAGCATGAAAGGGTTCGGTATTAACAATTAAAACTTTATCAATTCTAAAAATATTTTCTACCAGTCAGAATTTTTTTTCTTACTTATCATTCCGTCGACAGAATATTTTCCGGGTCCTAATGTGAAAATCAGAAGGTAAACACAGAGATAAAGCAGGCTGAGTTCTTTTTTCTCAAAAGGGTCTGAGCAATGAACGATCAATCCGGCAATAATCATAGTGAATGCAAGGAAAAATGAAGCCCACCTGGTAAAAAGACCTAAAATAAGGAAAATGGAACACACAAATTCTGCAAATACTGTGAGAATAAGAGAAAATTGAGCGCCCAATCCCATGAAGTTGTAAAACTGAACTTCTTCTCCGGAAAGAAGAGTTTCTAATTTCGGATAACCGTGGGTAAGCATGGCAAACCCAACAAATACCCTTACTACTAATAACATAAAATCTTTAAGGAACGGTGTGCTCTTTACGGAAGTAAAATAATTCATTTCAAATGCATTTTGAACTCCAAATATAGAAAAAATTCACATTAAAAGCCAATTCGGAGCAATAATTTTTTTAACGATAACCGAAATTTTTTAAATCCCTTTCGTTTTTCCGCCAGTCTTTTTTCACTTTTACGAAAAGATTGAGGTGGATTTTTTTGGCAAAAAAATTCTCCAAATCTATTCTGGCTTCCGTTCCCACTTTTTTAATGGCTTCGCCTTTATGCCCGATGATAATGCCTTTCTGCGTATCGCGTTCTACATAAATAATGGAGTCGATGAAGATAATTCCCTCCTTTTCCTTGAACATTTCGGTTACCACTTCCACCGAATACGGAATTTCTTTATCGTAATTGAGAAGGATTTTTTCGCGGATAGTCTCGTTCACGAAAAAACGTTCGGATTTGTCTGTAAACTGGTCTTTATCGTAATAAGGAGGATTTTCCGGAAGCAGGGATTTCAGCTTCGGAAGAATGATGTCTGTATTGAAAGAATTGAGTGCTGATATGGGCAGAATTTCCGCTTTCGGGATTCTTTCGTGCCACTCTCCCACCATTTTTTCGAGGTTTTCCTGATTGGTTTTGTCGATTTTGTTCAGGAGCAAAAGTACGGGAACAGGGATTTTGTTCAGCTTGTCAATCAGAAATTCCGACGGCTCGGAATGGTCGGTTATATCCACAATGAAAAGAAAAACATCCGCATCCTGAAGGGAATCTTTCACAAAGTCCATCATTTTTTCCTGAAGACCGTATTTCGGGTCTAAAACGCCCGGCGTATCAGAAAAAACAATCTGAACATCCTCTTCATTATAAATCCCAAAGATACGATGCCTTGTCGTCTGCGCTTTCTGCGTTACGATTGCCAGCTTCTCTCCCATCAGCTGATTGAGGAGCGTGGATTTTCCGGCGTTCGGCTTCCCGACTATATTTACAAAACCTGCTTTATGCATTACCTTTAATTTGAATGGGCAAAGTTAAGGAAATTTTTTCGGGAGCGTTCTGATAACGAAAAGTGATTATTGTATTTTCTCCATTAAAGAATACGATTGCTCCAAAGCGTTGGAATCAGTAAAAATAAACATGATATAGGTATCTTTGGTTGCCTTCCCCTCGAGTTCGTACACAAGAGTATTCACACCATTGCGCAGCTTTACTTCTCCGCCTTTCAGCTTTCCTTTGATTGAAGTGCCTATACCTACAGTCTTGAGCTCTTTATTATAAACGGTTGATTTTTTGCCGGCGGAAGATACATTAACATTCACGGTAAGTGTAGCTCCCATCATATCTTCGCCTGCTTTGATTTTTCTTGAAAACTGTATCGTTGAAAAATCAAATTCCATTTTTTCGGAACCTGCGGTAATCATAATTTTACTTGGATAATTCGGGTGATTGCACCCGCCTTCCACGTGATGTATTTCTTCAAAAATATGAAGTTCATACTGACCGGGCTTTTTGAATGAAAAATCTTTAATAGAACCATTCCCTTTTGCTATTATTTTAGAATTTTTCAAGTTTACAAGTTCCCATTTTATATCGTCCGCCATCGGATAGCTGTATTTTGTTTCAAAGGGAATTGTCTTTTCTTCAGTCCACTTTTCATCATCATGGTTGTGGTCTTGGTTTTGAGCTTTTACAGACAGGGAAACCCCTATAAGAAAAAGAATCAGAAATATGTTTTTAAAAATTTTCATCATAAACAGTCGTTTTTTTCGATGTGCGAAGATAATTATATTTCAGACAAATTTATTGAAAAACGAAGTTTTTTGCGGAAAAATGATGTATTATTTGTAAATTCATGGCAGATTTAACAGATATGAAACGGATATTTTTGATTTTTCTCGCTTTATTCAGTGTGTATTTTCAGGCTCAGCAATCTCCTTTTTGGAATGAAATCCAACATTTTAAACAATTAGATAAAGATACTGCTCCACCCAAAAATGCCATTCTTCTGATAGGAAGTTCTTCTTTCACAATGTGGAAAGATGTTGCGGATTATTTTCCCGGAAAAGTGATTATTAATCGTGGTTTCGGAGGTTCTTCTTTGAAAGACCTGAACCGCTACTCTACCGAATTGCTCGAACCTTACCACCCGAAACAGATTCTGATTTACTGCGGTGAAAATGATTTTGCTTCTGATGCTTCATTGACCTCAAAAGATGTTTTCAAACGCTACAAAACCTTTTATAAAGCCATAAGAGAATATTATCCCGATATTCCTGTAGCCTATATTTCGATAAAAATGTCGCCGAGCCGTGAAAATCTCTGGAAACAGTTTCAGGAAACCAATGCGAGAATCAAAAAATTCATGAAAAACAGGAAAAACGCTGAATACATCGACATTACAAAACCCATGGAAGATGCTTTCGGAAATGTCCGAAATGATTTATTCCTCGAAGATATGCTCCACATGAAACCCGAAGGCTACCGGATTTGGACGGAAGCAATGATGCCTTATATGAAATAATCCAAAAAAAAACTCCTTTCAAAATTTATGAAAGGATTTTTTATTTCTTAACCTTATAATTAAAGCATTTTCAGATTATTCACTTCCAGTTCCGTGAGAATCCGCCAGTGTCCTCGCTTGATATTTTTCTTTGTAAGTCCGGCAAACATTACTCTGTCGAGTGTTTCAACTTCGTAGCCTAATCTCTGGAAAATTCTTCTGATAACACGATTCCAGCCGATATGAAGCTCGATTCCGATTTCATTTTTCGGTTTCCCTTCGATGTAGGAAATACTGTCCACATTGGCAACGCCTTCTTCCAAACGGATTCCGTCAATAATCGCCTGCATGTCTTCGGGTGCAAGTTTTCGGTCTAAAACTACATGGTAAATTTTCCGAACATCAAAAGACGGGTGTGTCAGTTTTTTGGTCATGTGTCCGTCGTTGGTCAGCAATATTACACCGGTTGTGGAACGGTCCAATCTTCCCACAGGAAACAATCTGTACGGCGAAGCATTGGCAACCAAATCCATAACGGTTTTTCTCGCTTTGTCGTCTTTCGTTGTGGAAATATAGCCTTTAGGCTTGTTCAAAAGAACGTAAACAGGCTTTTCAGGAGTGATATTCTGTCCGTCGAAAACCACTTTATCGGTTTTCTGAACCTGATAACCCATTTCGGTAACAACATTTCCGTTTACCTGCACCAAGCCCTGTACAATAAGCGTGTCTGCCTCTCTCCTACTGCATATTCCGGCATTGGCGATGTATTTGTTCAGGCGGATTGTATCTTTGTGGAGGTCTTTTTCAATTTTTTCAAAACGTCTTTTCTGGACAAAGGATTTTGCTCTGTCATTATCCTTATCGTCGAATTTTTTATACGGTTTTTTGCCACCTGCGAGATTTCCTTTTTCGTATTTTTTGCGGGAATCAAAAGTATTTTCTCCTCGTTTTGAGCTTCGCGGAGAATCGCCGGAATTTACAGTTCTTGAAATTCTTGGTCTTTTAGGACGTCCGCTGTTGTTTTCTCTGCTCATGTAATTATTAAATTTCTGCAAAAATACAACTTCGTTTCGGATTATTGAGCTTTTAGTTTGATTATTCCCTTTTTATCCCAATTTCGTAAAAATGCCGTCCAGAAGCATGGCGGTAATTCCAATGAAAATCCAAATTCTCAGCATATTCAAAGTAAAGAAATTTGAATTTTTAAATGTGTTCAAAATCAGATATACGGCGAAAACCAGAACGAAAAGACTTACTGCAAAAAAACAGCTCATAAAGCTGTTCAAGCCTTTCAGCTCAACCAAAAGCATTGAAATAATCATTTCTGCAATGCACAGAATAACAATAACGGATTTTGCAGTTTTACTTCCAAAAAAATTAGGAATTGTAGTATACCCGAAAACCTTATCTGCATTTTTGGTCAAGGTATCTTTTATTATATCAAGAATCAGAAGCATGACAAAAAGAAAAACCGCCATGAGAAAAACTTTTATGGAAAATGTACGGTAATACACCAGCATCCCGAAAAAAGGATACAGCGACAAGGAAACAAATGTGAGATTATTGAGAATCAGGATTTTAGAAATACGATGGCTGTAAAACCACATAAAAAACTGATAAATAACCAGATACACCAAAACACGAGGAGAAATCAACCACGAAATTCCCAGTGAAACGAAATTAAGAATAAGATAAACGTATAAAAAATATTTTTGCTTAAAAAAGCTCTGAATCTTTGTACGGAAAGGCTTTATGATACGGTCTTTTTCCCTGTCGTAAAACTGATTGATAATTCCTCCTGCAAGAATACTGAGAACCGTACAGAAAATAATCCCGTGAATCTTAAAATCAAAAACAAAATCCCTAAGACTTTCCTCCTGGTTGAACAAAAAAAACGTGGAAACATACAGCGCAAATGTAAGCAGAAGCACCATGAAAAACCGCGCACCCAGAAGAAATCCTACAATTTGCGAAAGCCTGTACAAAACGGGGTTAGAAGCAGATTTTGTTTTTTTCTCCATATCGGATTTTTTTAAAAACCCTTTCAGTTTTAATTTCTGAAAGGGTTGGATATTATTCGTTTGAAAATATTGAGAATTATATTGTATTCAAACCGATAATTTTTATTTCTTTCTTTTCAGAATAGCATACGCTTCCACCACAAATCCGACAATCACTAAAAGCGGAGCAATACGGATGCGGACAACGGAGAAAATTCCGTCGTTCCAGTAGGCCGGGTCAAAAGTTCCATCCGGTCTTGTATTCGCACTCTGCCCCATCATCAGGATAAATCCGAGAAGAATCATTGCAAGCCCGATAAGCATCCATTTGAAATTTTCTTTCCCGAAGTAAAAAGCGTTCTGCGACGGAGCTTCCTCCATTTGAGTTCCGTAACTTTGTGCGGAAAACTGTTCTTTTTTCTTTGCCATTTTTTTTAAGAATAATAAAGGTCGTCTACATTGCTTTTCAAGAATCTCCAAGTTGCAAAAACGGTACTGATAACCGTAATGAAAATCCCGAGAAGTATCACTCCGATAATCAGCGTTATATACTGATTTGTATCCTGCACGAAGTCTGCGCCGATTTCTTTGGTAAAATAATACCACACCGCAAACAACACAACAAGTCCGATTGCCGCACCCAAAACACCGAGAACAACCGCTTCGAGAACAAAAGGTTTCAGAATGAAACGCCTTTTCGCTCCCACGAGCTGCATGGTTTTGATGATGAAACGTTTGGAGAATATTTTCAGCCGTATTGAATTGTTAATCAATACGATAGCCAATATCAAAAATAAAACCGAAAATCCGAGAATCCATTTCAGAATCCTTTCCAGATTGTTGAAAATATCGGCGGTAAGAGAAGAATTGTTCTTCACTTCCTTAATTCCCGGAACGGTAGAAAGCTGTTTGATGACACCGTCGATTTTTTCCGGAGCTACATAATCCGGCATCAGCGAAACTTCCACGGAAGCAGGAAAAATATCTTCCTCAAACAATGCGTCGCTTTCCACACCAAGACTTTTTTTAGCTTCTTCGGATGCCATTTTTCTTGAAATGAAAGTCGCTTTCTTCACGAACGGAAGTTTTTCAATCTGTTTTAGGGCAGCTTGCTCGGTTTTTGCTGTTTTTACGGAATCTTTCACGTCATAGTTTTCATCGAAGAATGCATTGACCACAAGCTGTTCCTTGATGTAATCCGAATACTTCTGCGCATTAATCAAAATAAGCCCGAAAAGCCCTACCAGAAACAAAACAAGCGCAATACTAATCGTTACCGTAATATTGCTGGAGCGCAGCCTCCTTTTGTTAAAATCATCTACCGTTTTAGCCATTAACAAAAATTTTCGGCTAAAATAGAAAAAATCTTCCGAAATTTGCGGAAGAATACCGAAAATCATTGTTAATAAAATCATAAAATAACTTGACTGTAAGAGCCAAAAAACATCTCGGGCAGCATTTCCTCACCGATGAGAATATTGCACGCAAAATTGTGGAGGGACTGAGTTTCCATGGATACGAAAAAATCCTTGAAGTAGGGCCGGGAACGGGTGTCCTCACGAAATACCTCCTCGAAAAACCGCAGCCGCTTTTCCTTGCCGAAATCGATACGGAATCCATTGACTACCTAAAAAAAAACTATCCGATTCAGGAAAATCAGTTTGTGGGTGATTTTCTGAAAGCCGACATTCCGGCGCTTTTTCAGGAGCAGACTGCGGTAATCGGGAATTTTCCTTACAATATTTCTTCGCAGATACTTTTTAAAATTGTTGAAAATTTCACCATGATTCCCGAAATGTGCGGCATGTTTCAAAAAGAAGTGGCGGAACGTACCGCAGCGCAGCCCCGAAGCAAGGATTACGGGATTCTTTCCGTTTTGGTGCAAGCGTATTATGATGTAAAATATCTTTTTACTGTTTCCGAAAATGTGTTCAATCCTCCGCCGAAGGTAAAATCCGGCGTGATTCTTTTAACGCGGAAGCCGAAAGAAGGTCTGGAAGGCAATGAACAGCTTTTTAAAAACATCGTGAAAACAGGTTTTAACCAAAGGAGAAAGAAACTTTCCAATGCTTTAAAAATCCTGAACATTCCCGAAAATATGAAAACACATCCGTTCTTCGATAAAAGAGCGGAAGAACTTTCGGTTGGGGATTTTATAGAATTTGCGAATCTTTGGAGAGAAGAAAAAAGGGATTGATTATTAATAGGCACGGATTAAAAAATCTACAAAATCCGGGGCTTTGCGGAGTGGAGGAAAATCCTTATTTTTATTAGTGATTCAATAAAAAACCAAATGAAAAAAACATTTTTATCACATTCTTAACTGTCGGAATCATTTTTATTTAAACGAATTTACACTTATTTTTAAAAAAATTTGAAGTATTTTTGCATCGTTTTGAAACTCACGTTAAATAAGGCTGTTACGTTTCCTTTGGTACTGCTGATTAAGTTTTACCAATGGTTCATCTCTCCTTTGCTCCCGAAAAACTGCCGATATGAGCCTACCTGTTCGCATTATATGATAGAAGCACTGCGCATTCACGGTATTTTCAAGGGATTCTGGCTGGGAATAAAACGCATCGGAAGTTGTCATCCGTGGGGAGGGAGCGGCTACGACCCCGTTCCGCCGAAAGAGAAGTGAGTTGAGGAGTGATTGAGCTGGGGAGAAAAACAAATTTGGGTATCTGTTTTTAATCATAACGTTAAAATTCAACAGTCACTTTGTCATTCCGTAGAATCTAAATTATTTTATTTCAATCCATTGAGATTCTTTCAGAATGACAAACAAGCCGTTGAAAAACCACCTTATTATTAATTGCGGTTATTCGTAAACAAATTATCAAAAAAAGTAAACAAAAATATGAACACAATTTTCCATAAATTTTTTGTCCTGATATTCGTAATGATTTTTCATGGAATTACGGCACAGAATTATCCGGATGGACTTTCGGACGGAATTCTGAAAATCAACAGTGAATCTGTTCCTGTCAAGATTTTTTCCTCCACGGATTTTGTTACTTTCAGCAATTTTGCCGAAAAGAATGTTGATAATTCTTTAGTGATTCTCAATGACATCAATTTCGAGCCGGGAAATGCACAGAAAAACAGTTATAATCAAAGTGTGATTGCGAAATATCAGACTGCGAGTTATCAATTTCTGGATGAAAATTTCAAGCCTTCAGATGTTCAGGTTACAGCGGAAAATGCTCCGGTTTTCAAATATTTACTGAAAAGCAGTCATAAAATTAAGGCTAATGATACTGTAAAACTGGAAACAAAATTCAAAATATGGAATCCTTCCACGGGAATTAAACTCGGGCCTGTAACACTGCATTATTACAGCCTTATGTTCATTTTTGCATTCGGATTCGGGTATGTTATCATGTCGAGAATTTTTAAAATTGATAATGTAAATGCCAAATATCTCGACCCGTTTTTCACATGGACACTAATCGGAACGATTCTGGGAGCGAGATTAGGACACGTTATTTTCTATCAGCCGGAACTTTTTAAACAAGATATCTGGAGTGTTCTTCTTCCTATTCAAACCAAGCCGGAGTTCAAATTCACGGGATTTTCAGGGCTTGCAAGCCACGGTGCAACTATTGCTCTGATTTTTACCACTTTATATTATTCTATAAAAATTATTAAGAAAAATCCTTTTTGGGTGTATGACAGGATCGGGATTGTAGTTGCGTTAGGCGGTGCATTTGTAAGATTGGGAAATTTTTTCAATTCTGAAATTGTGGGAAAACCTGTTTCTTCGGATTCGCCTTTTGCATTTCTGTTTCCTCAGATGAGTGATGAATACGGCTTAACAGTTCCCCGCTACCCAACTCAGCTTTTTGAGGCGGGCGGTTATGTACTGTTGTTTGTTCTGCTGTGGGTGCTGTACCGCTATACGAATAAAAAATATAGGCAAGGCTGGCTGTTCGGATTGTTTTTCATTATTTTATGGCTCATCCGTTTCTTCGTGGAATTTCTGAAAGAACCTCAGGGCGACGAAAAAATTACATGGGGAATACTGAATACGGGACAGGTGCTTTCGATACCGTTTATTATTGCGGGAGTGGTGATTATGGTGATGTCTTCCCGATTTAAAATCACGGAAGAGGAAAACGAAAAGCCGGATGAATAAATCTTCCGGCCATAACCGACCTGCCAGCCGGCATTATATTTTTTAACCTAAATTATTTTCCCAGATAAGATTTCAGAATCTTGCTTCTGGTATTGTGTTTCAATCTTTTAATGGCTTTTTCTTTAATCTGGCGTACTCTTTCTCTCGTAAGGTCAAAAGTTTCGCCGATTTCTTCCAAAGTCATGGGATGTTTTCCGTTCAGTCCGAAATACAATCTCACTAAGTCGGCTTCTCTCGGAGTAAGCGTCTGCAAAGCTCTTTCGATTTCAATTTGGAGAGATTCGAGCATCAGATCTTTATCGGGGCTCGGCGATTCACCGGAACGCAGAACGTCGTATAAATTGGAATCTTCGCCTTCCACCAAAGGAGCATCCATAGAAAGGTGTCTTCCGCTGTTTTTCATGGATTCCTTGATGTCTTCTTCGCTCATATCCAGCACTTCGGCAAGTTCTTCCGGAGAAGGCGGTCTTTCGTTTTCCTGCTCCAGATGTGCGTAGGCTTTGTTGATTTTGTTGATAGAACCGATTTTGTTCAGAGGAAGTCTTACAATTCTCGACTGTTCTGCCAATGCTTGAAGAATAGACTGGCGAATCCACCATACGGCATAAGAAATGAATTTGAAACCTCTGGTTTCGTCGTATCTTTTTGCGGCCTTCATCAATCCGAGATTTCCTTCATTAATCAAATCTGGAAGGGAAAGTCCCTGATTCTGGTATTGTTTGGATACGGAAACCACGAAACGCAGGTTGGCTTTGATGAGTTTTTCAAGGGCGGCTCTGTCTCCGGCACGGATTTTCTGAGCGAGTTCTACTTCTTCGTCGGCAGTAATCAGCTCCACTTTACCGATTTCCTGAAGGTATTTGTCCAATGATGCGGTTTCCCTGTTGGTAACCTGTTTTGTAATTTTTAACTGTCTCATTTACAAAAAATTCGCCCATGTTTATCGGGCTACACTTTATTATACGATAAGAAAATGAAAAAGGTTACAAACTTTTGATTTTTTTACAAAGTATGTTTGAAATGCAAAAACCGATGAAAAATTTTCACCGGCTATAATAGTTTTTCTCTTAATGTTAAAATGCGGATTACTCCTCCCGAAGCCTTTTTTCCTCATTATTATAGGCAAGAATAATCTTTTTCACCACGGGGTGGCGCACCACATCTTCCTCCGTGAGGTGAACAAAACCTATTTCCCCTACTCCTTTCAGAATATGCATTGCCTCTTTCAGTCCGGATTTCTGCTTAAGTGGTAAATCCACCTGGCTCGGGTCTCCGGTGATGATGAATTTGGCGTTCATTCCCATTCTGGTAAGGAACATTTTCATCTGCAAATGCGTAGTATTCTGCGCCTCATCGAGAATCACGAAAGCCTCATCCAGCGTCCGTCCTCTCATAAAGGCAAGCGGTGCTACTTCAATCACTTTCTTCTCGATAAATCCTTCCAGCTTTTCATGCGGAATCATATCACGGAGCGCATCATACAATGGCTGTAAATACGGATCGAGTTTTTCCTTTAAATCTCCCGGAAGAAAACCGAGGCTCTCCCCTGCTTCCACCGCCGGCCTGGTAAGGATGATTCTTTTTACCTCCTTATCCCTCAAAGCCCGTGCGGCCAAGGCAACACTCGTATACGTTTTCCCTGTTCCGGCTGGTCCGATGGCGAACACCATGTCTTTCTTCTCCACCTCTTTTACTAATTTTTTCAGATTGGTGGTTTTGGCTTTGATGACTTTCCCGTTGACACCTTTTACAATAATATCCTGGTCGAAAACGAGCTGTTTTTCAGTTTCGTCCTTGATATTTAAAATGTTCTCGACATCTTTCAGCTGAATGGAATTATTCTGAGAAATAAAATTCACGATATCATCCAGCTTCTGCTTCAAAACATCCAGTGCTTGCTGATTTCCCATGGCAAAAATATGATAGTCGCGCCCGGTGATTTTCAGCGTGGGAAAATTGGATTTTACAAGATTAAAAAACTGATTATTGACCCCGTAAAACGTTTTGGAATCAATGCCTGATATTTCATAATTGAGTTCGTACATGCAGTATTCTTAATTATTAAACGGTATAAATTTAGAACAATTCCTTTATAATTGCTATTTATTTTTTTCCACAATGTCTGAAACGGAACGCTGATACTTCGTTTTTTTGGGGAAAAATTATTCCTCACCCCAAACCCCTCTCCTAAGGAGAGGGGCTTCGCACGTATAACTTTCGCATAATCTCAATGCGCTTCGGATTGGGGATTTTAATAAATTACCGCCTTCAAAAATCTTATTTAATCATAAAAATCTGTGTCATCTGCGTTCCATTATCCGCTGAGAATTTTTTTAAAAGAAAACTCTTTATATAAAATTTAGCACAAAACCCGTTCTTTATTTTTAGCAGACAGAAAAAATAGTAAATTTGCCCTATTGAATTATGGACAAAAACACAAAAAAAACAGAAAACCCTGCATCAGGGAAAATTCTTTCTAAACCGCGTATATTTTTCGGGGTACTTTTCATCATCATTTCGTTTGTAATGACGGGTTCGTTCATTTCTTACCTGATGAAATGGAAAGCCGACCAAAGCCAGGCAGGAACGATGCTCGACAAAACCGTGCAGTCTTCCAATATTTTCGGTAAAATCGGTGATTGGCTGGGGAATTTTTTTATTTTTAAAAGCATTGGAATTTCCGCGTTTATCCTTGCATTCCTCTTTTTCGTTATCGGAACTTTCACTATGAAAAAAAATTGGTTCAAACCATGGAAAACATTGGGACATTCTCTGTTTTTTATCTGCTGGCTTCCGATTTTTATGGGAGCGGTAACCAAAGGTGAAGGCGTTCTCAGCGGTGTTTACGGATTTCAGATTATGGATTTTCTCGATTCCGTTATCGGTACGCTCGGGCTCTGGCTGGTGATTCTTACGAGCATCGCTTTGTATTTCGTGCTGGAATTCAATCTCCGTCCGGGTGCTATTAAAAACAAGTTGAATGAGCTCAACGAAAGCACCATCGGAAAAATAAAAACCATGATGCCTGATTCTGACAAAGAATTTGAAGCTGATGAAGAATTAGAACAAATAAATCACGACGGCAACGAAACTGACAGAAAAGACCCTTTTATTTCATCGAAAAAAATAATTCCGGACGTTGATATTCCGAAAGATTTCCCGAATGTAACCGTAAGCAGTGATATACCGGTTATTTCTACTCCGAATAAAACTACTTTTGAAACAGAGCCAAATGCAGGAATCAGCCTTGACAGTAAAACTTCTGAAGATTCTTTTGATTTTAAAGTGGAGGTGGCGGAAGCCAAAGATACTTTGGACGACATTGACAGCAAATCCCAGCAGTTGGTAGAAAAACACGGACTTTACGACCATAAACTGGATTTGGCCCAGTTCAAAATGCCGACCATCGACCTGCTGAAAGACTACGGAAACGAAGAAATCTCCGTAAACAAACAGGAACTCGAAGAAAACAAAAACAAAATCGTCGGACTTCTGAAAAACTTCAATGTCGGAATCGCTGAAATCAAAGCCACCATCGGCCCTACCGTTACGCTTTACGAAATCGTTCCCGAAGCGGGAATCCGTGTTTCCGCCATCAAAAAATTACAGGACGATATTGCGCTCAACCTTTCGGCTTTAGGAATCCGTATCATCGCACCGATGCCGGGAAAAGGAACTATCGGAATCGAAGTTCCGAGGAAAAATCCGTCAATGGTTTCCATGAGAAGCGTTATTGCTTCGCAGAAATTCCAGCAATCGGATATGGATTTGCCTGTTGTTTTCGGAAGAACCATTTCCAATGAAGTGTTTGTAGCCGACCTTGCCAAAATGCCGCATCTGCTCATGGCTGGAGCAACCGGACAGGGAAAATCCGTCGGAATCAACGCAATTTTGACTTCCCTTCTTTACAAAAAACACCCAAGCGAACTGAAATTCGTAATGGTAGACCCGAAAAAAGTGGAACTGTCCCTTTATTCAAAAATCGAAAGACATTATCTCGCCAAACTTCCCGATACGGAAGATGCGATTATCACGGACAATACAAAGGTAATCAACACGCTGAATTCCCTTTGTATCGAAATGGACAACCGCTACGAGCTTCTGAAAAATGCGTTCTGTAAAAACCTCAAAGAATACAACAAGAAATTCACCGAAAGAAAATTAAATCCCGAAAACGGACACCGCTATCTTCCCTACATCGTTCTGGTAGTAGATGAATTTGCCGATTTGATTATGACCGCCGGTAAAGAAGTGGAACAGCCGATTGCCCGGCTTGCACAGCTTGCAAGAGCAATTGGAATCCACCTGATTGTGGCTACGCAGAGACCTTCCGTCAACGTAATTACGGGCATGATTAAAGCCAACTTTCCTGCGAGAGTTGCTTTCCGTGTGATTTCGGGCGTGGATTCCAAAACGATTCTGGATACTCCGGGAGCAGAGCAGTTGGTGGGAAAAGGAGACATGCTTTATTTCAACGGAAATGATTTGATTCGTCTGCAATGTGCATTTGTAGACACTCCTGAAGTCGAGCATATTGCTGAATATATCGGCGAGCAGAAAGGATATTCCGATGCTTACCTTCTCCCCGAATACACAGGAGGTGAAGAAACCAGCGGAGCCGGAACTTTTGACCCGAATGAAAAAGATGCTCTTTTCGATGAAGCGGCGAGAATTGTGGTTTCCACACAGCAAGGCTCCACTTCAATGCTTCAAAGACAGCTGAAATTAGGCTACAACAGAGCCGGAAGAATCATGGACCAGCTTGAGGCTTCAGGAGTTGTGGGAGGATTCAACGGAGCGAAAGCGCGTGAGGTGCTGATTTCCGACCTTCATTCTTTGGAACAGTATTTGGATGAGCTGAGAGGATAATTTAACATTCAAATAAAACAAAAAATGAAAAGTATTTTCGACAAAATTATAACCGCATCATTTTTAGCAGGAAGCATCATTTTTGTTCAGGCTCAGAAATCCGACGCGAAATCCAAACAGATTCTCGATGCCGTAGCCAGCAATTATAAAGCAAAGAAAAATTCCTATTTCAAATTTTCTTACGGAACGGGAGAAAACGGAAAAACCACCAAAACCGAAACGGGAATTTTCTACACCACTCCTACCCAGTACAAACTGAAAATCATGGGTGTTGAGCAGATTTTCGACGGCAAAAAAGTGTACAACATCAGCGAAGAAGACCAGGAAGTTACCATCGCCAAAGCCGAAAACAACGAAGTAATGTTCTCTCCTACCAGCTATCTGCAATCCTATAAAAAAGATTACAATGCCAGCTATCAGGGGAAAAAAACGGTCAACGGCGTGAATGCCGATCTGATAATGCTAACTCCTGTAAAAGACAACGGGCTGAAAGCAGTTTACCTTTATATCAACCAGCCGAAAAAGCAGATTGTAAAAATCGAACAACATTCCAATGACAAAAGCGTGGCGGTAATTGCCGTAAGCGATTACAAAGAGAACCAGAATCTCAGTAGCACGATGTTTTCTTTTGACAAAAGCAAGTACAAAAACTATATTATCACAGAGCTTTGATGCACTATTAATAATAAGAAAATCCGCTGATTTGATCAGCGGATTTTTTGTTATCCGATTTTAAAATTTTAATCATTTTGCAGACCAAACCGCAGCATTACTACTGTTGTAAATCACCAGATTTCCATCATCCTGAACAGTAAGTTTTGATCCGCTATTTTTTGTTTTGGAAGCAAATACAGCAGCATTGCTTCTATTGTAAACTACTAAATTCCCATCATTTTGGAATATAGCTTTGCTTCCTTTCCCTGCAGTATTGGAAGACCATACAGGGCTTGAAGAACTGTTATACAAAACAAGATTTCCATCAGTTTGAAAAACAAGATAATAGCTTTTGCTTGCCGAATAAAATTTCACGTTTTTGGCAAACGTTTTTCCTTTACTGATTGCTCCTTTATTACTTCCGTAATTACTGTTCTTACGATGTTCTTTGCTCTCGCTGCTGCTGCCATTTCTGTCTTTTGAAGAATGCACACCTTGCCCCTTCTGAAATACTCTTTGATGAGATTTTACTTGTGCAGAAAATGTAGCGACAAGTGCCACACTAAAAATTAATGTTAAATACCTTTTCATAATATATGTTGCTTTTATTACAATGCTAAATTACGTTTTTTACTAAATCATTTAGAAAAATTTTTAGTAAATGCATAAAAATTATTCACCCTCCTCAATAATTCCATTTCCCTAAAAAATACCTCACAAAAAATAAGAAAGGTGTAATGGTTTGTTTATTACTGTTGTTTTTTTGTTAATTTTCAATATTCATTATTCGTTTTTTGTAAAAAATCACTAATTTTGCACCCGTAAAAAATATCGATGCAGAATATCAGAAATATCGCGATTATCGCACACGTTGACCACGGAAAAACGACACTGGTTGACAAAATTATCCACGCTACCAATATTTTCAGAGAAAATCAGGAATCCGGCGAACTTATTATGGATAACAACGATTTGGAAAGAGAAAGAGGAATTACCATTCTTTCCAAAAATATATCCGTAACCTATAAAGACACCAAAATCAACGTTATTGATACTCCCGGGCACGCCGATTTCGGTGGAGAAGTAGAAAGAGTTTTGAAAATGGCAGACGGCGTTTTGCTTTTGGTTGATGCCTTTGAAGGACCGATGCCTCAAACGAGATTTGTACTTCAAAAAGCTCTTCAATTAGGCTTGAAACCGATTGTGGTTATCAATAAAGTAGATAAAGAAAACTGCCGTCCCGACGAAGTTCACGACAAAGTTTTCGATTTATTTTTCAATTTAGATGCTACCGAAGAACAGCTGGATTTCCCAACCTATTACGGTTCTTCAAAACAAGGCTGGTTCAACACAAGTTTAGAGCCAACAGACAATATTCTCCCTATTTTGGACGGAGTTTTACAATACGTTCCCGAACCGAAAATCGAAGAAGGAACATTGCAGATGCAGATAACTTCTCTGGATTATTCATCATTTTTGGGAAGAATTGCGATTGGAAAAGTGGCAAGAGGTTCCGTAAAAGAAGGACAATGGATTGGCTTGGCTCAGGAAGGCGACAAAATCGTAAAAGGAAAAGTAAAAGAACTTTACGTTTTTGAAGGTCTTGGAAAGAAAAAAGTAAGCGAAGTTTTCGCAGGAGATATTTGTGCGGTAGTAGGTTTCGATAAATTTCAGATTGGAGATACTTTCGTGGATTTGGAAAATCCGGAGCCATTGGAAAGAATTGCTATCGACGAGCCGACTTTGAATATGACTTTTTCCATTAATAATTCTCCGTTCTTCGGAAAAGACGGGAAATATGTAACTTCCAATCATTTAAAAGACAGACTGGAAAAAGAATTGGAAAAAAATCTTGCATTAAGAGTTCAAAATACAGACGATGCCAATACTTTTCTGGTTTTCGGTAGAGGTATTCTTCACTTGTCCGTTTTGATTGAAACAATGAGAAGAGAAGGTTACGAAATGACTATCGGGCAACCGCAGGTAATTTTAAGAGAAATTGACGGAGAAAAATGCGAGCCTTACGAAACGATGGTGGTAGATGTTCCGGAAGAATATTCTTCCAGAGTAATCGATTTGGCAACGCAGAGAAAAGGCGACCTTTTGATTATGGAAACCAAAGGCGAAATGCAGCATTTGGAATTTGATATTCCGTCCAGAGGATTAATCGGACTGCGTTCTCAAATGCTTACCGCAACAGCCGGAGAAGCCATTATGGCACACCGTTTTTCGGAATACAAACCATTTAAAGGAGCAATTCCGGGAAGAACCAACGGTGTTCTTGTGTCTAAAAGCCAGGGACAGACAACAGCATATTCCATTGAAAAATTGCAGGACAGAGGCCGTTTCTTCGTGGACCCGGGAGAAGATGTTTATATGGGAATGATTGTCGGCGAGCAGAACAAGCCGGGAGATTTGGTCGTAAATATCGTAGAAGGAAAACAGCTGAACAATATGCGTGCTTCCGGAAAAGATAAAGACGGCAACATCGCTCCGAAAGTATTGTTCTCTCTGGAAGAATGTATGGAATACATCCAAGGCGATGAAGCGATAGAAGTAACACCGAACTTTATCCGTATGAGAAAGAAAATTCTTGCCGAAGAAGACAGAAAACGTGCCGAAAGAATGGCAAAATCGGAATAAATATAATCCAACAATTTATCACAAAAGCCTCTTTACTGAGGCTTTTTTATTACACGGAGATACAACTGACCATTCAGCATTTCATTTTCATTTTGAAAAACCTATTTTTGCATATATAAACCTGTTTTTTTCTTGAAAGATTATTACTACTTTTTAGGTGTCGGCACGAATGCTTCTTCCGAAGACATTAAAAAGGCGTACCGTAAACTTTCCCTGAAATACCATCCCGACAAAAACCAAAACGATACTTTTTTTGAAGACCGTTTCCGTGAAGTCCAAGAAGCATACGACACACTGATAGACGGAGAAAAGAGGAAAATATACGACCAGAATTTCGGAAGTATGCAGCGAAATTCAAGGTCGGAATTTCCGCCTCATATCAGAAAATTTACATCCACAAAAATACGCGCGAAAAAAGGAGAAGAGATTACTTTAAGCTGGCTGACGAAAAATGCCGATGTTGTAAAAATTCTCCCTTTCGGACTGGAAAAACCATTTGGCGAAAGGACTTTTAAAATCACTGAGTTTAAAGACGGAAAATTTCACGTGGTGCTTCATGCGGCCAATACACTGGTGAATAAAACAGTGGTTCAGGGAATTACGATTACCGAAATTTCTGCCCGTGATGAGGAACGGTTCAGGAATAATGCGGAAGAATTGTTTTCCAAAAATTCGGTGGAAAGAAAAAAAGAGGAAAAAACTCCGAAAGTGATGAAAATTCTGTTTGCTGCGGTAAGTATTTTGTTAGCGTTATATTTTTTGTACAGAGCCGTTGCTCATTAAGCCATTTTCAGGCGTCCCGGGCATTTCTTGCAGCGTTTTCCTTTTTTGAATTTTTTGCAGCATTTCTTTTTACCGCATTGCATTTCTTCGTAATTACCGTGGAATGCAGGAGCTAAAGGAGCAATCTTAAAAGCAACAACCGTTGAGTTCATATTGCAAATGTAAAATTAATTTAGAATAAATCAAAATAAAAACAATGTTTCATCTTTATTTTTAGTACAAAACAATAATTTCCTTACTTTTGTTTAAAATAAAAATAATTATGTCACACGGTTTACTAAAAGGAAAAAAAGGAATTATCTTCGGAGCGCTGAACAGCCAGTCGATTGCATGGAAAGTAGCGGAAAAATGCCATGAAGAAGGCGCCGAATTCATCCTGTCCAACGCACCGATTGCCATGAGAATGGGCGAATTAGACGATCTTGCACAGAAAACAGGTTCGGATGTTATCGGTGCTGATGCAACTTCTATGGAAGATTTGGAAAAACTTTTTGATGCTGCCATTGAAAAATTCGGAAAAATAGACTTCATTCTTCACTCTATCGGAATGTCCGTGAATGTGAGAAAAGGAAAACATTATACCGACCTCAATTACGATTTTCTGGAAAAAGGCTGGGATGTTTCTGCAGTTTCTTTTCACAAAGTGATGCGTGTGGCATGGGAAAAAGACTGCATAAATGAGTGGGGTTCTATCCTTGCACTTTCTTATATTGCAGCACAGAGAACCTTCCCGGATTATAACGATATGTCCGACAATAAGGCGTATCTGGAAAGTATTGCAAGAACTTTCGGGTATTACTGGGGCGGAAGAAAAGTGAGGGTAAATACCATTTCACAATCACCAACACCAACTACTGCAGGAAGCGGAGTGAAAGGTTTCGGAGGATTTCTGGGATATGCGGAAGAAATGTCGCCACTCGGAAATGCAACGGCAGACGACTGCGCCAACTACTGTGTAGCGATGTTCTCCGACCTTACAAAAAAGGTAACGATGCAGAATCTTTTCCACGATGGAGGTTTCAGCAATACGGGAGTTTCTCAGAAGGTAGTAGACCGCTTTGACGCTTCGGACAAAGAGTAAAAACGATCTGTTTTATACAGAAAACCGCCTGTAATGGCGGTTTTTTGTTTATTGTAATTCTTAGAGCCTGTTTAGTCGCTCCTTATAATACCCCATTTTAATTTACGAAAGCAAAATTCGGGAGCAAATTTAGTCGGAATATGATGGATAAAAAATAGTCCAAAAGATTTTGTTTTAGGATTTCCATCATCTTTTTC
>JASGDB010000136.1:0-8662 GCA_049841315.1 Bergeyella sp. | reverse complement strand
TCCCGCCCTCGAACAGTGGAAATTTCTTAACGAAAATTCTTTAAAATTTTTAACGCCTCCGTTTCCGATGTCATTTTAAAATAATATGGATATTTTTTTTTCCATACAAAATGGCGAAGAGCCAAAATTTCTGTTTAAGCAAAATCTTAAAGTGCATTATAAGCAGTCTTCTCCTCAGCAGAAACATCTGCTACACTCTCAAAAGATTCATTGATTACGTTTTCGATATTGGTGGAATAATCGTCATCGGAATATACTCTGATGTCGTTGTAATTTTTGATGTTTCCCCACCTTGTATTGATGATGTCGTCTTTAAGCAGGTTTATCACCGATGTATCTTTGCTTTTCACCCTTTGAGCAAGATTCTTCATTTTTGTTTTGTAAGAATCTTCGGGAGTTCCCGTGGTGGTGGTTTTTGCATTTGCTAAAAACCATTGTGCGTGAGAGAACGCTACTAATTGAATCATGTCTTGAATGTACATGGATTCAGGTCTTACGATGTTGTTGTGAAGGTTGAACTTCTCTTTTGTTGTTAGTGCCATTTTTTTTAAATTTTTAAATTGTTATTTTTTAGTTAGTGATTACAGTTCTTCCCTTAGCCTGCAGAATTGCTACTGCTGCATCGGAAGTACTTGTTCGTGGTTGTGAGTTTCCTTTTATGGTGATGGTGCAAGTTACAGTAGCTGTAATACTATTTGCCATATCTATTAAGAGGTTATCCACATCGGTAGAAGACAGCGTGTTATACCCTGTTAGTTTAAAGGTTGTTAATCCGTTCCAGTTTTTACCCGGAGTATAGGCGTTTATGGTATTATGTCCTTCAATAGTACATGAAGTAACAGGAACAACCGTCATCAATCCTATATCTCCAGAAATAGTATTGTTTCCTGCGATAGATAAAGTGCCGGTTGCTTTGGCATTGGCTATATCTCCAGAAATAGTATTGTTTCCTGTGATATATAAAGTGCCGGTTGCTTTGGCATTGGCTATATCTCCAGAAATGGTATTGTTTCCTGTGATAGTTAAAGTGCCGGTTGCTTTGGCATTGGCTATATCTCCAGAAATAGTATTGTTTCCTGTGATATATAAAGTGCCGGTTGCTTTGGCATTGGCTATATCTCCAGAAATAGTATTGTTTCCTGCGATAGATAAAGTTGTGGTTGCCGGTATATTCCCTATATCTCCGTATAGGGTGTTAGTACATGAAAAATTTATCACAGTATAGGTGTTTTTGGGGAGGTTATCCACATCTCCTGTTATAGTACCGCTTGTATTTGTAATATTAATGCGTGTAAGGGTTTCGGGCAGATTCATAATATCTCCGGTTACTTTTATCGAAGTCAAATCTAAATTTATCAGATTGGGTATGCCGTTTTTAAGATTGGTTAAATCCAATTCGTATGAAGTATGGAGTGTATTCAAATCCAAATACTTCAGATTGGGCTTGTAGGTAGAAGCAAACTGTCCTGATATTTGGGTGGAAGTTCCGTATAACCTTAATTCCTCAAGGGTATAAGGTATATCTGAAACATATCCTGTGATATTGGTGTTTTTTAAGCACAGGCTAATCAAAGGGGCTTGGATGTGGGATAAGTTATTCCCATCGGTATCAAAAGTAACAGATTCCGTCAAACAAATAATAAAGGTTTGTAATCCTTGAGGGAGATTCTGCAATTTCCCCGTAATCGTGCCAAATCTTGCACCTATAGACATATTCCAGTAATACCCAAAACATAAATACGTTAAAGGAGAATCAGAAGGCAGTTCGTTGATATTGAAAACCCCTTGCGCCTGCGAAGCATCATTGCTGTTGAAATTGAACCTCAAATACTTTAGCGTGGGATTTATATCCTTGCTCCAGTTTCCGGATATGGTGCTGTAATTACGTTCATAAACATTGTAATAATACACATAAAAACTAAAGGTTTCCAACCCTCTGAAAGCCTTAATATCCTCTGCTTTTATATGATACTTGTGTTTCACATTTTCTGCTGTAGTTGCATTTTCTTCTATTAACAGACTTTTTATAGGCTTTACCTTGTTTTTGGAATAAAACTTTATAATACCTGTATAGGGAGATGAATAGGTGTAGCCCAAATTGTTTTGGGTTCTATAAACAACATCGCCGTTCCCCATGTCTACATATATGGGTACAGAAGAAAATGAAGAAGTAGAAGTTATTGTAATTGCCACAGTAGTAATACCATTCGTGGTAAGCCTGCCTGCGGTTGCTTTTCTGTCTGGAAAATAGGTACTTGCTGGATTCATTTTATTTAATAATTAGTGATATAAACATAAAAAGTGCTTCCCGACCTTGATACCATTGCTCTTGAACCTACTGCTCCGTTAATTACAGCCACATCGTCCATTAGCTTTAAAGTTACACCGCTTCCTGCCAAAAAAGTAATAGTTCCCGCTCCCTCTTTGATGTAGGTAGCCAGAAATACCGAAGACAAATCTGTGGTTAATGTTATGGTAATATTATTGGAACTGTTATTAATCACCACGTTTTTTTTATTATGGTCGGCTGCATTGGTGATATTAGAGGAAGCCGTGATGTTTATCTGGCTGGTTTGGGCGGAAATGCTGTCGTCTACATAGCTTTCCGTTGCATAGCCTTCCGTTGCGTTTTCCAACAAAACCTCTACCTCATATTTAGTGTAATAATCTTGCGAATCAAAATTCTTGACACCTAAAACTGTTTTCCAGTAATCCACATCAATATTGGAAGCATCTTTATTGGCAAAATATTGAAGCTGTTCCGCATCGGCTTTCGCCCCCAATAGAGCGGAAAGTCCCGAAATATAACCGATTGGGATATATTCTGATTTATGCCAATATGCGTCCATCCAAGCGGCAAATTGCGCTTGGTTTGGTTTGGCTGCCGTTACAAACCAGCTTTTTAAAGTGGATTTTGGCGTTGCCGTTGAGGCTTCGGGAGTAGGGTTATTTGTTATTGCCATTGTTTTAGTTTTAGGTTCTGTAGAGACGGATGATTATCCGTCTGCACTGCATGGATGATTATCCGTCTGCTACAATTTTATAATATATCTTACCGCAACGTAAGGTTGTAGGTTATTGTGCGCTGCATTGCCACCAACCGAGGATGTTTTCTGATTTCTGTAAGATGCAATAGTTCCGTTTGGATAAGTCCTGGCGCCTACATAAGTTCCACTGCCGTAATCGTTATACAGCGACTCCGAACCCTGCAAGTGAAAATGTTCCGGCATTTCGGAAACTGATAATTGATGCGTTTTTTCGCCGCCTGTTACGCCTAATGCAAAATCGCTGTCGCTGGTAGAACGTGCTGCCCAAACTCTGCCCTGTTCTGTGGTCGGGCTGTAATCTTCCCAGCCGTCCGGCGGAAGAACTACAAGCGGTTGATTATACCTAACAATCGTTCCGCTCGGAACGTCGCTTGCTTTATTTTCCAAAGCTGCAATTCTCGTTTCAAAATCGTCTTTGAAAGCCTGAATATCTTTGGTCGGAAAAATCCTTTTGAATGAAGCCCACGGATATGTATTTTCCGGGAGTGCAGTTCCGAATCCGGCATACCGCTCATAGATTACGGGTTTCACTGTTCCGTCCTGAAAAGGATATGATGCGATGTCTTCTTTCACAATCACATTCGCTCCGGCATTTCCTCCACGGAACGGCAATACTTCACCATTAATGAAAACATAGCCGTCACTCACTGAATTTCCGGTAACCGTACACCCCGAAATAATCGTTAAATCACCGGCAATCCAACCCAGCTGGTTGAAAAGCGTATAAGCCGTTTGAGCGGCAGCAAGGATTTCCGTTGAAAGCCGGAAGCCTCCGGGCTGGTTATACTTCAAATAATTCATAATGGTACTATTTTATAGCGTTTGCTTGCTAATTTGTAAAAGTCAATCAGATATTTCATTTCATATTCATTGTAGCTGATGTCGTCAGGAACACGGACATAAAAATCAGCTGCCGTATCTTCTAAATCCTGATTCTGATACAGGGTAAGAAAACCTAAAAACCGTGCGAGGTTTGGATTTCCTTCTATCTCTGAATCGGTGTAGATAAAAACCGAATCCTGAAGGTTTCCGTCGTCTATCTCTATCCTCCGCTGTTCGGAATCGAATCTGTCATTCAGGACAGCCCGGAGATAACATTTCTGTCCGTTATGAGCCAGTATGTACAGATTTTCGTTCCGGTTCTGCATAAACTGGTAGTGAACATCCTCCAACGGTTTTACCAGTGCTTTCAGATATGCGGTAATAATTTCACTACGCAAAAACGTAGGCATCAGCTGTACCGTTAATTTTTTCAAATCGAGATTAAACCACATAATTAATCACGGTTTTAAATTCTGCATTATCTATCGACCAAGTGAAATATCCCGATACCGGCAGAGCTTCGCCGTTAATATCTTTCATTGCTCCGTACCCTCCGGATTCTACATCTATCCAGCTGGTCTGCGCTGAATCAACTATAGGATCTATTACTCCGTCAATCAGCTGTAGTTTGTCAATGAGGGAATTGATGACCAGTTTACCGTCAAACGGCAGTTCCTTCATGAATTCCGATATTGCCGTTTCTACCGGCTTTGTTCCGACATCAGTGGCAGACATCAGTATTTTAGTTCCGGTTTCATCAATGACTTTCGGGTCAATCTTAATTGTAAGGTTCAATTTCAGCCTGTCCGGAGCGTAATTGATAACCGTATATTTCACGCCGGCATAATTAATTTCATCAAAATAATAGTCAAAAGCTGTTTTCTGAATTTCATTAATCGGTGAAAGAACGCCGGAGCTGTCCTCGGTTGCTACTTTTACAATCAGGCGGCTTTCCTGTTCGGATTCCGTTACGGCTGCATATTTGATGATTTTTGAAGCGATGATTTGTTCCTCAGTATAACCGTCGTTGTTAAATAAATCCGTATCCGGGATTAAATCAAAGCCATACTGAAAAGCCAAAGCCATGTTTCTGTACCAAATCGGCGAGCCTTTCTTTTGGTTAGCAAGTGCATTGGAAACTTCGTATTTGTGAGTATCAAATAATGTTTCCAAAACCCAAATACAAAAAGCAACGCAGTACACAAAACGCCCCCAAATGGAAACCTTTGAGTCACTGGTGAGCGTCGAAAGTTTTTCATCGGATTGAATTTTTCCGATGATGATGCTTTCTATCTGTTCTATTGTTCTTGCCATGTTATTGTACTATAAAATCGTCATAAATTGCCCAGTAATCTATTCCTTCAGGTTGCGGAGAAATCGCCCCGGAATAACCGCCGGTAATTGCCGTAGCCGGGTGAATGTTTTTTGAAGTGTAATAATTCAAAATATCATTATCCGGGTGAACATCTTCAGGGATTATCAGAACCGTTCCGGTTTCCGGTTCATCCGAGATTGAATAGCCGTTTGCCTTTGCAATGATAAAAGCATTAACAACGCTTCCGGTATGCTGGATTGCTATATCCAAAAAGGATTGGTTATGTAATACTTTTACTGATGTCATTCTATACTTATTATTGTTACGTTTCCGTTCGGTGCAGTGGCAGTAATAGTCATGTTTTTTATTTCAAAAATCACCGCCTGTGCAGTGCGTTCCGCAAACTTTTCCTTTGAAGTTTCCGGACTGTCTTCTTCCAGTCTTATTTCATTCATTACCTGAATGATTTTATTTTTAAGCCTTTCCTCTGATGTTGCCATTTAAACTTACTTTAAAAAATCTTTAAATCTGTTTTCAATATCTTTAAACTGAATCTGATTAATCAGTTTAATTGTGCTTCCGGTATTGGTTGTAAACTTCATTTTTTGAATCTCCTGAAGTAAATCGACCATTAGCTTTTTCAGCGTTTCGTTTTCTTTTTTCAGGAGGAAGCCGTCATTAATTGTTAATTCGCATTTATCTGCTTTTATTTCGATAGCTTCTATTTCTTCAGCACTAATTAATACAGGTGTGGTTTCGTCATTATTGATAATACCGATTACCACTAAACTTCCTACTTTAGGCTTTACATCTAAACTACCTATCCCAAGGAGTACATCATAGAAAGAAAGGTTATCACGTAATCCTTCAGCTTCACAGGTTTTTTCATTCCAGTCAACGCTTTTCACTTTTGCCCATTGCAAACTCATTGTTTGAGCTTTCTTATTCTTTTCATGAAGAGCATTAGTCAATTCATCCAGTTCTTTTCCCATTAGTAAGCCTTTTGTCCTAATTCAATCACTTGCCTGTAACCGTCTTTTCCGAAACTTTTCTGAACCCGGTCTACATAATATGTTCCTTCACGGTCAGGATATAAACTGCTTGTAAGCTTTACTTTTTCTCCATGCTTCAGGCTGTCTAATCCAAAGGTTGTAAAAGAACCGTCAAAGCCGTCTTTTTTTCGGTCATTGTACATTTTCTTTACAGCATCCTCCAGTTCTTTCTTTTCACGATATGTAAATGTCCAGTTTATAGTTTCATTAGCATCTTTATCGCCGAATTCAAACTCCATTTTTTCACCTTTTCCAAATATTGATTTTCCAATAATTTTTACAAGGCGGTCTTCTTTACTCAGGTAATTCAGATTATTATCAACACAGTTCCGCTCAAGGTCAAAATGGTGAGTGTTTCCGGCATCTGAATATGGTTTCCCGATTGTGAGCTTTTCATTTCTGATAAAACCGTAAATACACATATCTTTTTGAAGCTTATCCAATACCTCACCCAGTGTTGTTTTACTGAATCTTACCGCTCCAAGTTGGATATCGGCATCAATATCAATAGGGTAATCGGTAACATGTTTCTGAATAAATTCTTTCAAACCTATGCTTTTAGCTGCGAAATTCACTGGTATTTTTTTCAACCGTCTCATTTCATCTTCCAATTTTATTTTAATTGGAAAATCAGCGGAAACCTGAGAAATATATCCTCGAAATTCTTCTTTCAACTTACCATCATAACCAAGTTTTATAATGCATTGTGTTTCTCTTTTAAAGATTTCTTTAACTTTAAAATTGTCAAAATCAGCCGTATTTCTCGGAAGCGTTATTTCCGCTATACCAGTAAGCATTTTCCAACTGGATTCTATATTTATATTATTTACCTTATTAATGTAAAATGGTCTGCCTTCTTTTGGAATAAATTCTATTTCGGCACATTGTGCTAAAGTCATATCAATCCATTTTATAGATTAGTTCAAAAGGTTCATCACTGGAACAAAACATTTCAATCGGAATTACATTCGGGCTGCCTTCTAAACTTTTAATATCCATTTCTTCAATAACAAGATTATGAATATCTTTCCAGACAAATAAATCCCCTTCCACTTCGATTGACTGTATTACCTTGTGCCATTCAATAATATTTTTTTCATATTCCCGGGCTGTAAATTCATCTTTAATGCAAAGTGTTCTGATACGGATGTTCCAATCATCAAAGCCAAATATTTCTTTTACAGTTCCGTTACCTCCTAAAACATCTGTTTTTGTAATGTTTTTAGGTCTGCTAAAATCTACCATAGTAGCTGGCGGAAACCAAAAATCCTCAAATTGTTGCTGAACTATTTTTCCTTTTCCGTCATAAACCCGGTAAGAACCGCCTTTAAACTTTACCGGAAAAATAACCGGAGTTCCGAGCCTGCTCTTCCTGATTACTTCTTCCTGTTCTGCTGTTTTAATCCGTGGTGTTGGATAAACTATTTCTGATTCTTTCTGCTTTCCGATAGGTACAGTTAAATAAACTGGATTTTTAACTCCAAAAGCCAATTCAAAAAGTTGTGATATGGTATATCTGCTATCCATTACTAATATTCAGATTAATGTTCTTTTTTATTTGGTCGTAATTTTTTCCATCACGTTCAAGATGTATTTTTACTCTTTTTTCAATGGCTGTCCTGTCATACTTCCCTTTCATAAAATGCTGAAGATTGGCTCCTAAAATTGGATCACTCTTTAATTCTCCCTGTCTTAACCGAAGTACCGAAGCAACTTCCTGAAGTTCACTTTCTCCTATACTGAAATCACCATTAATGATTTGAATTTCATTGTTTTCATCTAAAAGAATATCTTTTGCCATAATTAATCAATTGCTACTATTGCATCTCGTAAGCGGTCATTTATTTTACCAATAACCTGATTAGCTATGCTATCAGCACTTCCATAGGATTTATCAACATTAAAGTAGTTTTTCATTTCTACCCGGACATTGATTGTTTTTACACTTGCACCATTACCATTTACCGAAGTCTCATGTTCTTTTTCTCCTTTCCCTGCTTTTCCTTTTTTCCCTTTTCCTGATCCAACTCCAATAATAGAATCGGGTGAGATTGTAGATATACTGTTATTTTTTTTGTCCTGTTCTTTTTTCCAAGCTGCATATTCACCTTCACTTCCTGTGAATCCTGCCGCTCTTGCTTTGGCTAAATCGGATAAATAAGAGCCGTTATTTGCACCTACACCAATAAAAGTCCGACCATTAACAGTATAGCTTTTAGGTTTTTGCTCAGTTGATTTTTCTCCATCGGTAACCAACCCCTGTGATTCCCGGACGGATTTTATTTTTTCAGCCCAATTAGTTCCAATAACCTTATCTACGAGCTCAAGGATTTGCTGGAATGGCTTCATCAGTGAATCCAATAAAACCCAGCCTAACCGTTTTAATCCGCCAATAATACCCTCGGTCTGAAATGCTTTTTTAATGC
>JASGDB010000135.1:0-24118 GCA_049841315.1 Bergeyella sp. | reverse complement strand
TAAACATAAGTTTTATTACCATTTGAAAGAGTGTGAATTTAGGTATAATAACAGAAGTAAAAATTTGTATATTTACTTGACTAAATTAATAAAAAATAACCCGCTTAAATTATCTTGAACCAAAAAATATAAACAAAATGAACAAAACCCCTCTTTTTGACAAACATGTTTCGCTGGGTGCCAAAATGGTTCCTTTTGCCGGATTTGAAATGCCTGTGCAGTATTCCGGTGTAACGGAAGAACATTTTGCCGTACGCGAAAAAGCCGGAATTTTCGATGTGTCGCACATGGGACAGTTTTTTATCGAAGGAGATTCGGCGAAGGATTTACTGCAATATGTAACTTCCAATGATGTTACCGCTCTGGAAAACGGAAAAGCACAGTATTCCTGCCTGCCGAACGGAAACGGCGGAATCGTGGACGACCTTATCGTATACAAAATGGACGAGAGGAAATATTTCGTGGTGGTGAATGCTTCCAACATTGAAAAGGACTGGAATCATATCCAGAAATTCAACGAAAAATTCGGAGCGCAGATGAGAAATGCTTCCGATGAAATGTCGCTGATTGCTATTCAGGGACCGAAAGCAACGGAGATTTTACAAAAATTAACAGGTGTGAATCTTTCCGAAATTCCATATTACCATTTTACGGTTGGCGAAGTGGATGGGGTAGAAGATGTGATTATTTCCAACACGGGATATACGGGAAGCGGTGGTTTTGAGATTTATTTTAAAAATGAATATGCGGTACAGCTTTGGGATTCCCTTACGGAAGCAGGAAAGGATGAAGGCATGATTCCGTGCGGATTGGCTTCGAGAGATACGTTGAGGCTGGAAAAAGGATTCTGCCTGTACGGAAATGATATCGACGATACCACTTCTCCACTGGAAGCCGGATTGGGGTGGATTACCAAGCTCGACAAAGGCGATTTCGTGGATTCGGAATTTTTGAAAAAGCAGAAAGAAGAAGGAATTACCAGAAAATTGGTAGGGTTTGAGCTTCAGGATAAAGGTGTTCCGAGACATGATTACCCGGTGGTGGACACAGAGGGAACCATTATCGGGAAAGTAACCTCCGGAACGCAGTCGCCGATGAAGAAAACGGGTGTTGGTCTGGCGTATGTGGATAAGCCTCATTTTAAATTAGGTTCAGACATTTTTATTCAGGTAAGAAATAAGAATATTCCTGCCAAAGTGGTGAAACTTCCGTTCGTATAAGAAAAATCATATACTGAAAATCTTGCAAATTATAGAGTTTTCGGGGGTTTGTGCCGTTAAAATAAATCACTTTTTAAAAATTTAACAAAAATTATAATTGTTTTTTGAGAATTTGGCACAGAGTTTACATAATAGACTGTAACCAAATTATTTTATAAACTTAAAAAAAAGAAATCATGGGAAACAAAGGTAAAGGCTTATTAGCATTATTAGGATTGGGAGCATTGGCATTCTGGAAATACAAAAACTCCACTCCCGAAGAACAGCAGGCAGTTAAAGACAAAATCAACACTGCAAAAGACAATCTGACAAAATTCGGAAACGATTTGAAAGACAAGGCAAACGAAGTAGTTTCGCAAGTTCAGAACAAAGCAAATGACGTGAAACAAGACATCGACCAGAATCTTTCACAGAACTAAAGGACTTTAGTTTTTTTACATTCATATAGTTTTTACAAAAAAGCCGCCCTGATATTCAGGACGGCTTTTTTGTAAAAAACACTCTATTTATGGGTGTTGATTTAACGTTTTTATTGAATTAGGCGTTTAAGCATTATTGAAAACCCAATTTGCTCGAACTAATCGTAAATTAGGCTAAAGCCTTTTTGCTATTGCCTCTTTTATAAATGGGCTAAAGCCCATTCCTATTGATGTTTTACAAATATCAATTTATGCCTAATTCAATGTTTTTAAAACTTAAAATTACATCCTAAAGTATAATTTCTCGGTTTTGTTGTATAGCCTGCTACATCGGTATAAGGCGTGTTGAAAAGGTTTCCGATATTCAGAAAAGCATCTAAATTTTTATTTACTTTTTGATTGATATTCAGATTAAAAAGATTGAAACTTTCCAATTCCACATTCTTTACCTCAAAACTTAGATTATCCCAGTACGCATCGCTTCTTTTCGATACAAACTGGTGCGAAAGCGAGATTCTTGTTGATGCAAACGGCAGATATTCTACATAAGAATTCACTCTCTGTTTCGGCTGCCGAAGCATTGTTGCTTCTTTTTCTTTTTCGGCAAAACTGAAATTTCCACCGAATTTCAGATGGTCATTCACTGCATAATCTGCTCCGATTTCGAACCCTTTTACTGTATTTTCATCGACATTGATGAAGTTCCCCGTCCAGTCCGGATTGGTTTGATAGGCAAAAACATCTTTTTCTTCACGCTGAAAAACCGCTCCGTTTACCACAAAAGTCCGGTCTTTTTTCCCGATACTGAAATTAATTTCGTGGGTTTGATTGGTTTCCGGTTTCAAATCGAAATTAGGAAGCGTGTATGGCAGGGTTCCGTAGTTTTGATAAAGTGTAGGTGCGATAAAAGCCGTCGCAAACGAATATCCCGCTTTGTAAAACAGGGTTTCTGTTTCGTTCAGATAATAGGGGTTAATGCTGTAAACAAAGTGGTTTCCGAATTTTGAATTGTCCGTCATTCTTGCTCCTGCGTCAATATTAAAACCTTTGTAATTGGCATTGAATTTTGCAAAAACATCAAGGTTTGAAATCTCCGTATCGGATTTTTTCAAGTCGTCCTGCATTGAAGTTCCGCCCCAGGGAAGAGATTTTGAACCCATTTTCTGCGTTTCATGCTGTACTCCGACTGTAAAATTGAAGCGGTCTGAAATTTTATAATTATTAAACAGTTCCGAAAAGAAATTTTCGCCCTCATAGAAATACTGGTCCTGGTAAGAATTTCCCGTAAAATCCTGTATCATTCTCTCGTTTTCAGAAAATCGGGTATTGAAAACAATCTGCCCTTTTCCGTACCTGAAGCTGGCATTTCCGCCAATAAACTGCTGTTTATCATCGCCTCTGCTTTGCCCGTCTGTGAACGCTCCTGCATCATAATCGTAAAGATGATGATTCCATCCGCCGTTGATATTCACATCAAATTTTTCATTGCCGTAGCCAATATTTGCTGCAATATTTTGTTTTTCAAAACCGTCTTTTTCAAAGTTTTCTCCCGAAGCGGAAGACAATCCGTCCGATTTTTCGTTTGAACCAGATACCTGGTATTTAAAACCATTCACATTTCCTCTCACAACACCGTTCTGTCCGAATGTTCCGAAAGAACCGCCATTCAAAGAAACCAATCCTTCGATTGTTTTCTGAGCCGCTTTTATGGTTTTAATATTAATGACCGAAACCGTCGCATTAGAGCCGTAAAGAACGGAAGAAGCACCATTCAAAACTTCGATGCTTTCTACGTTTTCTATGGACATCAGCCGCAAATCCATGGCAGTATAATCGTTTCCGGTAACATCTTTCATCGGAACACCGTCGATTAAAATCAACACATTTGCTGATTTGCCGCCTCGTATTTTCGGGGATTTAGGCTCCTGATTGTTATTGAAATTTCCGGTAATCTGAAATCCCGAAACCTGCTGTAATACTTCCGTCAAGTTCTGTCCCTGATATTTTTCGAGATCTTTGGCAGTTAGAAGTGTTACATTTTTTCCTGTTTTGTAAAGTTGCTGAGGAATTTTTGAAGCAATGGTAACTTCTTCAATTTCAGTTTCCTGTTGGGCAAATACCTGTGAACTCACGACAAGCAGTGCTCCAACAAAAATTAATTTTTTTTTCATTGTTAAAAATAATTTAAGTTAAAGTTTACTTACCGGAAAATAAAAAGCTAATTATAACGGATTTTAAAAAAAAATCCGCAGAAATCAGGGCTTTTCCTCCGAAAGCGTTAATAAGTTGATACTTTCAGCAAGGTCTCCTGACTTTCACATTTTCTGCACCTTCTCGCTTTTGGCAATGGTTTTTTGCAGAAAAATTTTTTGTTGTGATTTACAGTTGCGGGGACAGCTCACGATTTTCACATGATTCCCTTTTCTGAAAGTGCTGCGAAGTTACGAAAATATCTTTAAACCACGAATGACACGAATAAATTAAAAATTATTGTTTTTGCTCCAAAGCGTTGTGAGAGCTTAAAGTATTCGTGAAAATTCGTGTCATTCGTGGTTAATAAAATTAAGCAAACCCCTTTTCCAGCCCTTCAATCAAATCCTCAATATCTTCAATTCCCACACTCAGGCGAACCAAATCATCCGTGATTCCGGCTTCTTTACGAATATCTTCAGGAATGGAAGCGTGTGTCATCGTGGCAGGATGATTCGCCAGAGATTCCACACCGCCGAGACTTTCCGCAAGAGTGAAAATTTTGATGCGTTCCAGAAACTTCACGGCATCTTCCTTTAAACCGGATTTAAACGTAAACGAAACCATTCCGCCGTATCCGTTTTTCATTTGATTGACAGCTATTTTATACTGCGGATGCGAGCTGATTCCCGGATAATAAACTTTTCCAACTTTCGGATGTTTCACGAGATATTCGGCGATTTTGATTCCGTTTTCACAGTGTTTCTGCATTCTCAGCGAAAGGGTTTTGATTCCTCTCAAAACGAGATAAGAATCCATTGGCCCTAAAATTCCGCCTCCCGCAAACTGAATAAAATGCAGTTTTTCCCCGAGTTCACGTGTTTTGGCAACGAGCGCTCCTGCAACCACGTCCGAATGTCCGCCCAGATATTTCGTTGCGGAATGCATCACAATGTCCGCACCCAAATCCAAAGGCTTTTGAATATATGGCGTAGCAAAAGTATTGTCTACGGCAACCAGAATGTCTTTTCCTTTTGCCAGTTCGGTAACAGCTTTGATGTCTGCCAGCTTCATCAGAGGATTGGTCGGTGTTTCAATCCAGATGAGCTTTGTTTTTTCGGTAATGGTTTTTTCCACTTCGCTGAGGTTGTCGAAATTCACGAAATGAAATTTCAGTCCGTATTTTTCGTACAGTTTGGTGAACATGCGGTACGTTCCTCCGTATAAATCGTCGCAGGCAATAACTTCATCACCCGGATTCAGGAGACGCATCACACAGTCCGTTGCCGCAAGTCCCGAACTGAAAGCCAATCCTCTCGCTCCGTTTTCGATGCTTGCCAGGGCATCTTCCAAAGCCTGTCTTGTCGGATTTGCTCCTCTGGAATATTCGTAACCGGAATGGATTCCCGGAGATTTCTGCGCAAAAGTGGAAGTTAAAAATACAGGAACGTTTACTGCTCCCGTTGCGGATTCGTTGTGCTGTCCGCCGTGTATTACTTTAGTGTTGAATTTCATGATATTTATAATTTAACAATGTACCAATCTACTAATTTACCAATTTCAGTGGTAAGATTGATACATTTTTACATTGATAGATTGTTACATTTTTATCGCTGATTTCACGGCAAATTCATTAGCGACTTCATGAAGCCATTCCGCTACGTCTTCTTCTCCGGTTGCCCTCTGATACGTATCTCCGAGGGAAACGATAATCTGGTGCATGAACTGTTTCATGTGGTCGACTGGCATTTCCTTCGTCCAGAGGTCGATTCTCAGGGCTTCCTTTGTTTTGTCGTCCCAAACGGAAATCATGGTTGCTTTGGTTTCCTGTTTTTCGATTCCGCCGTCCTGAGCATTCCAGAATATTTTTTCGGGAATATGGTTTTCGTCAAGCTCTACTTCTATTGTGATTGTTGTATTTCGCATATATTTTTTGTTCAAGGTTTAAAGTTTAAGGTTTAAAGTTTGTCATTGCGAGGAGGAACGACGAAGCAATCTGTTGAAAGTAGTTCTTATTTAGTTAAGGATTGCTTCATTCCACTTCGCTACATTCGTAATGACGGAGAATTCTCCCACTCCCAAAGTCTCCACGTCTCCCTTTCAGATTTACTCAGTGTATTTCGGTTTATAAACTGCCTGATTGAAAATCGTCTGTGCATCCATTTTCAGGAAGTCGGCCAAAGGGGTTTCCGGTTTTTCTTTGTAGAATTTTCTGCAAATCTGCCAGCCGGTGAAAATTCCGACTTGTGGAGAAGATTCGTTGTCGATTTCGGTATAAAATTTTGAAAAAGGTCCGGGAGCGATAAAACGGTCGGTCAACCTTTCATCATCACTGAAAATCAAATCGTTTTCCACGAAATAATCCCAGATGTTCACTTCATTGGAAACTGCCCAATCGTATTGTTCTTTGGTGTAATTGATTTTAAGATAATCCGGCAATTCAGGTAAAAAAGCATCCTGAAGTGTCATCAGTTTCCCTTGATAAACTATCAAATCAATAAATTTCTGATGTCCGGCATCATACGGCACAAACTGTTCAGCCAGAATCTGAGAAACTTTCGGAACGATATTCGAGGGATTCATGCTGAGCGTGAAATAGGTTTCGACACCTTTGTAATTTGCATCTTTTTCACCCATAAATCCGGTGATGTCAATAAAGAGAAAATTATTCTGCGGATGATAAATTATCGGTTCGCTGATTCCCTGAAGCGCAGAAGAATACAGATACACTTTCGGTGCTTTAAATTCAGGAAAATAAAAAGCGATATGTGAAAAAAGGCTGGTAAGTTCCTTTTTCAGTTTGGTCTGGTCGATTTTTGCAATCGCTTCTTTGTAGATTTTAATTTCTTCAGGGTCTTTTCTGCGGATTTCAAAATCTTCGTCCGTTACCGTTCCCTGAAACCACGGATATTTCGATTTGAAAGTCTCTAAAGAAACGGCAGGGTCGTATAGCTCTTTTGAAAGGTCGGTGAATTCGATATTCTGTACCGGATTTTTGATTTCTGCATTCCAATTTTTAACCGCCTCTTTTTTGCAGGACTGAAAAGAAAAAACAAAAACAGACACAACTGCCATATTTCTGAAAAACTTCATTATTTTTACATCAAATTTCATTTTGCAAAAATACTAAATTTTAATGTTGATAGAAGAATTTGAAATCGAAAGATGGAAAGATTGAGAATCAGAAAGATGACTTGGAGACGTGGAGACTGTGGGATTGGGAGAATTCTCCGTCATTGTGATTGTAGAGAAGTGGAATGAAGCAATCCTTAACTAAATAAGAACTACTTTCAACAGATTGCTTCGTCGTTCCTCCTCGCAATGACATATTTGAAACTTTAAACTTTAAACCTTAAACTTTAAACTTTAAACTTGAAACAAAAAAACCTTATGCAGACAGAAAAAATAATCAACCACATTGTAAAATGGCTGAAAGACTACGCCGAAAAAGCTCGAGTAAACGGTTATGTTATCGGTGTTTCCGGAGGTGTGGACTCGGGCGTGGTTTCTACGCTTTGTGCGATGACCGGACTGAAAGTTCTGGCTATTGAAATGCCAATCCGACAGAAACCCGACCAAGTGGACAGAGCATTGGAACACATCGAATTTCTCAAAAATAAATTCCCGAATGTGGAAGGAATGAGCGTAAATCTTACGCCCGCTTTTGAAGAATTGTACAAAACTTTTGATGTTCACGATGACGAATTTCCAAACGAAAAACTCGCTTTTGCGAATACACGTTCACGTTTGAGAATGCTGACTTTGTATTATTACGGGCAGATTAACGGACTTTTGGTGTGCGGAACGGGAAATAAAGTGGAAGATTTCGGAATCGGATTTTACACGAAATACGGCGACGGCGGAGTTGATGTTTCCCCGATTGCGGATTTGTACAAAACCGAAGTGTATGCTTTGGCAAGAGCATTGGATTTACCTGAAAGCATCAAAAACGCCATTCCGACCGACGGACTTTGGGACGTGGACAGAACCGATGAACAGCAAATCGGAGCGACATATCCCGAACTCGAAAAAATCCAGAAAGAATACGGCACAAAAACCGAAGCGGATTACAGCGGAAGAGATTTGGAAGTTTTCAAAATTTTTGACAAAATGCACAAAGCCGCGAAACATAAAATGGAACCGATTCCGGTGTGTATGATTCCCGATGAATGGAGAGATTGAGCTTTCGTACTAATCCCTAATCCCTAAATAAATGAACCAAAAAACCAAAATATTTCTCTTTTTTTTAATCGGAGCATTGGTGGGAATGTTCGCAATGTATGTTTTCAACAATTATAAAATTGAAAAGAAAAATCCGCATACAGAAGTAGTTTCAAGTTCCAAGTTTCAAGTTCCAAGTTCTGAAAGTGAAATTTTCGGAAATGAGGAAAAACGAAACAATTATTCTTCCAATATTGATGAACTTACTCGTGAAGATGTCGTGATTGATTACGTGAAAAAAAATCACCGTCTGCCGGATTATTACATCACAAAAAATGAAGCAAAAAATCAGGGCTGGATTGCTTCGCAAGGGAATTTGTGCGATGTTCTTCCGGGAAGAGCAATCGGCGGAGATAAATTTACCAACCGCGAAAAGCAACTTCCGAAAGGAGAACAATATTACGAAGCCGACGTGAACTACAACTGTGGAAGAAGAAATGCCGACAGAATTGTTTTCACGAAAAACGGTGATGTGTGGCTGACTCATAATCATTATAAAAGTTTTGAAAAACAGTAACAAATACGAGGTGAGAGTTACGTGTTGAAAGGTAAACTCGTATCTCGAAACATTGAACTTTAAACCTTAAACTTGAAACAAAAAAAATGGAAATATACATCAACTTTACCGACATCGGCGATTACGAAGATTTTTACGCTCAACTGAAAGAAAAATTGGAACTTCCGGAATTTTTTGGAGATAATCTTGATGCTTTGTACGATTCAATTACAGGAGATTTGGAAATGCCGCTTCACATCGAATTTGTGAATATGAGTGTGGAGCAATTAGAAATTTTTGAAGATTTGCTCACGACTTTGGAAGATGCCGAAGAAGAAACGGAAGGCTTTACTTTTTCCTATTATTTGGAGCAGTATGAAGATGAATAAAGTAATTTTTTAAAACCAAAAAAGGTGTCCGAAAAACGGACACCTTTTTGTTTTTTAATGCTGCATTGCCTCCACAATCGGTTCACCAACTGTACCGCTCGGGTTTTCAATTTTCAGGATTTGTGCGATGGTAGGCGCAATATCCGTCATGTGATACGGTTTGGAGCTTGCTCCTTTTCCTGCACCTTTCCCCATGAAAATCAGAGGAATATGAGAATCATACGAGTTCCAAACGCTGTGGGTAGTTCCTTTTTTTGCATATTGCGGAAGCATTCCGTCGTGCGTAATGAGCTGTATATCACCGCTTCTCTGCCAGTTGAAACCATTGATGATTCTGCTTTTAATCGGCTCGGGAATGGATGATTCTGCCACTTTTTTCATATCAACCACATACAGAAAACGAGGGTCTTTATTCAGTTTTGAAATAATCTGTTTTTTAATGTCTTCTTCATCCAGATTTTTCTCCGAAATCAGCTTCTGGTTCAGGTAAATCTGATAATTATCAATGCCCCATATCATTTTTTCGTAACCGTATTTGGTTTTTAAATCTTCTTCAATATTTTTCTTTAAATCTGTATCGAAAAATCCGGTTTTCATTTTGTTGGCTTCCATAAAGCCTTCAGAGTGCGCTCCGCCGTGGTCTGCGGAAAGAAATACAAGATATTCTCCTTTCCCTATTTTTTGGTCGAGAACCTTGAAAAACGCTTCCAAATCGCTGTCCAGACGGATATAAGTGTCTTCTACTTCAACAGAGTTCGGACCGAAAGAATGTCCTACATAATCTGTGGATGCCAGATTGATGGCAAGAAAGTCGGTTTCGTTTCCTTTTCCGAGCTGATAGCCATCCAAAGCGGCTTCGGCAGCTTTCAGCGTAAGGGTGTTGCCGAAAGGTGTGGTTCTGATGATTCCCTTTTTGGCTGCATAATCCGCAGCAAGCGAGCTGTAAGGAAAAACAGGCGATTTTGCACTTCCCAAAAGATATTCCCACGGAACATCGTCGGCGGAGCTTTCTTTATATTCTGCAATGGGTTTTATGGTATTCCAGCCGTTTGCCACGAGCTTTTCTCCCCAATTTTGGTTGTTGAAATCTTTCAGCCACGCCGGAAGGTCATTCATATAATAAGAGCTGGTGATAAAATGCCCGCTCCCTTCATCAAACCAGAAAGCGCCCGTAGGATTGTGCCCTGCCGGAAGTATGGATGCGCGGTCTTTCAGCGAAATTCCCACTACTTTTGCACGAAAATTACTCGCAAGGCGCACTTGGTCTGTAATCGTGGTGCTCCAAAGGTTTTTCGGAGAATGTGCACCTATTTTTTCTGAAGTAGAACCTACGCCTTTCACGGAAGTATCGGCAGTGCAGTATACGTCTTCTCCGGTTTCCCGATTAGTCCAGTCGTTTCCGGCGATTCCATGAATGGAAGGAACTGAGCCTGTGTAAATGGAAGTATGCCCGATTGCGGTAACGGTCGGCACGTAATTAATCATCACATTATTCAGTGTATATCCATCATTGAGGAGCCTATTGAAGCCTCCGTTTCCGTAATGGTTCTGGTAGCGGTACAGATAATCCCACCTCATCTGGTCTACAACGATTCCTACCACCAGTTTCGGCTTGTCAGCGGAGGTGGTTTTAGTTTTTTGAGCATAAAAATTTCCTGCTGTAAGAATAGCGAAAGCAAGAAAATATATTTTTCTGAACATCTTGTTAAATGATTTAATGAAATACAAAATTAAGGCTTTCCGTTCAAATAAAAGTTAATTTGGGTCAAGAATAAAATGCAGTCCCAAAAAGACTGCATTTTTTTGAAAATAATCTGATATGCTTTGAAATATTATTGCAGAGCAGACAATAGATTCACTCCATCCACAGTTGCCCAAGCTCCGGTTTCGAGCGAAACTTTCTGTACGTTGGCATCGTTTGTAAATGTTTTTCCGCCGTTCGGAGTAAATGCATAACCCCAAACTCCCGGATTATCGGAATTGAGATAATTGATAGGAGAAACAACAATTTTGTTCGTATTTACCTGGCTGGTTTCCGTTGCTGCATCCTGAATAAGAACGGCATAAGCACTTTGAGAACCTGTATTTTTATAACCGCTGATATACACATTGGAAAAAATTCCTGTTCCCTGCTTTTTAAACTGAATAGCGGAAATTTCCGGTGAATTGGCAGTTTCGGGATTGGTATTCGCATCACGAATCAGCGTAATATTTGAAATTTTCGGAGGCGTATTGTCCACATTGGATGAGGCTTCTATCTCCATTCCGAAATTTCCGACTCCGGTTTGGAAAGCAAACCAATTGCTGTTGTTTTGTCCGCTCCACGCATCCTGCCAGTCGAAAGAATCATCATAATTTCCATAGGAGACCAGATTTTTCGCACTTACAGTTCCTCCGAAAAATTCATACCCGTCGTCAGTTCCTTTATAGGCAACAAGATTTTCCAGAACCGTTCCCGCACCGACAGAATAAAACGTGAAAGTGTTGGTTTCGGAAGTTCCGTCCCCGATTTTTTTTCCGGCATATTCCACTCTTACGAATTTCATCGTTCCTGAGTTGGAATTCGGGTCTGTTCCGCCGTAATATACATTATTTCCGTCTTCGGAAAGTGCCTGTGTATTTCCGTTTACCGCTTTTATCGGTGCTTCTCCGTAAAGCGTAATTCCGCCCCAATCTCCCGGAGTTTTTGTGGAAGTTGTGAACACAATCGGTTCAGAAGCAGTTCCGACAGCATTGATTTGTCCGTCCTGCAAAATCACCAGAGAGCTGGTTTTGTTGGTAGAAACAGTAAATGTAGCGCCGGCTTCTATTGTAAGAGTAGCGTTATTGGTTACTTTTACGATTCCGTCCAGCGTATAATTCCCTTTTTTGATAAGAAGATTTTTGGTGATAGTTCCGGAAAGTGTTCCCGTTCCGCTCAGTACGTCATCGGTAGTTTGAGTAGTTTGCTGCTCTGTTCCGTCTGTTCCGTCGTTTACTTCAATGGTACAGGAAGTTAATCCTAATGTGAGCGATAATGCCAACATAATCAGTGATGAAGATTTTCTTTTCATTTTTATAAATTTTTATTGAATTTTAATATTTGTTAAAAAGTATAACCGATGTTCAGGTTAAAATTGATTCCGTTGTAATAATCGGATAATGTGTAATTTCCGTTGGTGTTCAAAGGCGCATAATTGTTTTCTCCGAGGCGGATTTCGTATTTGGAATCCAGCAGATTCTGTACGGAAAGTTTCACATTCCAGTTTTTGGTAAACTGGTTCTGGAAAATCAAATCCAGTTGATGAAAAGGTTTTTCATAATAATTATCCAGTCCGTTTCCTCCGGTTGCATAGATTTTTTCTCCGGAAACATTGTAAACCAATGAAACTGCGCTGTTTAGGTTTTTGGGATTTTTGTATTCATATTTCAAATCTGCGTTGATGGTGTAAGGTGCAGCTCCCTGCAATCCTCTTTTTTTCAAATCGTTTTCCGAAATCCAGTCCGGTTTTTCGGTTTTCATCTGCTGTTCGCTGCGTTCTACGTTGGTGTGCATTATGGTTGCGTTGGCTCCCAGACTGAATTTTTCCAAAGCATCGGAAATTCTTCCGAGATTCAGGATTCCTTCTAATTCCACGCCGTAGATTTCCGCTTTTTTGGCATTGAAAAACGTAATGGTAGTTCCGGTAGCATCCGCAGAAGGCGTTAAAGACCGCTCAATCGCATTATCAATTCTTTTTGCGAAAAGATTCACGCTGAACATTTCTTTACCCGAAGGGAAATATTCCCATTTCAAATCTGCATTATAGTTGTCACTCGTTTTGATGAGCGGATTTCCGAGTATTGAAACATTATCCGGACTGATATATTTTATCGGCATCGTTTCGATAAGTACAGGTCTTGTTACGGTTTTACTGAATGAAAAACGGATATTATTTCTGGTGTTCAATGCTTTTTTTACAGAAAGTGAGGGCAGGAAAAAATCGTGGTCTTTGGTAAGATTTTCCTTTGTCGTTGCACTTTGTTCGGAATATCGGATTAAGGTTAAATCTTTTTCGTAACGCCCGCCAATCAGGATGTCCCACGAATCGGAAGGTTTGTAATTCAGATTCAGATAACCGCCGTTCACAAGCTGATAGATAGAAGAATAATATTGAGAATTGTCCGAACCTTCCATATAATAAAGATGATTATTCAAAATGGACTGGTCGAATACGTTCTGAGGCGTATCAATCGTAATAATCACATCTCTGTTCTGTGCATCAGGAGCAACTCCGTGAACAAAACGATAAGAATTTTTCCTGAAATCCGCGAAACCGTTATATCCTAAGGAAATCTGTACAGGAAATTCCTTTCTGTCGTTTTTCTGCCCGAAAAAAACGGAATATTCAGCGTAAGCGGAACCGTAAAAACGAGAATCTACATCGAGATATTGACGGATAAGATTGTTTCCGCCGTATCGCAGAGAAAGTTCGCCGTCCGGAAGTACACTTTGCGAATTGGCATCATAACGGCTTCCTTCAAAAATTTTACGGTCAGGCTGGCTGTAATTGTTGATGACGTAACTTGCACCTGCTTTAATCTGTTGTCTTTCACCGATTTTCTGTGAACCGGAAATCTGCAAATCCAGAAACCTTGAAATATCAAGTTGGTTGGTTCGGAAAAATCCGTAATTCAGATTTTGAATCTGCTGGTCTTTATACCCGGAATTATCCGAAATCAGATTCTCGGAATTTTGCAGAAAAATTGCATTGAAGTTGAGAGCAGTTCCCTTGTTTTTGTAGCCTAATCCCAATAATGCGGAAGATTCGGTTTCGTAAGTATATTGTTTATTGATAAGGAAATTGGAAAATTCGTTGCTGTGCTGTCCCAAATTTCGGAACTGGTTGTTCGCACCTTCTTTATAGGAATATTTATTGCCCTGATTCAGCGAGAGCAAGAAGGATAAAGTTCCGGATTCCCCGATTTTTGTTTTTTGTGCAGTCGTGAATCCGATGCTTGTATTCGGTAGCGCTTTGATATTGTCCACATTCCACGAATCTTTGAAAGAATCCAATGATTCTTCCCGTGAAAAACGGTAATTGTTCGGTCGGGAATCTCTAATTTGAGCAGGAAGATTCCGGTCTTCGGAATTCAAACCGATATATCCTCGCATTCCGCTTGCATTTTCCGCAATTTTAAAATCCTTAAAAGTAGTTCTGGTATTGTATCCGATTCCGAATTCGATTTTTGTAAAAGGCTTATCAATCGTCAGCGTTTCGATATCGAAAGTCGCACCCGCAAAATCCCCGAAAAGATTGGAATTGAATGTTTTATAGATATTCAGTTTCCCCACAACATCCGTAGGGAACTGTTTCAGTGCGATAATTTTCTGAAAAGGATTATTGGAAGGAGAGCCAAGTCCGTTTATCAGAAGATAATTGTAGCGTTCCTCCAAACCTCTCACAAAAATTCCCCGACCTTCCACAGCGGTAATTCCTGTAATTTTCAGAAGTCCCTGTTCCACGTTGGAAATTCCTTTTCGGGAGATTTCATCGGCTCCCATTGCTTGTTTCTGCACTACGGATTTTTTTTGCTCCTGAAGAACAGAGGCTTCCGTTTTCTTATTTCCGGTTCCCTGCAAAGTTACTTCATCAATCTTTTTTTCTTTTTGCAAAGTATCGGATTGTGCTTTCAATAAAGGAGATGCAGAAATCAGAAACGTAACGGCAATACTCAGTTTAAAAATTTTCATTACAGTTTTTACTTTTTATTCGGTGCAAAGAAACACCAGCCGGAAGTTTTGCTTGGTTTACAAAATTTTAATTAATGATTACTTTTCTTTTAACAAAATCAAGACAATGTTAATTTTTCGTGAATACTGAAAAACGGTTGCTCCGGTTATCGGTTTTTGAGTAAATTTGAAGACTAAATACTTTATATAAAGTAAAAATGAGCAAAAGAAAAATTCTCTTAATTGACGATGAGCAGGATATTCTGGACATCCTTTCCTACAACCTCGAAAAAGAAGGTTATGAAGTTTTTACCGCCGACAACGGTTCGGCAGGCATCGAAAAAGCAAAAGAAGTACATCCCGACCTTATCCTTTTGGACGTGATGATGCCCGAAAAAGACGGAATAGAAACCTGTCAGGAGTTAAGAAAAATTAAAGAACTGCAACGTACACTCATCGTTTTTCTTTCTGCAAGAGGAGAGGAGTTTTCGCAGTTGGCAGGCTATCAGGCAGGTGCGAACGATTATGTGGTGAAAGTCATCAAGCCGAAAGTCCTTATTTCAAAAGTGAATGCCTTACTGCAACTCGCTTCTTTCACTGATGAAAGCCCGAAAAACCTTACCATCGGGGACTTGGTGATTGACAAAGATAACTTCCGTGTGTCAAAAGGAGGACAGATTTTTCTTCTTCCTAAAAAGGAATTCGATTTGTTGTATCTTCTCGCTTCCAATACGGATAAAGTATTCAAAAGAGAAGAAATTCTCGAAAAAGTTTGGGGAAATGACGTTGTAGTCGGAGAAAGAACCATTGATGTCCATATCCGCAGACTCCGCGAAAAATTAGGAGATAATTCTATTCAGACACTGAAAGGAATAGGGTATAAATTAGTGGTTTGACAAGAGCCAAGGAAAAAGTAAAAAGAGCAAAGTGAGTTGAGCCCTGAAGGGGCGATACATCAATAGCCAAGGGTGAAGCCCTTGGAAAAAGAGCCAAGTGAGTTGAGCCCCGAAGGGGCGATACATCAATAGCCAAGGGTGAAGCCCTTGGAAAAAGAGCCAAGTGAGTTGAGCCCCGAAGTGGCGAAATCAAATAGCCAAGCCTAAGGGGTATATCTAAATGTTTAAATAGTAATCTATTCAAAAAAAGCCAAAAATAAAGGGTTTTCAAGGAATGTTGATTCAGATGTGATGGTCGAAAAAGCGATATTAATGCGATATTTACCGATATTGATGCGATACTGATTTCGTTATTTTGTAGTGCTGAATTTGATTAAAACCGATATTGTAAACCGTTTCAGATGCTTTTACCGTTATTGTAAACGATTCTGCTGCTTTCATTGCGTTTAACACAGCCTAATACTTTAAAAAGCCGGGAAACATCGTCTATATGAACATCAAACGGCTCGTGAATAAGTCTTCCTTTTAACGGACCGGCTTCCCATACCTCCATATTTACAGAAGCTAACATCCAGTATTGTTTGTCATCTGCCCTTTGCAGGCGTTTTAAAACCCTGTATTCTGATGTTTCAATTACATAATCCTGTCCATAAACAACAAGCCTTTTTTCCTGCACTTCTTTCATTGCGATAATGCTTCCGCTGTTATATTCCGGGTGCATTGATTCTCCGTGTACACGCATAGCGGCGGTAGCATCCCGAAACCAGTCACCAGCATCAATATACTCTACCGGCTCCATTTGCGGCGATAAATCTACCTGAAAATTTGTACCAGCAGCAATAAGACCATCATACAAAGGGATAAGATTTTTTCTACCATATTCTTCTGAATAATCTTTTACTATTGTTAGTTTTTCTTTTACATTTGGTTTGTGGTCATTTATGTGGTCGTTTTTGTGGTCGTTTTTTTTGACCACATTTTCTTTACTTTTCGTTTTAAACATTTCGCCCTTATCGGTGAAAAGCCATTCCAAATTTACAGTATTATCATAGGCGATAAATTTCGCTATGTTGTCTTCACTTATTCCACTATCTTTATCCAAAACACCTCGTGTAATACCCGTGTCTTGGTAAAATTTATACTTGCTAATTCCTTTAAAATCAATGTATTGTAAAATCTTTTCTTTGATAGGCGAAATTTGTTGCATAATTATTTGTTTTAAACGAAATTTATCGCTTATATTTGCGTAATCGATATTTGCAAAGTTAAGAAAATATGAATACCAAAGAGAAATTCAAAATCAAAACGAGTGAAGTTGCTCAGGCGTTAGGCTGGAACTACACCACAACGGATTCTATCCGCCGCAGAAAGTCACCGGTGAAACGATACGAAAAGTATCTGGAAGCTGAGAAAAAGCTAATAGAGGCAAAACAAAAAATAAGTGAAGAACTAACTAAAAATTAAAAATAGTATGAGAAAATTATTAAAAAAAATTCTCGTACCGATAGTACGAGAAATTCTAAAGGAAGATGAAGAAATTAAGAAAACTGTTGATCAACAACTTTCAGAACATCTTCGGAAAGCGACGGATGCAGCTTTAAAAAGCTCTTTTTAGATTCTTCTAAAGATTCATTAAAAACCTTTAACTCATCATCACTTAATGAAAGTTTCAGAGCTTTAATCTTCGCTGCGAACGAAGCTGTAATAAGCTCAATCATAATAAAATTATCCATAATGAAAATTTTAAAATCAAAAATATGAAAAAAAGACTAAAAAAATGGCTGAGAAAGTTTTTAAAAACTTTCATCAAGATTGACACTATAGCCACCTTCGTGAGAGATAAACTTGATGCCTTTATTGGTAATGGTGTAAATCTGAAAATTGTGTTCCGGTGCATTTGGGTGGCGGATGAAATCCAAAAAATCATCTTCCATAAACACAGAGATAGCCGTCTGCAACTCGTTAGAAGTAAGAAAACCCACTTTTTCTGCTTCTTTTGCAATGTGAGAAATATGCCAGGAACTATTAGGCGATTTGCAAAGCACTGAAAGAAGAGCATCATATTTGGTGGCTGTGTTTTTATCCATATTATTTTGTTTGCACAAAAATAAACATTTTGCACTTTCAAAAATTTTTGTAATTTTGTTCTCGACTGATACATACAATCTTGGGCAAATAATCAAAAATTATTTAACAAGATAAAGGCAATGCCCATTAAGGTGGTTGGAACGAAAGAACCAACGACTTACGCCCAGCGTATGTGTCAGTCACACCTACGGTGGGCGTTGCTGTTTTATCACAATTCTTATAATATGACTGACAATAAGAATCAGCAGTTAATGAAACTGCGAGTTACCGATGGCTTGACGGTAGCGGTACTTCAACATCAGGCACACGAGTTTATAATGCCTACGAAAGATGTAGCATTAGGTTATGGCGTTTCTGCCGGTACAATTAGAATGACACAATTACGACATTTTGATGAACTTATTGAGGGAAAGCACTTTATTAAGGGTGTCACATTTTGTGACACCCTTACAGGAATACAGCCCAGAGCTGTATATTGGACAAAAGCAGGAGTTGTTCGTTTAGGATTTTTTGTTAAGTCGGAACGTGCTAAAATGTTTAGGGATTGGGCAGAAAATGTAATTCTACAAACTATTACACCAAAACTTCCTGCAAATTTACCCAATATTAAAAAACGTAAGCATAACCGTCTGACACAAGAACGTATGATTTCTATACTTGCAGATGTAGCTAAGATTGATGATAAGGCTCTTCGTTTAAGTTTAATTGAAAAATTGGGAGTGTGATGATAGGCTATAAAACAGAATCTTACAAAAGAGAAAACCAGCAACTGGTTCTATACAAAGAAAAAGAAGAGGAACAAACCGAAACCCCCGAAAATATTTTACGGGTTTTAGGTTGGCAAAAAGCAGCAGCATTGCTACAGGACTTTTTTGAAAACGGCAAAATACATCACGGGGATGTTTTGGCAAAAGAACTTACCGAAATCCGGAAACATTTTTTCTAACGAAAAAAATGTGTAATTTTAAACCGCCTACAAAAGGGCGGTTTTTTATTATGAAAAAATTAATATTATTTTTATTGTTTTCTGGTATTGCTTTCGGACAAAACTATAAAGATTTAACGGAAACAGAATTTAATAAAGAGGTTGGAAATATAGTTGAAGCAACCAATGAAAATCTTATATATTCACAAGAAGATTCAAATAATGGAACTCCATTTGAAGCATCCAAACTGAAAGTTTATAAAAACGAGGCTAAAGTTCTAAAGATAAGGTATTTTTCCCATTTAAAAGGAGAAAACATAAATTTAGAAGTAAAAGGAACGCCCAGTTATAGTATAGAATCTATATATGGTAAATTTTTAACAGTTTTTCCTATTTGGAAAAAATATGTAGACGAAAACGCAGATGCTGAGCAGTTATCTTCTAAAAAAAAGACAGAAAAAGATGTTGGTAATTTTAAATGGTCATTACACGATTATGGAGAAAATACATGGGTAATCAAAATTGATAAACGTGAGGCAAAACAAAAATTTGAACGTTTAATAGTTCCATTTGTTAAATCTAAAAAGGGATATGAGTTTAAAAAGCCTATACCTAAAGAAGTTGAAGAACAAATAAAAATAGATTTTGCAAAAGACGAAAATGGGAACTATACAGGTTATTATGATGTTTTTTATTTAGATGACATACCAAGCAAAATAAGATTGACAGCAAGAACAAACCGCTAAAAAGCGGTTTTTTTATTTTGAGTTTTACAGATAAAAAAAAGTGCTATATTTTTGCGGTATGTCGCACAAAAGAAAAACTAAACCAACCACTGAAAAACGATATGAAGCCGTACGAAGTGAATACAGGCGGCTTTCGGAAATTAAGGAATTCGGAGTGCAAAAGCATTCTTTCGATTGGATTGTAGCGAATATCGCTCAGAAGTATTTCTATTCCACTGCCACTGTGGAAAATATTATTTTTAATAGGGTTTAATCCGGTATCTGAAAATCATCGCTGATTTCCAATCCGGTAAACGCACCATCTTCCACAAATTTAGCAGCCGTTTCATCGTGAACGATACATTCAAAAGAAATCCTGTACAGGTTTCCGGCATTTCCGGTATCTTCAGGAGCAAAGCCGGTCTTTCTCATAGAACTGTAATTTTCTCCGGTAGTTCCGTGAAGCCTCGCATTGATAAAATCCAATAATCCGATAAATGCGAGTGCATCTTCCTGATTATACGAACCTGTATAAGTATCGGCAAAAGTTTCGTAGAACAAATATCCGTCTATCTGAAGTGATATTTGCTGCATTTTCTCACCCATATCACTTACATTGCTGCTGCGGAATGCAAGGAAAAAGGCAGGCGTGGGAAATTGGTGTTCATCTTCGAGGAAATTGACCTGATTATGCCAAAGGTCGAGCCATCGTATCGGCGATTTGTTTTCCTCACCGATTACAGTATTGAAAGCACTGTATATTTCGGCTTCCTGTTCGTTTAAATCGGCTAAAAGCACAGTTGCAATCTCTTTGTATAGGTTTACCCAGTTTTCCATTATTTTAGGTTTTTAAAGTATTTGTAAATAGTATCAATAAATATTTTATCTAATTTTTGATTAAGTGTTTCGCTATTCCCTATAAACTGCCTTTTCGGAATTTTTACGGTCATAACATCTTTTTTAGACAAAGCCATCCATTTCCATTTTTCATCCTCTGTTTTTTTAAACATATACCAAAAATATTTTCTCATTTTCGGAGTGATTTTTATAGTAATAGTTCCGCCCTCATTGTGGATTGCAGCGTATTTCAGTCCATTTCCTGCACTGATTTCTATTTTGTCGAGCGTTGCCGTTTCTATTTTTATACTTGCTTTCAGGGCTAAAGACTGCTGTAATAGTTTGTGGGTAAAATCATCTTTTCTTTTTACCCACGGAATAAATGAAGTATCGGTAAACCCCTCTTTTATAAAGGAAGCCATAAAGAAATTGCACGCTTCTTCGGATACTTTTTTCGGAAGGTCTTTCATTACTCCTTCAGATAATTTTCTAAAATCGGGAAGCTGAAATTTTGAATCTATTTTGGTCATTTGGAATATTATTTGTTATATTTGCGATGTAATTAGACTCTCGGGTTATTCCTTGATGTGGACATTGCAAAAAGCGGGTTTTAATCCGCTTTTTTTCGTATTATATGCTTGGATTTTCCGGTTTTATCTATTATGTAAAACTCTTTGATATTTGAATGAACCCCTCTATAACCGAGTAACTTTTCAATTTTTTCAATGGCATTTTCCATAGTATCTCCGTTTTTAGAAATATTAAATACTATTACCTCACAACCTTGTTTGTTTGCTTTTGATAGTGTTTTTGAATAGTCTAAACTAATTGGAGCTTTTCTGTCTCCAATTTTGCCATTAATGATATACTCCGGGTTTTTAAAATCTTTCAAGATTCGTCCGTCAAGATGAGCTCTTATCTGAATATCTATTTTATGATTATCAATAAGTGTTCGGGCATCAGCAATATTATCTTTCAAATCTTTTTCGTCTGCAAACGGACTTACTTTTAACGTGTTTTTGTCGTTTTTATAAACAATATTTCCCGGTGCAGCACGTTTGGAAGATTCTACTGATTTTTTCCAAGTATCATTTTTAGCCAGTGCAAAATAAGGGTGTGCTTTAGCACCATTAATTTCGCTTTCGGAGAAAATTTGTCCGCTAATGCCCACATTTCCTCTAAATTCTTTCGGGAAATCTTTCTCGCTCAGTATAGGTATTTTATCCTGTGCGGTTGGCGTTTCAGCAGTTTGTACCGCATAGCATCTGCAACGCCAACCGTTTTGTGGATAGTGTATTTTCCAAAAATCAGATTCCAAAGGAGCGACAATTCCGTTTAACTGCACATGTGCATCACGAACCTTGTTATCTCCCCGTGTTCTGTAAACAAGATTTGGATACTGGTCGGCATTGGCTTTAAAATATTCCCAGTCTCTTGCGTGTTTAGCACTTTGGTTAGCCGTTTGCCATTCTGCCTGAAGATAGTTCTTGTTATATTTTGGATTGAGCTTTAAAACTTCATTTTTAAACTGTTCCCAAGGCAGTTGCTTTTGAAGTATTTTATTGATTTCTTCTAAAACTGTAACATTTTTTGCACCCGAAAATCTAAAAATATTCTGTTGCATTTTAATCACTTCGGGAGCTATGTTTCCGGTTGATTCGTTTACTTTCAACCAGTCTTTTCCGTAGCCTTTTTGGGCAGATTTTTGAAGTTCGTTATATGTTTCCAGAATGTATCTTTCGTCCACATCTCCTGATTTTATTTCGCCCGTGTGAACTTTCCTTGCCAGTTCCTCCATTACTTTCACCCATCCGGCTATGTTAATAGCTTCTATCGAAAGGTTTTCTACTTCTTTGCAGGATTCACAATCACAACTTTCGTGATATAGAGCATCTATATCTCTGAAAATTTTTCTGTTTCTTAAAAAAGCATTTACGTCACGGCTTTTTTTTTTGAATCTTCCGGCGGTGACGGCGGTGCGAATGGATTGGTTTTAATACCGATGATTTTAAGCCCTGTAATCTGTTCTATCTGTTCCGGATCGAAATCAAAATAAACGCCTAATTTTTCTACAATGGTTAAAAGTTTATCAATAGTCATTTCATCTTCATCATCCCACTCGAATCGGTAATCTTTCAGGAATGAATATACCGGTGAAAGTTTTATGAGCAGCGGAATCAGTTTTTCATTGACTATGTACGCTACAAGCAGTTTGTCGGAAACAAACCGGAACTGTGCAAACTCAAACTGAACTTCTACCGAACCAACAAATCCTTTTTCATCTGTCAGTCCTGTTCCTCCTAAAAAGCGTTTTGAAATTTCGTTATCGGCTCTTTTAATCAATCCATCAAAAGCCTCCTGACTGTTCGTGGATGTAATATTCGGAATTTCAAATTTCTCATTACCACGCCCAATCATAAAGTTATTGGCTTTGAAATTGGTAGCCATTTCAAAGAGTTCCAGTAAACGTTCATCATCTTCCCGGTCTGTGGTAACAAATAAAGGCGGTACACCATATTTTTCAATGAAATCCAGCCACGAACCCAAACCTAACTTTTTAGCCAAAATAATAGGTGCAATCAGGGCAAATGTTCCTAAATCCTTATAGTCCTTACCGATTTGAAGGTAATAATTGGAAAGCTGCCCGTTTTTGTAATCAATTCCGGTAGGCTGTCCCGGTTCTTTCAGGATAATTCCTTTTTTCGGATTGAAATGGGATTGCGGTATTTCGGTAATTTCCTTTAGCTTTCCTTCATCATCGAGGTTAAATAACTCTATGAGTTTTGTCCCCTCAAACTTACTTTCCAAAACCAATTTAATAAACTCCTGAAACCAAACTGTTTTAAATAAGGTTTCGGCATCTTCGTTTCGTTCTTTGGTTTTTTTGTGCTGAAGTTTGAAAGGTGATTGCTGTGTTTTCGCAATCCGGGTTTCAAGAACAGAACCAAGATGATTATCAAGTTTCATATTATCATACAAAGCTTTCAGGTTTTCTTTGTCCGGGTTATCGGGATCGGTCGCTAAAAGTATTGCCGTTTTCCACGAATTCAAATCCTCCACACGCATTATTGTTGGTGTGTGATTAAGAATTCCCGAAGGCATAGAAGTATTGGGACGCTTTCCGGCTGCAATCATCTTATTGATATCGGTATATGATGCATTGCCTAAAAAGAACGCCTCAGCAACCCTATAAATTTTATTGGCTTTTATTCTATGTTTAAACGGTGTTTTCATTAAATGTAAAAGTTTTTATTAGATAAATTTCCATATAGCGTTTTTGAAGCATTTGTTCCTCCGGGATTATTCGGGTTTGAGGGTTTTGGCGGCAAATCATCAAACTTTATAATTCCACGATGCATTTTATCCAGTTCCTTTTCTGCCCATTCCAAATCCTTTTCAACATCGGAATTGACTTTTCTTGCAGCGTTTCTTTTTTTGATGTCATACCCTACCATTTTCGTTAGTATTTTCACTAAATGCGGATGCCGGACAGGTGTATTTCCGAAAATGGTTGCAACATCATAGTATTTTGAAATCATCACTTTGACTTCGGAAATACGGTGTTCTTCAAATTCTTCTTTAGCTTCTTCAAAATCTGCTACACTTTCACTAATCAGGCGTTCCTGTGTGTAGGCTTTCAGGTCGGTTTCTTTTAAGTATATCATTTTACCAAGCGTGTTTACGTTTAAATTTTCCCGATTTATTCTTCCCTTTTTTACGAGGGTTGTATTTTTCCAACTCCTTTATTCCAAATTCGTGAGCATCCGGCCAGTCATCGTGTGAATTATATCCCGGTTCAATTTCTTTGAGCTGTGTAGTTCCTACCTGCATATCATTTAAACCTTTCAATTTTTCATTATAAAAAATTCGATTATTTTGATAATAGGATTCTAAACTTAGTAACTGTCTAAATTTTTTATTTTAATCTGTTCAGCATTAGCTTAATCATAGCAATTTTCACCATTGCTTCTGCTGTATCTGTGTGATATTCATAGTCTTTGCCAAGTCTTCTGTAACTTT
>JASGDB010000134.1:0-3852 GCA_049841315.1 Bergeyella sp. | reverse complement strand
GATCATGCCCTTGGTGATGAGCGAGTCCGAATCGGCGACGTAACGGATTTTCCCGTTTTCGAGCGTCGCGTCCAGCCAGACTTGCGATTGGCAACCTTTGATCAGGTGCTCGGGAGTTTTCGCGCTTTCCGCCATGGCTGGCAGTTTTTTCCCGAGGCCGATGACGTATTCGTAGCGCTCGGTCCAATCCTGGAAAAGCGAGAGTTCATCGAGAAGTTCTTCCTGTCTGGCGGCGATGCTCATGCGTGGCGTGAGTGGAGCGGCTCAGGCTGTCGAGATCAAGTCGCGGGAGTCACTCTTTGCAAAACGAGTGGGAAAAAGAACGAAATCCGGCGGAAAGCGGAAGAAAAACCGGCGTGGCGGATTCGCGTCCCGGCATGCGCCGCCGCGGAATCCATCCACCATGAATTTCCGGAATCAGACGGTGGACAATGCGTTTTTACCCCGCTAGTTTGGCCACAGTGCAAAGAAACCCAATGAAAACCCAAATCTTGCCGCGTCGTGCGCGCGGCTTCACCCTCGTCGAGCTTCTGGTGGTGATCGCGATCCTTGCGATCCTCGCCTCCGCCACCTTCATGATGTCCTCGAAGTTTATCGACAAAGGCCGCAAGGTGCAGGCCATGAGCCAGTTCAAGGATCTGGAAAACGGCCTCACGATGTATGCGACGGATTTCAATCGTCCGCTGTTGCCGATGGAAAAACGCTCCACTGGTGAAGATGCGGTTTTCGGTGAAGCTCCCGGCATTGGCAAAGATTACTCGAACGGCCTGATCGTGGCGGTATTGGCCGGTGAAGCGAGTGACCTTCCTTACACCTCTTCGTATGATATCCGCGACTATAACCCTCGTGGTGAGACGGTTCTGAAACTGCCATACAGCGCTAAAAACAAAAACGGCGTGGGCCGGGATGGAAATCTCTACGATCCATGGGGCCGCCAGATTCTGATCGCGATCAACGCGTTCAAATCCACCAATCCTTCCGACGTGCTTCAGGATAACAACGAAGAATCTCCGGGCACGAACGACAGCCATTTGGAAACGTATGGCTACGGAAAATATAAGGAAACCGCTCCGCGTGACCAGCCGTTCGTTTTCTGGTCCTACGGCACCGACGGCAAAAAAGGCAACGGTGCGAAGAACCCGAAAGACGTCGTCGGCTACACGAAGACCGACGATGTGATTTCCTGGTAAGTTCGGAAAAACTTCATTGCGAGGAGCGTGCGATTTTTGGATCGCCGCTCCTTATTTTTTGAGTTCGTTCAGAATTCCCAAGCAACCGTCTTCCAGAAGTTCGATCACGTGATCGAAGCCCTGCTGGCCACCGTAGTAAGGATCGGGAACCCGTTCGGCGGTGGTGTGGATTTTACAAAAACCGACCAGAGGCCGGATTTTTTCGTAATACCGGCCTCCGGTATCAAGTTGGCGGACATGCTCCAGATTTTCCTCGTCCATGGTGACGATGAGGCTGAAGCGTTCGAGATCCTCTTCCTGGATGCGGCGGGCTTTCCCATCGATTACATAGCCCTTGCGGCGGAGCGTGTCCGCCATCCGGGAATCCGGCGGCGAGCCGCGGTGGTAGCCGATGGTGCCTGCGGAATCGATCTCGATGTGCCCGGCCAATCCGGCGTCGTCCACCAGTTTCCGGAAGATGATTTCGGCGGCGGGCGAGCGGCAGATATTGCCCATGCAGACGAAGAGGACACTGGAGCGGGACGATTGGCTCATTGCGGCGCGGTTATATCCGGAACCATGATGCGGAAAAAGTCCGAAACTTTCCGAAGTTGCCACGGTTCATCCTCCAGCAACCAACACTCCATGAAAAATCCCTGGATATTTCCCGCAGCCGCCTTGGCGATCGGTGCCATCGGCGGCTTTCTTTCCGGTAAAAATTCCGGCTCGGATGCCACCAAGGCCTCTGCGGAGCAAGCCTCCCTGCGCACGCGTTCGTCCGTTCGGTCCGCTTCAACGGCGGAGGGCGACAGCAAGCGCGCGCGCTCCGGCAGTGTGGAAGACGCCTTGCGCTCCGGCAGCACGAGTTCACGGGTGCAGGCGTTGCTGAATTTCTATTCCGGCCTTTCGACGGATCAACTGGCGGAGGAAGCCAAGAAGCTCGAGTCTTTGCCGATGGGCGAGCGCATGATGGCTTCGATGCTGCTTTTCGGCCGTTGGGGTGAAGTGGACCCGACGGCCGCGATGGCTTTCGCGAAAACCCTGGGATTTGCCGGAAACTTCGTGCGTCCCGCGATCATGCAAAGCTGGGCCAGTTCCGATCCGGTCAATGCCGCGAAGTATTACTCGGAAAATCCCGGCCAATTTGCCGCGATGAACGGCATGGGTGGTGGGCGTAACGGCCAGAATGCGGCGTCGATCATCGCCGCGGAATGGGCGAAGCAAGACCCGGAAGCGGCTTTCACCTGGGCAAATTCACTCACCCAAGGCAAGGGCCAGGCCTTGAATTCCATCGTCGGTGAGTTGGCGAAAACCGATCCGAAAAAAGCGGCGGAATTTGTCGCGAAAATGGACCCGGCGGATCAGGCGAATGCCTATAACTCCATCGCCAGCCAGTGGGGTGCGACGAATTTCTCCGAAGCTCAAAACTGGATCAACACCCTGCCTGCGGATCAGCGTGCGGGTGCACTGGCCAAAGCGATCGAAGGTTTGGCCACCACCAATCCCGAACTCGCCGCCCAGCAAATCAGTTCTCTGGAGCCGGGACGCGAAACCGATGAAACGATCAACGCCACCGCCCGCAATTGGGCACTCCAAGACCCTCAAGCTGCCGCCGCATGGTTGATGAGCCAGGAAAGCGACCGAGCCAAACGTAATTCCATGGATACGCTCATCCCGAACTGGGTGGCTCAGGATGCCGCCGGTGCCTTGGATTTCGTCAACAGCCAGCCAGCCGGTGATGTGCGTGACAGAGCGGTGGAAGCCTACATTCAATCGAATGCTGCGGCCGAGCCATCGTCCCAAACCAGCCTCGCGGAAAGCATCACCGATGATCGTGACCGCAACCGCACGATTGGCATGGTGGCCATGCGCTGGATGCAGACCGATCCAACTGCCGCAAGAGCTTACGTGGAGCAATCCACCACCATTCCAGCCAACATGAAACAGCGCATCCTGAATGGTGGTGGCCGTTGGGGAGGACCCGGAGGACCGGGCAATCGCGATTGATTCAGCGTTGTTGGATCAAAACTTTGAAAGCTTCCCCCACGCCCTGCTCGTCCGCGAGCAGGGTTTCTTTTTTTCCGGCAAAGGGCTGGAGAAATTCACGGAGCGATATCAAGCGTGAGCCGCTGAGCCAAGGTTCGCTCCATTCGATCAGATCGGTGAAATTCACATCCGCCGTGAGATCCTGATGGCCGACGTTTTCATAAATCACCGGTCCTTCCACTCGCTGCTGGAGGAAATATCCGCGGATGCTGCCATGAGGGCGGCGATGATAAAGTGACTGCGCCGTTGAGCCATAATCAATGGTGAGCAGGCTGCCTTGTTTCCACGAAGGGAGCCATGTTTCCAGCCATTGCCGGTAGGATTCGTGAACTTCCACCCATTGGCCGATGCCGTGGCTTTGTTGGAAAATCGATGAATCGGGAAGTTGCGCGGCGGGGAGAAGTTTTTCGGCGAGGTGGCCGTGAGTGTTTTGCTCAAGAGCGAGTTCGCGCCAGCCATCGGCAGTGAGCTGGAAACGCCGCACCGGGAAGGCATCGACGAGCTCGTTCGAGTAGATCACGGCATTGCCCCGGCATTTTTCCAAAGCTTTTGCGAGGTCCGTGTGCCAGAGCGGTTTGGTTCCCAGCAATGTCTGTTGCCGCGCGGCGAGTGGAGCGGAGGTCGCCACGAGATGAAG
>JASGDB010000133.1:0-2725 GCA_049841315.1 Bergeyella sp. | reverse complement strand
TTTTCAATTAAGGGGTATGATTTAGAGCGTTTTCTGCGGTATTTTGACCTAATGAGTGTCCACCTTTTGTCTGCAAACCACTCATAGTGCAAATTTAACTAAAAATTTTCAAAACACAAACTCTCTATTCATCGGCATTTGGGACTGGTGCAAGGTGCAAGTATTATATATACTTGCACCTTTGCACCTGCCCTGATGAGCCTGAATTTATTTCTCTCAAAAAATCCTTTCTTTTTTCATTTGAAAAATGTTTAAAAAATCAGGTTCAATTGTCCTTTTTTCGTTTCTATCACTCCGATAAAAAGCAAAATCAAAGATTTGTCCGGAATTGTCTTACTTCTGTCCGTTATTGACTGCCTCTTAATCGGGGATTTCACGACTACTACCACTAATTTTGGAGCCTGAACCTTAAAAAGACTATGGAAGTAATCACTATTGAATCACAAGCCTATAAAAACTTGATGACAAAAGTGGACACAATTTTCGATTATGTTGTTTCCCAACAAACTACAAATAATGACCAAGACAGTTGGGTGGACAGCTATGACGTATGTACCTTTCTGAAAATTAGTGACCGCACCCTGCAAAGACTACGCAGCGAAAACAAAATCAACTATTCACGGATAAGAGGAAAAAACTACTACACGATTAGCGAAATCAGAAGAATGTTACAGGAAAACCTAATCCGCCGAAGCGAAGAATACTTACAAGACCTGATTCTAAACCACCAAAAGAATGTTAGACAAAAACAAAGTGCTCAGTTGCACCCGTGACGGACTGGATATTTTCAAACATTATCTTCCGGAAGATTGGCGTGTAGGCAGAAATTTTAAAAATCCTTTTTATGATGATACCAGAGCATCCTGCAATATCTACTTTGACCGCCGAAGCGGAATGTATCGTTTAAAAGACTTCGGAAATCCCGATTATGATGGAGATTGTTTTTCTATCGTAGCAAAAATTAAAAATCTGGACTGCTCGAAAGATTTTACAGAAATACTGAAACGGATTAATGATGAAATGAATTTGGGACTGGAAAACGAATATGCTTCGCCCCAAAACAGATACCCATCACGAGCAAAAACAGATAGCAATAACAGAAAGGAAAACACCATAAAGGAACAATCATACAACCCCAAACCTTACTCCGTATTTGAACGCAGCTTTACCTTGAAAGAAATTGAATTTTGGAAACAATACGGCATTACCCGCGAAATTCTGAAATTATACAAAGTGGTTTCGTTGGACGAGTTCACGAGTGAAAATAAAGATTCAAAACCTTTTACGATACAATCTTCCTCAGAAGAACCTATGTTTGGCTATTTCGGTAAAAAATATGTGAAAATCTACCGCCCTTTTTCCAAAATCCGTTTCCTATACGGTGGAAATCTGCCCGAATCATATTGTTTCGGATTGGAGCAATTACCAGCCAAAGGAAACACATTGTTCATTACCGGAGGAGAAAAAGATGTATTATCATTAGCTTCCAAAGGATTTTATGCGATTTGTTTCAACAGCGAAACCAGCACGATACCCGAAAGTCTGATTAAAAAATTGTCCTACCGTTTCAAACACATTCTGATTTTGTATGATGTGGACAAAACAGGATTGGAAGCATCAATCAAACATCAGAAACAATTATCCGGATTTGGTGTTAATCGTTTGATTCTCCCTCTTTCGGGAACGAAACAGGAAAAAGATATTTCCGATTTTTTCAGAATGGGAAATACCAAAAATGACTTTAACCAATTATTCCTTGAATTTTTAGACCAATTATACAACGAAACTATGGCTATACTGAAACCTTGCGAAATAGATTTTACACAGCCTCCCATAGAATCCCAAATGCTGATTTCCATTAATGATGTTCCGTTGGGAACACAAGGTAATTTAATGGGACTTACCGGAGGAGAAGGCACCGGAAAAAGTAATTATGTGGGAAGTCTGATTGCCGGAACTTTATGTCAGGACGATTATACAGATACTTTGGGAACTCATATTCTTCCCAATACCGAAGGAAAAGCCGTTTTGCTTTATGATACGGAACAGTCCGAAACCCAACTCTACAAAAATATTTCGGGCATTCTGAAACGTTCGGGAAGAGAAAATATGCCGGAATATTTCAAAGCCTATTGTTTGGCAGGAATGTCGAGAAAAGAACGGATGCAGGCGATATTGCAAAGTATGGACAAATTTTATTACCAATTTTCAGGGATTCATTTGGTGGTGATAGACGGAATTGCCGATTTGATACGTTGTGCCAATGATGAAGGAGAAAGCGTTGCCTTGATTGACGAACTTTACCGAATGGCAGGGATTTATAAAACCTGTATTGTCGGAGTATTGCATTTCACACCAAACGGATTAAAACTTCGGGGACATCTCGGAAGTGAACTTCAAAGAAAAGCTGCTGCGATTTTGTCCATTGAAAAAGATGATAATCCTCAAATATCGGTTGTAAAAGCACTAAAAGTAAGGGACGGAAGTCCTTTGGATGTTCCGCTTATCCAGTTTTCTTGGGACAAAGAAAAAGGAATGCACGTTTTTGTCGGAGAGAAAACCAAAGAAGAAAAGGAAAAACGCAAAGAGATAGAACTTGCCAATATTGCACGAACTGTATTTTCGCAACAAAAGCGTTATACTTATGCCGGATTGTGTGAAAAACTCCAAAATATGATGGCAGTCAAAGACCGAACAGCAAAGAGTTACATTAAATTTATGCGTG
>JASGDB010000132.1:0-24073 GCA_049841315.1 Bergeyella sp. | reverse complement strand
TAGAGAGTTTGTGTTTTGAAAATTTTTAGTTAAATTTGCACTATGAGTGGTTTGCAGACAAAAGGTGGACACTCATTAGGTCAAAATACCGCAGAAAACGCTCTAAATCATACCCCTTAATTGAAAACGCTAATGTTTGGTATTGATTATTAATTGGTTATGGGGTATTTAATAAATTTCAGACAAATTTACAAAAAAACTTCACTCCCATATCAAAATTATTTTTACATTTGTCTATGCGTTGCCTAAAAACAATGGCAGTAAAATATTTGGTACTTTAAAAAGTCTTGTGAAGTGAAATCGGCAAAATTTCAAATTAAAGAACAAGACGGAATTTCAAAGTACGCCGATAGGCGTATCTTTTCCGTTGTTCTTTATTGGCTTTGCCGAGCCACACTTCACAGCGTGATTTAGATACGCTGTTTTTTGTTTCTATACTTCATGTTTTCTTTTTGTTTTACCGATGTTTTGCGGACAGAAAAGCCGAAAACTGTAACCAAGGTAGGTGCAAAAAAAACAAAATTTAAAGAAATGAAGACAATTTTAAAAACAAGTGTGCTGATTTTTGGAGTATTCTTTTCTAATGTTTATTCCCAAAATACAATAGGAATCTGTCCAATAATTGACACTAAAACAAGCCTCAATAGAAGTTTTGCAATTTTAGAAACTTTTGCTAAAATGGAATTAGAAAACAAAAAACCTTTTGCTGAACTTGCAGAATTTCCATATAGTAATGCGTATGCAATCGTAGGAAATACATCAGACGATAAATTCTCGGGAATACTTTACAAAAGCGGAAAAAAAATCAAATCAATAGAAGCTGATAATCTCGACAATCTTACAAATCAGATAACTGAGTTTATGATGGAGGAAGGAGTTATTTTTAAAGGGAAACCGTCCAAAATAAATGAAGGAAACGGAGTTGACTTTCCGGAAAATAAAATTCAGAACCTTTTTCCTAAAAACATTTCACTACAAGTCAATAACAAAGACTTGTATGATGAATTGAGACCGTTCTATAATTTGAAATTCAAGGATAAAAAACCTGATTTGAAAAGCATTTCATCAATCTATGGACACTATACTAAAATCGATGAAAAAGATATGTTTTTTTTCAAGAACAAAACCGTCCCTCAAAATTTAAAAGATGTTGTAAAACCAGTCGTTCTTCCACTCTACCAAAATGTTTTGATACCTGTTAATTATCTGAATTATGCAGTTTATTTTGACAATAACAAAGAATATGAAAAAGCGTTTCAAATGTATCTTTCCACGATATATTCTTCAACCAACATAAATTCGACAACGGATTGGGACAGGTCTTTATTTAGAAAAATTGCATATACACAACTTTCAGATTTGCAAAATAAAATTTCTGAAAAAAGAAATGGACTGAAAAATCTTTATCTTCTGGCTTCAGAATTGAATGAAAACTACATTAATTCCGAAGAAGCGAAAAAAACAGACAATGAATATTCCGCAAATCTTTCAAAACTCATAGAAATTGCGAAAGCAGCAGAAGAAAATGCGAGAGAAATTCGTAACCAAAAATTAAATGGAGGAATAATGGCGTTTACAGGAGCATTACAATCCGTAAATGCAAGTGGAGCTTTAACCGGAGGAAGTTTCAATAATTCCATCGATTACACTCCGTTTTTTCAGAGTTCTACGGTTGCTTATGCAAATGCGAATCAATTACAAAATAATCTGAAAACGGCTTTTTCGGATATCAAGGAAAAAATAAATTCTCAAGATTTTATAATTGAGGGGGTTCAGTTGGAAAATTTGGATTCGCCTGTTGCAATGGAAGTATTAAGATTTTTAACCATTTCGCCGGAAACTTCAAAATCGGTTTTAAATAAATTTGCCCAAGACAAAACTGTTTTGAAAAAAATGATAAAAGATTTTTATGCCAAAAAGAATCCAAAACTTCTTGGCTCGATTGTCAATCAAATAAAAAAAATAGAGATTCTTACTTCTTATTTTGAATCTCGAGATTTAAACATTTCCGAAAAAGCATTAGCAGAATTTTAAAAAATCAATGACATGAAAACAGTTTTATTTTTAGCATTTTTTTTGATTTGCACAAAAGTATTTTCACAAGATTATTCTGTAGCTTGGGCAGAACATAGAAAATGTTCACACGATTTGACTGAAATTGATTCAAAAATAAAAGCATTGAATTCAGAATACGAAAAAATAAAAAAGGATTTATCCGGTGGATATTATTGCAGTCAGTGTAAAAGAAGCAAAACCGAAATCGAAAAAACTGAAAATTTCGAGCAGCATTTAAAAAATGTCAAAGGTGTTCGTGTTCCGGCTACACAACAGCAGTTTGATGATGCACATAAAGCATATATGTCTAAATATAATAGTCTTTCCAGCTCCTATGATAATAAGAAAAATAATTGCAATGATAGAATTTCCAAGCTTAATGAATCAGCATATAATAAATGGGTAGATGAACAAAATGCAATAGCGAGAAAAGAAGAAGAGCGTTTACAATCCTTAGAAAAAAAGCAACAAGAACAACAAAGATTGGCACTAAAAAAGGAAAATGAACGACTAAAAAAACAAGCAGAAGCTGCCGCCGCCGAAAAAATAAAACTAAATGCTACCAAAGAAAAAAATCAAGGATTTGGTGTTCAAAATAATAATTTAACCACTCAACAAAATATTCAAATATCTGAATCTGTGAATAATTATTTGGATTCGCAAGCTGACATTAGCAATTCCCTCTCTCAATCTGCTTCAGAAAAAATGAATAATATCAATAGTTTGTTAAATGAAACAAGTACTGAAAAAATGAACTACATTGATGAAATAAAAGACAAAATACAATCTGTAAAAGAATTAATTGCTTCTTCTGATACGAACACACCGATTAATTTAGATGATTATGATGAGATTTCGCAAAATGACGATGATAATTTAACATTTAACAGAGTTGAGACATTTCTACATTTAAATACAAATAATAAATATCGGGAAATGCTATCGTTTTTTCAAAATGCAGGAAAAATAGCAAATTATGAATCAATCTATCCAAAAAATTATAGAATAAATTATGGTACAATAAAAAACTTTTTCAAACAAGATTATGTTGTATCTACGTGGGAGGAAAGTCTTGAAAATGACCCTGCTATTGGTGCAGAATACAAAGAATGGTCGTTTTTAAACGAGGTGAGATGTGGGAAATTTATATTCAGATTGCTACCTGGTTGTCGCTTAAAAATTAATTTGGACAACCAAGATGAATAAAGTACAACCCAAAAAATTCTGACGGAGGATTTTTATGGATTAGTAAAAACACCAATATGTCGGTGCTTCACGCCTTTTTTTTCTAATACTTTACTATTTTCTACCAACATTTCGCGACTTCGTCGCTTTATACCTTTTTTGATTTCGTATAATCATAGGGCGTTGCCCTATGTTGTTGATACCGCCACTTCGTGGCTATTATTTTCAAAAAATAACGAGCATTTCCAAAAAACAGTTAGTATTAGAAGTGTTATCCCCTTTGGGACAAATTGCGAAGGCAATTTGCGGGCTACATCGCCTCCATTTTAAACGTCATACTCTCAATCACTTTCAAAATCGCTTCCACCGTATCCATTGAAGTCAGACACGGAACGCCGTTTTCCACGCTCATTCTTCGGATTTGGAAACCGTCTCTTTCGGATTGTTTCCCTTTTGTGGTAGTGTTTACAACGTATTGCACTTTTCCTTTTTGGATTAAATCAATGAGGTTGATTTCCGGATTTTCTTCTATTTTGTAACCGATTTTGGTTTTAATTCCTCTTTCTTCAAAATATTTCGCCGTTCCTTCGGTTGCCCAAATTCTGAACCCGATATTGTAAAATCTTCTCGCCAATTCTACGGCTTCTTCCTTGTGTTTGTCGGCAACTGTAAAGAGAATTGCTCCGTGTGTCGGCACTTTCCGTCCTGCTCCGATTAAACCTTTATACAACGCTTTTTCGAGGGTTAAATCTTTTCCCATTACTTCGCCTGTGGATTTCATTTCCGGGCCGAGAGAAATATCCACTTTCGATAATTTTGAAAATGAAAATACCGGAACTTTTACATAAACGCCTTCCTTATTCGGAACGAGTCCGTTTTGGTAGCCTAAATTTTTTAGACTTGCTCCTAAAATGGCTTTGGTGGCTAATTTCGCCATTGGAACATCGGTAATTTTTGATAAAAACGGAACGGTTCTCGATGAACGCGGATTGACCTCAATCACAAAAACATTTCCTTCATACAAAACGTATTGAATGTTCATCAAACCAATGACATTCAGCCCTTTTGCCAATCTTATCGTGTAATCTTCGAGGGTTTGAATTTGTTTTTCCGTTAAATTCTGTGGCGGATAAACGGCAATCGAATCTCCCGAATGCACTCCTGCTCTTTCGATATGTTCCATAATTCCCGGAATGACAACGGTTTCGCCGTCGCAAATCGCATCGACTTCCACTTCTTTTCCTGTTAAATAACGGTCAATCAGAACGGGGTGTTCCGGACTTGCTTCCACCGCATTTTCCATATAATGAGCGAGTTCGGTTTCGTTGTAAACGATTTCCATTGCACGACCGCCCAAAACATAACTCGGACGCACCAAAACAGGATAACCGATTTCATTGGCAATGGCAATCGCTTCTTCTTTCGAGGTCGAAGTTTTTCCCAAAGGTTGCGGAATTTCGAGTTCCTGCAATGCTTTTTCAAATTTGTCACGATTTTCGGCTCTGTCCAAATCTTCCAAACTTGTTCCCAGAATTTTCACACCGTGAGAAGCGAGTTTGTCCGCCAGATTAATCGCCGTTTGTCCACCGAACTGAACGACAACGCCTTTCGGTTTTTCGAGTTCGATAATGTTCATCACGTCTTCTTCGGCTAACGGTTCAAAATACAATTTATCCGAAATCGAAAAATCAGTAGAAACCGTTTCGGGATTATTGTTGATGATAATGGCTTCGTAACCCATTTCCTTAATCGCCCAAACCGAATGCACCGTCGCATAATCGAATTCCACACCTTGTCCGATTCGGATTGGCCCCGAACCGAGAACGATGATTTTTTCCTTATCCGAAACAATGCTTTCGTTTTCTTCCTCGTAAGTTCCGTAGAAATACGGCGTTTCGCTTTCAAATTCCGCCGCACAGGTATCGACCATTTTATAGACCGGCATTACGTTGTTTTCTTTTCTGAAATTAAAAACTTCACGCTGAGAAATTCCCCAAAGATGAGCAATATTCAGGTCGGCAAAACCGAGTTTTTTGGCTTCTCTGATGAGTTCTACCTGTTCCAACCTTGTCAAGGTTGGCAACCTTGACAAGGTTTTTTCAAAATCAATCAGTTTCTTGATTTTCCAGATGAAAAATTTATCAATTTTGCTCCATTCCACAATCTGTTCCCAATCGTAACCTCTCCGAAGTGCATCGCCGATAATGAACAGTCTTTCATCATCGCAGATTCGGATTCTACGCTCAATTTGGCTCATCTCCGATTTCGCCGAACCTTCGGTTTCCTCGGCAAATAAAAGGTCTGCCTGTTTTTTCTTTAAACCTAAATGTCTTAAACCGACTTCCAAAGAACGAATGGCTTTCTGCAACGACTCCTCAAAATTCCGCCCGATTGCCATTACTTCGCCCGTTGCTTTCATTTGGGTAGAAAGGCGTCTGTCGGCAGTTTCAAATTTATCGAAAGGGAAACGCGGAAATTTCGTTACCACATAATCCAAAGCCGGCTCGAAACACGCGTAAGTCTTTCCTGTAACGGGATTCATAATTTCGTCAAGCGTCAAACCGACAGCGATTTTCGCCGCAATTTTCGCAATCGGATAACCGGTCGCTTTACTCGCCAAAGCCGATGAACGCGAAACACGCGGATTCACTTCGATGATATAATAATTGAAAGAATGCGGGTCGAGAGCGAGTTGAACGTTGCAGCCGCCTTCAATTTTCAATGCTCTGATAATTTTCAGCGAAGCATTTCTCAAAAGTTGATATTCTCTGTCGGAAAGTGTCTGCGACGGAGCAACCACAATAGAATCTCCGGTGTGAACGCCGACAGGGTCGATGTTTTCCATATTGCAGACCACAATCGCATTGTCGTTGGAATCCCGCATTACTTCGTATTCGATTTCTTTAAAACCTGCAATGGATTTTTCAATCAGACACTGCGTTACAGGCGAATATTTCAGTCCGAGTTCCGCAATTTCCCGAAGTTCGATTTCACTCGTCGCAATTCCTCCGCCTGTTCCGCCCATTGTAAACGCAGGACGCACAATTACGGGATAACCGATGTTTTCGGCAAAATTTAACGCTCCTTCTACCGTATTTACAATGTCGGATTCGGGAACGGGTTCGCCGAGTTCCCGCATCAATTCCCGAAACAAATCGCGGTCTTCCGCCTGATTAATCGCCGAGAGTTTCGTTCCCAAAACTTCCACTTTGCATTCTTCCAAAATTCCGGATTTCTGCAATTCTACCGCCATATTCAGTCCGGTTTGTCCGCCCAAAGTCGGCAAAAGTGCATCGGGTCTTTCTTTGCGGATAATTCTGGAAACAAATTCCAGAGAAATCGGCTCGATATACACTTTATCGGCAATTTCCACGTCCGTCATTATCGTTGCCGGATTGGAATTGATGAGGATTACCTTGTAACCTTCCTCACGCAGCGACAAACACGCCTGCGTTCCCGAATAATCGAATTCCGCCGCCTGTCCGATAATAATCGGGCCGGAACCGATAACTAAAATTGTTTTTATGTCTGTTCTTTTCATAAATTCAATGTAACAATGTAGCAATTTACCAATGTAACAATCTACATTTTTGTTTTTTATTTTTGTGTTGCTTTTGTCATTCCGTAGGAATCTCAACAACTTAAATTATTTTCATTAAACGCAATGATTTCATCGTTATAAAATTGAGCAATATTGTGATAAAATATCCAATTTAACTTAACATCAGAGTTTTTCTGGTATTCAGAAATTTTTTGCATTAATGATTTTCTATGTGAAAAACCAATTGTAAAAACGGCTCTATCAAAATCATTTTCTTTACTGTAATTATAAATATTTTGAATCATTTTATTTTCACGCATTTCAATAATAACATCTTGCCAATTTTGATATGCTCGAAAAAGTTTTTCATCGTTTATAGTTTGTAAACCATTTTTTATTGAATTATCTATTATCTCACAATATTTTATAGCAACATCACTATTTATATATTGGAAACCAAATAGTTTAATATTTAAACTATTTTCATCAACAAATTTTCTATAATTGAAACCATTAATATCATTAAGATTTTCTATCTGTTTATGCAAATTTTCAACCTCTGTAAAAAAAGATTCTGGTGGAATATCTTCAGAATCAACCGGAATATGTTTGATATTATGATGCTCTAAATATTTTTTAATGGCACTTGATTCTAAATTTTCACGAGTATTAGTTACATAATATTTATCAAAATAAGAAGGTGGCATTTCCTCAAATATAACATCTGGATTTATAACATCAAATATTTTGTATAATTTATCTGATGTGCAAAAACCCGCTTCTTCGTGCCTTGTTCCAATCAATGTAATATTATGCATAATTTTATTCCTTTTTTCTCATAATAAAAACAATACCAGAAGTTCCACCTGAACCATTATAGGACGAAGTTTTTGTAAGTGTTTCAACAAGTTCAAAATTATTTTCAACCATATAGTTTAATACTGCGGCAAATGATTTTTTATTTGTTAATTTTTCTGAATATTCCTGCCCTGCTTTGATTTGTTCTTCGGTATCTCCAAAATCAACTTCTACATTAAGTTTTTTAGAGAATAATTTTCCTTCAATGGAAATATATGCATACGAATATTTTAGATTTTCCTTAATATTTGTCTGAATATCTTGTGCAAAAGCCGTAAAACTCATAGCAACAGCCATTATCAATGTTAAAAATGTTTTCATTTTATTGTAATTTTAAAATTTTCCTTTATTTTCTTTGTTATTCTGAGTAATAAAAAAATCTAAATTTAGATTGCCACGCTCCACTTCGTTCCGCTCGCAATGACAAACGTGATGCTTTATTTTCAAATTAACACATTATCAAATTTTCAAATTGGATTTTTCCATTAACTCAATAAACTCATCAAACAAATAATTCGCGTCTTCCGGTCCCGGACTTGCTTCGGGGTGATATTGCACCGAAAAGCACGGGTATTTTTTGTGTCGTAAACCTTCGTTGGTTCGGTCGTTCAGAGCGATGTGCGTTTCGATTAAATCGGTGTTTTCCAGACTTTTTTGGTCGATAGCGTAACCGTGATTTTGGGACGTAATGGCAACCTTGTTTTTTTCCAAATCCAAAACAGGGTGATTTCCGCCTCTGTGTCCGAATTTCAACTTATACGTTTTCGCACCGCAAGCCAAACCGATTAACTGATGCCCTAAACAAATCCCGAAAATCGGCACTTTTCCCAATAATTTTTTAATCGTTTCCTGAACGTGCGGAACATCTTCCGGGTCGCCGGGACCGTTGGAAAGCATAATTCCGTCGGGATTCATCAGTAGGATTTCTTCGGCAGTTGTGTCCTGCGAAACCACGATGATGTCGCAGTTTCTTGCGGAAAGTTCGCGGATAATTCCCAATTTTGAGCCGAAATCCATCAGCACCACTTTGAAACCTCGTCCCGGATTGGCATAAGGCGTTTTTGTGGAAACGGTTTCTACCTGATTGGTCGGAAAATTAGTGGATTTTAATTCTTCAATAACCGAATTTTCATCGGTATCGGCATTGACGATTTTTCCTTTTACTACGCCTTCGTTTCTCAGTAATCTCGTCAGTCTTCTGGTATCGATTCCCGAAATTCCGGAAAGGTTTTTCCGTTTGAAAAATTCGTCCAAATCCATCTGCGAACGGAAATTGGACGGCAAATCGCAGACTTCCTTTACAATCAGCCCTTTGATTGCCGGTTCGATGCTTTCGTAATCATCGCGGTTGATGCCGTAATTTCCAATCAGAGGATAGGTCATACAAACGATTTGTCCGCAATACGACGGGTCGGAAATCAGTTCCTGATAACCGCTCATTCCCGTATTGAAAACCACTTCTCCCGCTGTATCGGAGTCCGCACCAAAACCTGTTCCGTGAAATATTTCGCCGGATTCTAATATTAATTTTTTCTTCATATCAGCCTCCCTAAATCCCTCCAAAGGAGGGACTTTTTGTGGGTGTTTTTTATTAGATTATATTTAATTTTCATTTAACTTTTTATAAAATTTCTAAAACGTTTAGTATTAGAAATGTTCCCCCTTTGGGGGAAAGGGGGATTTTCCTTCTTTCTCCAAAACATATTTCAAAATCGCCATTCTCATAAAAACGCCGTTCTGCATTTGTTTGAAAATTCTACTGCGATTGCATTCCACCAAATCGCTGTCGATTTCCACGCCTCTGTTGATTGGAGCGGGGTGCATTATGATTGCACCTTGTTTCATATTTTTTTCGCGTTCTTTGGTCAGTCCGTAATTTTTGTGGTAATTTTCCAAAGACATTTCCATTGTTCCGTGATGTCTTTCGTGCTGGATTCTCAGGAGCATCAGAACGTCCACTTCTTTGATTAACTGGTCTATCGGAAGAAACGTTCCGTTGATAATCGCTCCTTCATTGAACCATTGCTCCGGTCCTGAAAAATAAACTTTCGCTCCTAATTTCCGCAACGCTTCTGCATTGGAATTGGCAACACGGCTATGTTTTACATCGCCGACAATCGCTATTTTAAGACCTTCAAATTTCCCAAATTCCTGATAAATCGTGAACAAATCCAAAAGGCATTGGGACGGGTGGTTTCCTTTTCCGTCGCCTCCGTTGATGATTGGGATTTTTATGTTTTTTAAATCTTTATAATATTCATCTTTTTCGTGGCGGATTACTACGAGATTTACACCCAGACTTTCAACGGTTTTAACCGTATCGTAAAGCGTTTCCCCTTTCTTTACCGAACTCGTGGAAACATCGAACGGAACGACATTCAATCCTAATTTCCGCTGTGCGATATCGAAACTGGTTTTGGTTCTCGTGCTGTTTTCAAAAAAGAGATTGGAAACATAAATTTCTTCTTTTGCTTTGAGGGTTTTTCCGTTGGCAAAATCAGAGGCATCAGCTAATAATCTATGAATAATTTCTTCGGTTAATTCTGTTACTGTAAGCATATTACAAAAATTTAAGCACAAAAAAAACGAAGCCAAAATGACTTCGTTTTAAAAAAATATCGTTAGAAACGGTTTTGCCGTTTATGTTTATAAAATCTGCTAATGATACCTTTGTTCTCATTAGAGTGCAAAGATAATATATTTTTCTATATCACGGTAATTTTTCTGCATAAAAAAACGTGTGCAGCATCGTAATACCGCTCGTTTCCTTATTTTATAATGATAAATCAAATTATTTTTTTGCTGTTACAACAGTGTCTGATTTAGGCTTAAGCCCAGACAAATTTATAAATTTGCTCTGGTATTAAGAAGAGTATTTAGTGAATATTTTACGCAACGAAATCACCATATAAATTTTTAAACCGTATTTTTGTAAAAATCATTCATCAAAAATCAATCATCATTTATGATTTTCGTAACCGGTGCCACAGGAATTTTAGGCAGAGTTATCGTTTTAGAATTGCTGAAACGCGGTAAAAACGTCCGTGCCATAAAACGGAAAACCAGCGATACGGAAGATGTTCGGAAATCGTTCCGCTTTTACACCGAAAATCCCGATGAATGGTTCAGCAAAATCGAGTGGACTGATGTGGATTTTGATGATATTTCGTCATTGCAAACCGCTTTAAACGGAGTTGAAGAAGTCTATCATTGTGCTGCAAAAGTCAGTTTCCACCCGAATTCTAACAAAGAAATGTACCACACCAATATTGAGGGAACTAAAAATCTGCTTTATGCATGTGAAAATTCTTCGGTAAAAAAATTCTGTTTTGTAAGTTCTATTGCTGTTTTAGACGGACTGAACGAAAACGGAGAAATGGACGAAAGTTCCGATTACAACCCAAAATTCGACCATTCGCCGTATTCGGTTTCCAAACATTTTTCAGAAATGGAAGTGTGGAGAGCCTCTGCGGAAGGTTTGAACGTGGTCATCGTCAATCCCGGAATCATCATCGGGAGCGGAAATTGGGGAAAAAGCAGCGGCGAATTGTTCCCGACTTTTGAGAAAATGCCATATGGTTTTTCGGGAACTTCTTCTTATGTCGATGTGCGTGATGTGGCAGAAATTTCGATTCGATTAATGGAAAACAATGTTTTCGGAGAGCGGTTTATCCTGATTTCCGAAACCAAAAAATATGTAGAAACCGGAAATTTAATCCGTGAAAAAATGGGATTAAAAAAACTGAAAATCATTCCCAAATGGCTTTTAAATACCGGAAGAGTTCTGAATTTTTTCTTCGGTTGGCTTATTCCCAAACTGAAAATGGCAAACAAAATCAATATAGAATCGGTAACATCAGAAAGCGAAATCTCCAATAAAAAAATTACTGAAAAACTGAATTACCGCTTTATTCCCGTTGCTGAAAGTATTGATTTTCATTTGGGGAATTATGTTGAGGATAAGAAATGATTTCAAAAAATGTCCGTTCTCCGAAATTTGCCACTTCAAAACATAATCAGGAAATTTGCAGATAATTTAAAAAAAAAGCCTTGTCAAGGTTTGAGACCTTGACAAGGCTGATAAAAACACCCTTACAAATGAACGTTACAACCTTTCTGAACACCAACGTAGAAAAATTCCCCCTCAATCCCGCAGTTGGTTTTAAGAAAAAAGAAGAATGGAAACACATCAACTGGAAAGACTTCCGGAGAATGGTTTTCAAAACCGCAAATGCCCTGAAAGAAGCCGGAATACAGGAAAACGACCGCGTTGCCATCTATTCCGACAACTCTGCGGAGTGGATTACTTTCGACCTTGCCGTGATGTCTTTGGGAGCAATTACCGTTCCCGTTTATTCCACCAACAATACCGAACAAACCGAATATATTTTCAACGACTCCGAAGCGAAAATCGTTCTCACGGGAGCACAGGAACAATACGATATTTGCTACGGCCTTTTGGATAAATGCCATTCTTTACAGCAAATCATTGTTGCCAAAAAATCGGTCTGGATAAAGAAAGACCGTTCGCAATACCTCGAAGATTTCATTCAGAAAGCACCCGAAGAATTTGAAATCGTGGACAAAAACGAAGAAGATTTGGCAACCCTAATCTACACTTCGGGAACGACCGGAATTCCGAAAGGCGTGATGATGACGCACCGCAATTTTATCAAAGCATTCGATGCCCATATCGATTATTTCAAATTCAAAGATTTTGAAAAGGAACATTCTCTGGCATTTCTGCCTTTGAGCCACGTTTTCGAGCGGTGCTGGACGCTTCTCTGCCTCACTTACGGAGCAAAAGTAAGTTTCCTCGAAAATCCGAAACTCATCGCCAGTGCCTTAACCGAAGTAAAACCGTCGATGATGTGCGTAGTTCCGCGATTTTATCAGAAAATTTATAACGGAATTAATGAAATGGTCGCTACCGGTTCAGGAACGAAAAAGAAGATTTTCCAATGGGCACTTTCGGTCGGAACTCAGGTTGCCGAACTGAAACGAACAGGAAAACCCGTTCCTTTTGGTTTGAATGCAAAATTTTCTTTGGCAAACGGACTGGTTTTCAATAAAATAAAAAACAAAATGGGCGGAAAACTTTGGTTTTCGCCTTGCGGTGGTGCTTCCCTCGATGCCGAAATCACAAAATTCTTCGATGCAATCGGACTTCACATCACCGTCGGATACGGAATGACGGAAACTACGGCAACCGTAACGTGCTTCCCGCTCACCAATTACGAACACGGAAGTGCCGGACAACCAATGGCTTCCGAAGTTCGGATTGCCGAAAACGACGAAATTCAGGTAAAAAGCGACGGCGTGATGAAAGGCTACTACAAAAAACCGCAGGAAACCGCCGAAGTTTTTACCGAGGACGGCTGGCTGAAAACCGGAGATGCAGGGTATATTTCCGAAACGGGAAACCTTTACATTACCGACCGCATCAAAGATTTAATGAAAACGTCCAACGGAAAATATATCGCTCCGCAACCGATTGAAAATCTTTTGGGCAACAACAATCTCATCGCTCAGGTAATGCTGGTTGCCGAAGGAAGACCGTTCGTAACGGCTTTGATTGCCCCGAATTTTGAAGCACTTCAAATTCAGGCAGGAAAAATGAATATTCCGTTTTCTTCCCAAAAAGATTTAGTGGAAAACGAGAAAATCAAAGAACTCTACACCCACCTGATTGCCGATATACAAAAACACCTGAATGGTTTTGAGAAAGTGAAAAAATTCACGCTGATGCCCGCAGAATTCGACATCGAATCGGGAGAAATAACCCCGACTCTGAAAATCAAAAGGAATATCGTAGCGAAGAAATACGAGGACGTGATTGAGAAAATGTATCGTCATTAAATAAACAATATTCCTATTGGAGCGGTTTTTATTCCCCTCCTTTGGAGGGGTGGATTCGACCAAAGGGAGAAGACGGGGTGGTTTAAAAATAATATAAATTTACTATAAAACATTACTGAAAACCACCCCGCCTTTCAGGCACCCCTCCAAAGGAGGGGAATGAGCGGAAATAAAAAGAAAAAATGAACGAAATCCTCACTTACATCAACGAAACTCCAATCCGCAGAAACTTTGTGGAAAATCTACCCTATAATCCACACTTAAAAAAGTTATTAAGTGAAAAACGCAGAACGGGAATCCTAAGTGAAGTTCTGTTTTGGAAGCAGGTAAGAGCGAGAAGTTTTCACAATATAGATTTTGACAGACAAAGAATTATCGGAAATTATATTGTCGATTTTTATGTAAAAGCATTGGGTTTGGTTATTGAAATTGACGGAAGCAGTCACGATGAAAAACAAGTGTATGACGGAATAAGGGAAGAATTTTTGGAATCCCTGAATTTAAAAATATTTCATATTTCCGATTTTGATGTGAAAAACAACCTTGTTATGGTAATGAAAGATTTGGAGGATTTTATTGTGGAGCATTATGGTTTTTGACGGACGACTTTTCTTATTAAGCACTGCCTATTCCCCTCCTTTGGAGGTGTGCCGTGGTTTATATATCGTTGCAAACCACCCCGTCTTCTCCTTTCAGTCGAATCCACCCCTCCAAAGGAGGGGAATGAAAGACCGCAAAATTTATTATCTTGCATAGCCTTTTTAAAAACTTCAGATAACCCACTGCAATTAAAAATAAAAACTAAATGAAAGATTATAAAATAGTAGAAAAACAAATTCCGATCGTAGTTTATAAAACTTTAAGAATTGACTGTGGATTATCTGCGAAAACGGACGAAGCGTGTGAAATCGGATTAAAAAATTCCATTCATTCGGTAATGATTGAATTTGAAGATAAGATAGTCGGAATGGGTAGAATTATCGGAGACGGAGGCTGTTTCTGCCAGATAGTCGATATTTGCATTCTTCCCGAACATCAGGGACAAGGACTTGCGAAAGTGATAATGAAAAACTTAACGGATTTCATTAATGAAAATCTGCCGGAGTCGTGCTATGTAAGCCTGATTGCAGATGGAGATGCCTCATTTTTATACGAAAAATTCGGATTTAAAGATACAATGCCAAAGTCGAAAGGAATGTATCTGAAAAGATAAAACGAACTCACATTTAAACAAAAAAAAATATTGTGAGATAAAACATTCAGAGCGGAGTAACTCGCCTTTTTCTTTTTTACTAAACTTCACTACATTTGTTCAATCAAAATCCTGCAATTATGAAAAAACAACTTTCACCAACAGACACAGAAAATCTCCTCAAAACACTGAAAGACCGTTTTGAAAAAAATATGAATTTTCATCCGGAAATTCAATGGGAAAAAGTGGAGAAAAAACTGAAAGAAAATCCCGAAAAAATCTGGTCTTTAAATGAAATGGAAAGAACCGGCGGAGAACCCGATGTTGTTATTTTTGATGAAAAATCTGATGAGATTGTTTTCGCAGACTGCGCTCCCGAAAGTCCGAAAGAAAGAAGAAGCCTTTGCTATGACCGTGCTGCATTAGAAGCCAGGAAACAGCACAAACCCGAAAGTTCCGCAATGGATGCCACTGCGGAAATGGGAATTGAAATGCTTAACGAAAACCAATACCGAAAATTACAGGAACTCGGGAAATTTGACCAGAAAACTTCCAGTTGGATTCTCACTCCCGAAGAAATCCGGAAATTAGGAGGTGCATTATTCTGCGACAGGCGTTACAACACGGTTTTTACTTATCATAACGGTGCAGAATCCTATTATGCGGCGAGAGGTTTCAGAGGTTTCCTGAAAGTTTAGAACCACTCTGTAAAGATTGCTAATCTGCACGAAACTCCGTCTTGGAACATCATTGAGAATATCATCATTCCAAAATTGAATATAAAAATAGGATATGGCTCACAAGAAAAAAAATAATTTTTTCATAGCACATGAGATATTTGATAAGGTTTTCTTTTTGAAAATAACAGAAATAAATAAAAAAAATTACACCAATTTTTTGGAATCTGCAATGAACTGAGCAAGGCCATTATCAGTAAGCGGATGTTTCAGAAGGCTGAGAATCGGCCCAAGCGGGGAAGTAATCACATCAGCACCGATTTTTGCACAGTTGATGATGTGCATGTTGTGACGAATAGAAGCTGCCAGAATTTCGGTAGGATAATCATAGTTATCGTATATAATTCTGATTTCCTCAATCAGCCCGAGTCCATCGGTGGAAACGTCGTCCAGTCTTCCGAGGAAAGGAGAAACATAAGTAGCTCCAGCTTTTGCAGCCAAAAGAGCCTGTCCGGCAGAGAAAATCAGCGTACAGTTGGTTTTGATTCCTTTATCGGAGAAATATTTCAGGGCTTTTACGCCGTCTTTTATCATTGGGATTTTCACCACGATATTCGGGTGGATGGCGGCAAGTTCTTCCCCTTCCTTAATCATTTCTTCGTAAGTTGTGGAAAGCACTTCGGCAGAAATATCACCGTCTGCGATGTCGCAGATGGTTTTGTAATGCTGCATAATGGCATTGGTTCCGCTGATTCCTTCTTTTGCCATAAGGGAAGGATTGGTCGTTACTCCGTCTAAAATTCCTAAATCCTGTGCTTCGCGGATTTGGTCTAAATTTGCGGTGTCAATAAAAAATTTCATAGGATTTTTGATTTTGACAAATATAACAAAAATTCGCGATTTTGTTGGATGACATTTACTGCAATTTCCCTTTCACAATCTCCGAAAAATTACTAATTTTACAATCATCAATTTCCGATAGAAAAAATCTAATATTTTATGAATACTACACAGTTTGTGAACCGCCACATTTCCCTCAACGAAGACGATAAAAGGGAGATGCTGGCGAAAATCGGCGTTTCCGGTATCGATGAGCTTATCTCCCAAACCATTCCCGATTCTATCCGCCTGGCAGAAGAACTCAACCTGTCCGAGCCTTTGTCTGAATACGAAATGCTTCAGCATTCCAAAGAGCTGGCAGCACGCAATGCGATGTTCGACAATTATATCGGATTCGGATATTATGGTTCGATTCTTCCGCCCCCGATTCAGAGGAATATACTTGAAAACCCGAGTTGGTATACAGCCTACACCCCTTATCAGGCAGAGATTGCACAGGGAAGATTAGAAGCGCTTCTGAATTACCAGACTATGGTTTCCAACCTTACGGGATTTCCACTGGCAAATGCCTCTCTTTTGGATGAAGCAACAGCCGCAGCAGAAGCGATGCACATGTTTTTTGAAAGCCGTACAAAAGAGCAGAAAAAGAATGATGCACGGAAATTCTTTATCTCCGGTTTGGTATTGCCGCAGACGATTGACGTATTACATACCAAAGCGGAAGGTTTAGGAATCGACATCATCGTAGGCGACCACAGAAATCATCAGTTTAATGATTCTTATTTCGGCGTTTTGCTGCAATATCCGGGTAAAAACGGAATCGTTCTCGATTATTCTGAAAACATTCAGTATTATAAGGAAAACAATCTTCAGGTGGTGGTGGCTTGTGATATTGTGTCTTTAATAAAGCTGAAATCTCCTGCAGAAATGGGAGCAGACTGCGCAATAGGAACAACACAGCGTTTCGGGATTCCTATGGGTTACGGTGGTCCTCACGCCGCGTTTTTTGCCTGCAAAGAAGAATACAAAAGAGATATTCCGGGACGGATTATCGGCGTTTCTCAGGATATGTACGGAAAACGTGCACTGAGAATGGCTCTTCAAACAAGGGAACAGCACATTAAAAGAGAAAAAGCCACTTCCAATATCTGTACAGCGCAGGTTCTTCTTGCGGTAATGGCAAGTATGTATGCGGTTTATCACGGTCCGAAAGGTCTTCAGTTCATTGCAGACCAGATTCATTATAAAACCAATGCGCTGCACGACGCTTTGAATCTTCTTGGGTTTGATGTAGTGGAAGAACCGGTTTTCGATACCGTGAAAATCAGAATTCACGAAAACGACAAGACCCCGCTGATGAGGCTGATGAGAGACCGAAAAATCAACCTAAATTATTTCTCCGAAGGAATCGTAAGCATTTCCATTGATGAAACAACGACAATGGATAAACTTCAGAATCTTCTGGATGCGTTTGCAGTTTTCCTGAACAAACAGAGTTTTAAGCTGATTCTGAAAGAAGAATATACCATTCCGAATGAATTATTGAGAAAAGATGAAATCCTTACAGAAGAAGTTTTCAACAAATACCATACGGAAACCGAACTGATGCGCTATATCAAGCGTTTGGAAAGAAAAGATTTATCATTGACACATTCCATGATTTCGCTCGGTTCATGTACGATGAAGCTCAATGCTGCTGCGGAAATGCTTCCGCTTTCGTGGTCGGAGTGGGGAAGTGTACATCCTTTCGTTCCGACAGAACAGGCGGGAGGCTATCAGGAAATGATAAAAACTCTGGAAGCCGATTTGGCGGAAATTACAGGATTTGCAGGAACTTCACTGCAGCCGAATTCCGGTGCGCAGGGAGAATATGCAGGATTAATGGTTATCCGAGAATATCATAAATCCAGAGGAGACAAGCACAGAAACATCGTTCTGATTCCTCAGTCCGCACACGGAACCAATCCGGCTTCCGCAGTGATTGCAGGAATGAAGGTGGTTGTGGTGAAAAACCTCGAAAACGGCGAAATAGATTTTGAAGATTTAAAAGCAAAAGCAGAAGAACACAAGGATAATCTTGCTGCGGTGATGATTACCTATCCTTCCACTTATGGATTTTTCGATTCCAATATTAAAGAAATCACCCAACTGATTCACGATTGCGGAGGCCAGGTGTATCTTGACGGAGCGAATATGAACGCTCAGGTAGGCTACACAAGTCCGGGAAATGTCGGAGCGGATGTTTGCCATTTGAATTTACATAAAACTTTCTCAATTCCTCACGGAGGCGGCGGTCCGGGAGTAGGCCCAATCTGCGTGGCAGAACATTTGGTTCCGTTTCTGCCGTCCAATCCGAATATTAAAATCGGAACGAAAGATTCTATTGATGCCATTTCGGCTGCACCTTACGGTTCGGCTTTGGTGCTGAATATTTCGTATGCCTATATCAAAATGCTGGGAACAGCCGGACTTAAAAAAGCAACCGAATACGCCATTCTCAATGCTAATTATCTGAAAGAAGTTCTGGCGGAGCATTTCCCGATTCTTTATGCCAACAAAAACGGTAGAGTAGCCCATGAATGTATCGTGGATTTCCGTCCGTTCAAATCGCTGGGTATCGAAGTGAGTGATGTGGCGAAACGCCTTATGGATTATGGTTTCCATGCGCCTACGGTTTCGTTTCCGGTAGCAGGAACACTGATGATTGAGCCTACGGAATCCGAAAGCAAGGAAGAACTCGACCGTTTTGCGGAAGCGTTGATTACTATCAAAAAAGAAATTGAAGAAATCGCAAACGGAGAAGCAGACGCTCATAACAACGTGCTGAAAAACGCTCCTCACACCGAGCAGGTCGTGATTTCCGATTCGTGGGATAAACCGTACAGCAGAGAAAAAGCCGCCTATCCTCTGGATTGGGTGAGAACTCATAAATTCTTTGCATCCGTTTCCCGTGTGGATGATGCGTACGGCGACAGAAATCTGGTTTGCACCTGCGAGCCGATTGAAAGCTATATGAGTTAAATCTAATATTAAATCTCATAGGTTTCAAAAACCTATGAGGTTTTTAAAATCTAAAAATAAACCTAACAGGTTTCTGAAACCTGTTAGGTTTTTATCTTTACAGAAAACAAAAAATCTGCAGAATATTCTGCTGATTTTTTATTGAAATATATTTGTCCGGATTACATCAGTCCTCCGCCCATATCTTCTTCTCCCTGATAATTGTTGTTGATGTCTTTTTGTTTTTTCTTCACTTCAACACGCTCTCCCTGTTTGAAGCGGTAGGTGAGGGATACAGAAAATTGTCTCGGCTGCCACTGCATTTCTGATGACCTTGTAAATTGTGCGGTATTGGAATCCATACGCATTTTTCTCGTATTGAAAACATCTCTCACATTGAACGCCAGCGTTCCGTTACCGTTCCAGATGGTTTGTGTAGCTCCGAAATCAATTCCGTACATGGATTTTCTGTTATTCATGGCGGTTTTTTCACCGTTCCGGTAGAATGCCTGAATCTGGATATTGAGGTTTTTATTCGGTTTGAATGTATTGGTAGTTCTCAGTCGGTAAGAATATCCGTCTCCCGAAAAATCTGCTTCTGTAGCGGGGTTTTCGGGGAACAGGTTGAATGTTCCTTCGCTTTTATATCCGTAAAGGTCTGCAGAGAGCATGATTTTCCACCATTTGAAAGGGTCATAAGTTCCGTTCAGGTCTAAACCGTAATTGGTTTCCGTACCGATGTTGTAAGGAATGATGTTAATCGCGCCATTATCATCCATATATTGGTATCGGTTCTCTTCGTCTTCCGATTTTTTGTAATAAATGGTAGGGTTGAAAGTGAATTTCTTTTTGGAAACGCTGTATCCGAACTCCAGTGAATTTTCGTAACTCGGATTGAGGTCCGGATTTCCGCGGAAATAGTTTCTGTCGTCGCTGAACGACATAAAAGGAATCAGCGAGAACGCTCTCGGCCTGTTGATTCTTCTGGAATAATTCAATAATAACTGGCTGTCTTCTCCGATTTCATAACTTAAAAAAGCGGACGGAAACAATTTGGTGTAATCTTTTTTTACCGTTTCGTGAGCGGGTTCAAAAATTGTAGTGCCGGCATTTTCTTTAAAGTAATCAAAGCTGATGTCTATGGAAGAGGTTTCGCTTCTCAATCCTAACTGATACGCGAATTTTTCACCGATTTTACTTTTAAACTGAGCATATATGCCTAAAATATTCTCTTTGTAAATGGTATTGCTGGTAAAATCTAATCTCGGAGAAAATGCACCTCCATTTTCGTTTTGAGCTACATCGTAATTGTAGGTATTTCTGTTGAAATCATATCTCGCTCCGGCTTCAAGTCTTGACTTTTCTCCCATCGGAAGCTCATAATCCGCTTTTCCGATGAAAGTTCTGCTTTTGGAATCTGAAATAACTTTGGTAACAGAAGTGTTGTTATTGGGATCAGACAGATTGTTGTTCCATACGGCAACCTGATTGATGTCGGAAGTGCCGTCCGTTTTATTGGTCTGGAAACTTCCGGAAACAGAAAGGTTCTGTCCGTTATCATCCAGTTTTTGGTCGATTCCGAAATCTGCCTGTGTGGCAAAATTCTTCATATACCCGATATTCCGTCTTTCCCTGTAAACATCGTTTTTTACGGGTGGTATGACTACAGCAGCATCAGTGAATATTTTGGTGAAAACATCTTCATCATAAGTATTCAGCTCATCAGTATCATTGCTGAAACTGCGAATCATTCCGGAAAGGTTTACGGAAGTTTTTTCCCCGAAATCCCTTACCAATCCGGCTGTAAGGTTGTAATTATCGCCTTCTCTTTTATCTTTTCCTTTCTGGTTGCTATACTGGGTAAATGGGAATGCGCCGGAAGAAAGCTGGTTTACATCTTCTTTTCTTGTGGTTTCGTTTTTTCGTGTTCCTTCAGTTTCTTTGTATCCGCCTCCGCCGTTCACATACCATGTCCAGTCGCCTTTTTTCCAGTTCAGGTTGGCGTTCAGGCTGGTACTTGGCAAATACCCGAGAGAGCCGGTAACACTGCCGTTGAAGCCTGTTTTTTTCTCTTTTTTCAAAATAATATTAAGGATTCCCGCAGTTCCGGAGGCTTCATATTTTGAAGAAGGATTGGTGATAACTTCAATTCTTTCAATGCTTTCGGACGGAATGGACTGCAAGGCATTCGCTCCGTCATCAATTCCGAGTAATGAAGAAGGTTTTCCGTTGATTAAAAAGCGTACGTTGGAATTTCCTCTCATGGAAACAGTTCCGTCGGTATCCACATTCACGGAAGGAACGTTCTGAAGGACATCCTGAAGGTTTCCTCCTTTGCTTAAAAGGTCAGCGCTTACGTTGTAGGTTTTTTTGTCGAGTTCCACTTTGTAAGGCTTTGTAGATTGCGCCGTAATGGTTACTCCCTGAATTTCTTTTGTAGGAGTGAGCGTTGAAGATTCTTCTTTTTCAATGGTAAAATTTCCGATATTTCCGGAAGTAGTAACGGCTTTTGTAAGTGTTGATTTTTTATAATCAATCGCTTCTATAATCACGGTGTAATTTCCGGGAACGAGCTGTATGGCATAATTTCCCTGTTCGTCGGTAAGAACCGCATCGCTGAACAGTTTATTATCAGGATGGGTAAAGGTAACGGAAGCATACGGAACGGGCTGATTGCCTTTATCCATAATTTTACCGGAAATGTTCATTTTTTCTTGTGCAAATGCCATGCTTGCAGTACCAAGCACGAACACCAGACCAAGAGTTCTTTTTCTGATAATCGATTTGATTTCGATGTTTAGACTCATAAATACGTTTTATAAAATATAGATTGAATATTCTCTCATTGGTTAAAACAAATGTTTAATTTTTGCGAAAATTTTCAGAAGTTACTTTTTGATGTTTTTGGAATTCAGCCATTCCTGATATATTTTGGCATTCCGTGCGTGTTCCGCATCGCTTGCCGTGAATTTGTGATAGCCGAATCTCGCTGGGTCGGCCGCCATGTAGATATAATCGTTTTTTTCCGGAGAAAGTACGGCATCTACGGAAGCCTTGTCTACCACGCAGATTGGTCCCGGAGGAATTCCTGCATTGGCATAGGTGTTATAAGGAGAAGGTTCTCTTAAATGTTTGTACAAAACCCTGCGGATTGGCGTGGTAAAATTGGTCGCTTTGTTTACTGCATATATTACCGTCGGGTCGCTTTGTAGCTTCATTCCTTTTCTGTAACGGTTCAGGTAAAGTCCGGCAATGGTGTTCATTTCATCGGGTTTTCCTCCGGATTCTTTGTACACGATGGATGCCAGCGCATAAATCTGATTTCTTGTAAGTCCGGATGCTTTTTCTTTTTCGATACGTTCAACATTCCAGAATTCATTGTACTGGTCTTCAAATTTTTTGAAAAACTCGTCAGGTGTTACTGTCCAGAAAAAATTGTAGGTGTCGATAAAGAAATATTTTTTTAAATCTTCGGCATTGCTAAGTCCTTTTTCTTTTGCGATTTTATCAAGGTCATTCGCAAATCTTGCGGAATCCAGCTCTGTTTTTTTTGAAACTCTTCCCACCATTTGGTAGACATCATAGAAATCTCCGATGCGGAAAGTATTTTCGGTTTGGTTTCCGGCTTTAATCATGTTGACGAGGTCGGTGTTGCTTGTTCCGCCTTTGATATGGTAGCGTCCGGCATGAAAATAGCGGTTCATGCTTTTCTTGATTGCCACTTCTTTGAAAGATTCCTTATTTTTCACATAAGGAGCGATGGAATCGAGAATCTGTTCAAAATCCGCATTGTGCGGAATCAGCACATAGCCTTCTTTTTCCACGTTATTAGTGAAGTATTTTTTATAATATTGATACCCGAAAAAACCGCCGATAAGGGCTGCTGCAATCAGCAGCAAAAATATAAATGAAAGAATTTTTTTCATCTTTTAAAAATGTTTTTTTTATTAAATCTGACCTTTGAATACCTGAACAGCAGGACCTTCCAGCCATATATTGCTGAACGAATCACCGTTTTTTTCTGCATATACTTTCAGATTGCCTCCGAGTGTTTTCACTTTCACCTCTGAAATAGTATTGTTGAGCATGAAAGAAAGGGCAGAAGCCGTTACACCTGTTCCGCAGCTGTAGGTTTCGTCTTCCACGCCGCGCTCATACGTTCGCACGAAAATTTCATCATCAGAAATCTGTTCCACGAAATTGACGTTGATTCCTTCGGCTTTATAAGTAGGAGAGTTTCGGATATTGTTACCATTTTCGTAGACATTATAATCTTTTAACATTTCCACGTTTTTCACGAAATGTGGTGAGCCTGTATTCATTACAAAACATTCTCCGTCTTTGGAAATAGTGTTGACATCAATCATTTTCAGTTTTACGATGCCGTTTTTTATCTCCGCTTCGTGAAGTCCGTCGACAGCATTAAAAACCGTTTTGCTTTCAAAAATGTCCAAAAAATAAGCAAAAGCAACGATACATCTTCCGCCGTTTCCGCACATGGTGCTTTCGTTTCCGTCGGAGTTGTAGTATACCATTCTGAAATCTGTTTCCTCATCGTTTTGCAGAAGAATCAGTCCGTCCGCACCGATTCCGAATCTGCGGTCGCAGAGTTTTTCGATATATTCACGGTTCTGCGGAAAGCTAAGATTACGGTTGTCAATCATGACGAAATCGTTTCCCGTTCCCTGATATTTAAAAAATTCCATTATCTTCCGAATTGATTTTCTGTCCGCAAAAATACGTAAATATTGTGGGAAGAATGATTCTAATTAACGGAGCTTGAAAGCAGGTATTATTTTTGGCTCTTCGCCATTTTGTATGGAAAAAAAATATCCATATTATTTTAAAATGACCTCGGAAACGGAG
>JASGDB010000131.1:0-5359 GCA_049841315.1 Bergeyella sp. | reverse complement strand
TTTGTTTTTAATCAGCGTTATCTGTAAAATCAGCAAGAATTAAAAAAACACTGTTGAAAAATATTTTTTCTCCATTAAAAATCACAAATTTTTACCAATATAACACAATTTTAATGCGTTTAGCCTGGAGGGAGTTATTCACATATTAACATTAAGGGGAATGAGGTGCGAGGTTTCAGGTTGGAAGATGGAAGCAGGAAGATGGAAGTTTTTGGTTGGGATTTATTATTCAAACTTTTTCAAACAAAATCAAACCATTTAAAATTCTCAGGTCTAAAAAGAAACTTTCACCGTTCCGGAAAACTGTTTGTCCGAATAAACCACAATATTTTTTCCTTTGAAACTCACTTTATTCCAATAGTGGTTTCCCGAAAAACGGCTTTCCAGAATTTCCGCTTGTTCACCATTTTCGGAAATGATGATTTCGTGCGGGAAATAAAAATTCTTACTGATTCCGAAACGTTCTTTTTCTTCATCCGAAAAAACATTGACCTCACCGAAAAGCCTTGCCACATACTCGTTGTAAGGGTTTCTGTAAGTTTCATCCGGAGCGTCATTCTGAATCAGTCTGCCGTCCTGCAAAACAATAATTTGGTCGAGCCAAGGCAGAATTTCCATAAGATTGTGTGTGGAAATAATGAGCGAAAGATTTTCTTTTTTCACATAATTGAACAGCCTTTCCCGAAGCTCTAATTTCCTTGAAAAATCAAGATTGCTGAACGGTTCGTCCAGAAGAAGGAGTTTCGGCGTTACGGAAAGTGCTCTGGCAATCGCAACTCTTTGCTGTTGTCCGCCGCTAAGATTTTTCGGAAACACATCTGCGTATTCTTTCATACCTACGACATCCAGAAGTTCTTCCACTTTTTCCCGTTTTTCCCTGAGATTGACATTGGAGAGGAATTTCCCCACATTGTCATACACCGTTGCATAAGGCATCAAATCGTAATCCTGTGCTACAAATTTCATGTTTTTTTCTCCGGGAACCAGATTTTTCTGAGGGCCGTACAAACGTTCTCCGTCAAAAATAATTTCGCCATTTTTCCAGTGAAGAAGTCCGTAAATCAAGCTCAACAGAGTCGATTTTCCGCAACCGCTTTCTCCGGCAAGGGCGACGATTTTTCCCGAGTCGATTTTAAGGTTGAAATTCTGGAACAAAGGATGTTCCGGCTGATGCGAAAAAATTAAATGATTTATCTCCAATAGCATAGAACAAAAGTACGGAATTGTTTCCTATTATTAATAATTTCAATATTCCGTATTACTGATATTTTTCATAATTTCGCCGCTTGAATCCATAAAAAAAATTTACACTATGAAAAAATTATTATTTCCTGCCCTGATTTCAACTGCCGTGCTTGTTTCCTGCGGAAAAGACAAACCACTTACCAGCGAAAGCAACGACGTAACCACCACTCAGGACGGAACCGTTTATAGCATAGACACGCTGAACAGCAAAATAGAATGGAAAGGCTATAAAGTCGTAAAATCTGAAAATACCAGCCATTTCGGAACGATTAAATTTGAAAGCGGAAATATCACCGTAAAAAACGGAAAATTGGAAAGCGGAACATTTGTTGCGGATGTAAATTCCCTCGAAAGCATTGATTTAAAGGATGATACCGACTCTAAAGCAAAACTGGAAGGACATCTGAAAAGCGCTGATTTTTTTGAAGTGGAAAAATTCCCGACTGCATCTTATGAAATTACGAAAGTAACTGCTTCCGAAAGCGGCGATTACAACACGGTTCTGGAAGGAAACCTCACCATTAAAGGAATTACAAAACCCGTACAGTTTCTTGCCAATGTTTCCGTAAAAGAAGATGGAACGGTAGCCATCGCTACACAGCCGACTGACATCAATCGTGAAGATTTCGGAGTGAAATTCGCAATGCCGGTAGAAAATGGATTGTTGAAAAATGAAGTAACGCTTCAGGTTTCGATAAAAGCAATAGAAACGAAATAAAATATTTCGCACAAAAACAATAAAGTACCTGTTCTTTTCGGAGCAGGTCTTTTTATGCTTCCGTGTCCCGAGATTCACATAAAATTTTTGTAATTTTGCAACCTCACAGAAAGAACGACAATGTTAGAAAAGATTGACGAATTATTAGCAGATGTAAACGGTTTTGCCTCTTCCCAAAAGGAAGAAATCGAACAATTCCGTATCAAATACAGCGGAAAAAAAGGAATCCTCAACGATTTTTTTGAAAAATTCAAAGAAGTTCCGAACGAACAGAAAAAAGAATTCGGACAGAAAATCAATACGCTGAAACAGGCTGTTGCTGCCAAATTGGAAGAGCTGAAAAACACAACATCTTCCGAAACCGTTATCGAAAAAGACGACCTTACCAAACCCGCTTTTCCTCTGGAATTGGGAACAAGGCATCCTATTAATTTAGTAAAAAACAAAATCATCGAAATCTTCAAATCCATCGGTTTTGCCGTTGCAGACGGTCCTGAAATTGAAGACGACTGGCATAATTTCACTGCGCTGAATCTTCCGGAATATCACCCGGCAAGAGATATGCAGGACACGTTCTTCATCGAACAAAATCCTGATATCCTGCTGAGAACGCATACTTCATCCGTGCAGATTCGCCACATGGAAGAAAACAAACCACCGATAAGAATTCTTTCTCCGGGAAGAGTTTTCAGAAATGAAGCGGTTTCCTCCCGTTCGCATTGTATTTTCCACCAGATTGAAGGACTTTATATTGATGAAAATGTGAGTTTTGCCGATTTAAAACAGACCATTCAGTTTTTTACCACAGAACTGTTTGGGAAATCGAAAATCAGAATGAGACCGTCTTATTTCCCTTTCACAGAGCCGAGCGCCGAAGTGGATGTGTATTGGGGGCTTAATTCCGAAACGGATTACAGAATCACGAAAGGAACAGGGTGGCTGGAAATCATGGGATGCGGAATGGTAGACCCTGCGGTTCTTCAAAACGTTAATATCGATTCCGACCAGTATTCCGGATATGCTTTCGGGATGGGAATCGAGAGAATCGTGATGCTACTTTACCAAATGAGCGACATCCGAATGTTCTTTGAAAATGACATCAGAATGCTTGAACAGTTTAAGACTTTATAGAAAAAATCACCAATTAAAATATACATTATGAAAAAAATTTTTATCGGTTCAATCGTAATGCTTCTGGCATTTCAGTCATTTAAATCTCAGAGGATTTTATCCGAACAAGTGAATTCTGAAAGACTTGAAGAACCAAAAACAAAATTAAACCTCGGTCAGAACAATTACAAATTTACCATCCACATTCCTTATACCATGAAAGCTGAGGATTTGGAGAAAGTTGCCAAAGAAGAATTTCAGGATAAACTGGCGAATTACGATAATGTGGTAAAACAATCTGAAATTGACTATCAGGAAGCTTTAAAAAATCATGAAAATGATGTAAAAGAGGCAAAAGAAAAATTCAAATTAGAATCTGACCAATTTGCTAAACTCTCTTTGCTGGAAAGGCTGGCACTCACAGAAAGCGGAAACAAACCTCAGCTGAAACTGCCTTCAAAACCGGTATACGTGAAACCTTCAAAACCAACCTATCAAGAGCCTAATATTTCCAATTATCTGATTTTTGATAAAAATGTAATGGAATCCAAAATGGAATTAAAAGGGTTCAACAAAGGGGAAAACGGAATTAATTTCGTGATTGATTTTAATAATATGGAATTTCAAGACAATGCCAATCAGGTATATGGAAAACAGCCGACTGTTCTGAAAGTAATGACAGGAGGAAATGTAGTGGAAGAAAAAGTATTTTCCGATGATTTTGAGCTTATAACGTCCGGTTCTACCAACAGCATCAGAAGAAATTATTATGAAAATCAGAATGTTAATAAGATTTTAAGCCAAATCCAAAGTTATGTGAATGATGTATACGGATTTAAAAGCAAAACCATTGGTAGCACCATTTTCTACATCAAAAACAAAGGGGAATATGATGATTTGGAAAAAGCAAAAATCAACGCTGTTTCAGGATTTACAAAATTGAAAATCAACAATTCTGCGGACACAAAAGCCAAAGGGCTTGCCGAAATCAATAAGGCATTGGAAACATGGAAAGCCAAACTGCCTTTAGTAAAATTCAAAGATAAAGATGCGATTTATAATGCTGTTGTGGGACAAGCAATCTTATTTAATTTAGTGGGAGTTTATGTAGATTTGAATGACAAAAAATCCGCAGAAGAATATTTTCAGATTTTACAGGACAACAAAATATACATGAAGCTGGATTACGATGACAACAGATATTACAAACTTTTGGAAACCTCTATCAATGAGATGAAATAAAGAAATATTGAAACAAAAAATGCACAACAGATGTTGTGCATTTTTTTATTTTTTCTTAAACGCAATCGGATATTTTACGTTTTTATAACTGTCCAAATCCGCTTTCAGAGAACCTACGGCGAGCTCCGCTTTTATGGAAAGAGGAATATGGTTTTCGTCATTCGTTACCCAAAGCGTAACACCTTCTTTATCTTTGAAAACCCTTCCGCTCATTACGGACGGAATAATTTTCAACGCATTCACAGTTCCGAATTTTGTTTTCATATTTTCTGCTCCCGCAACACGAAGCCTGAACGGAAACATTTCGTCATCAATCCACACATTCAGATTGTAAACATCGCCCACTTTCATTTTCTCCGAATCAATACTTCTCAGATAATAAAACGCGGAAAGCATATCCTGAACACCTTTCACGGATTTCAGTGTTTTTGAACCGTTTTTTGGATTTTTCTTATCGGTAAGAACGAGCGTTTGATTATTATGGTTGAATGTAGTTTCGTAATGCTGGCGATAGCTTCCCTCACTCACATTTCGCACATAAAAGCTCGGAAGTCCCGTATTGTAATTGATATAACTTTCATAAACGTCCTCCACTTTAAAAAAAGTTTTTACCGCTCCGGTAGTCTTTCCTACTCCTTTCACATAAAAATGAGGCTGTCCGCTGTAAGTCGTCTTGGTTGTACTCAGTGTAGCCGTTCCCGCATTCAGAAATCCGTAATGTATTCTGTACGAAAGAACCTCTCCCGACTGGATATTGTCCAACTTCTGCGAAAAGGATAAGCCAAAAAATACTACTGTAAATAAACTGATTAACTTTTTCATGGGTTTGATTTTACAAAAAGGTTGCCAAAATAAAAAAGACCTTTTCCAGCCGGCAAATTTAGAGCCTTTTTAAATTTTTTAGCTCAAAAGATCATCAAAATTTAACAAAGATATTGGCTCTTCGCCATTTTGTATGGAAAAAAAATATCCATATTATTTTAAAATGACCTCGGAAACGGAGGCGTTAAAAATTTTAAAGAATTTTCGTTAAAAAATTTCCAC
>JASGDB010000130.1:0-12435 GCA_049841315.1 Bergeyella sp. | reverse complement strand
TTTAAAATTTTAGCCGAGTTTCCAAGTCTTGAACTTTTGGTTCTTTTGTTTCAAGACAAAAGAACAGAAATTGAGAATTTATAGATAAATGTTAATTTTAAAATCCACAGTTTTTGTCGAAGAACCTATGTTTTTAAGTCCGCAAATGAATTTTCGCCTATTCCATTGAAATAATAAAAAAGAATGAGGCAAAGCTGTAAAACTTAGCGAATATCAATCCATTTTTTCGTATTCGCAGATGCTTACCTGCTGGTGAAATGGAAACATAAACGTAGGAAGAATTTCTTCTGTGTTCAAATTTTCGGACAAGAGGAATTTGTTGTCAATAATATCAATCAGCAGGAGTTTTCCGCTGAAAAATGTGATTCCTATTTTGAATTTTGAAGCATCGTTCAAGTGTGCGTTCACAATGTCCAATTTATAGTTTTCAAATTTAAAAAATCTGTTTCCCAAAGCATCGGGAAGGCTTTTGATTTCGCCATTAAGCTGTTTTACATAATTTTCCGCCGATGCACTCAGCAAAAAGGGAATCCTGTGAGCAGCAGGGTTTTGTGCAAGAAGCTCCCAATAATGGTTGACGGGATTTTCTTTTGAATTAAAAACCTGATGCTGTATCCTGTATTCCTGATAGGTATCTTCAAAAACATATTGGTCCCAAAGATGTTCCGGATTCTGCCCGATGGTAATTCTAAATGCCAATCTGATTTTTGCTTTCATTATTTTTGTATTTCAAAGAAAATAATCAGTGCGTTTTCGCTCAGGGCTTCAAATTCCAGCTCATTTATTTCCCAGAGTACAACGGCATCTCTGTTTTCCAACAGGCGGTTTTGTATTTCAAAAGCACCGTTCAGCACCATTGCGAAAATTTTATTATCCGGATTTTCCAGTTGGTACTGCAATTCTTCCCTTCCGTCAAAAATCCCGATGTAGTTGGGTGCTTCCGTATTGCCGGAAATTCGGGAAAGTGCATTTCTGAGAATGCTGATTTCTGAATGATTTTCACAAAACGGCTCCTGCTTTTCTTTAATTTCAATCATTAAAATATCAGAATCTTCTTCTAATATATTTTTAATGGTAAGTATCTTGTTTTCAGTGTTTTTCAGGGTTAATGTTTCGTTGGCGGAAATTGTTTTTCCGTTTATTTCCATTAATCCGTAGAGCGGAATTAAGAGTGCGGTGCAGCCGCCGGTACATTCTATTTCAGACTCGGCAGATTTTTTTATCAAAAATTCCCGAACCTTGAAATTGTCTTCAGCGATAATTTCGCACAGCTGCAAATTTCCCGAAATCTTCCAATTTCTGAAATCCGTTTTTAAAATAACCGAAGGCGATTGTACTAACATTTCGTTCTTTTTTAGGTTAAATTTTTTGAATATCTTTAGTCATAATGATTTTTTTAACGCAAATTCCGCAAAGATTTTTGACTAAATAAACTGTTTTTATGGCCCGCAAAGGCTGTTGACTATGTCGAATTTTCGATTTCACTCATCAAAGTTCGCAAGGATTTTGCCAAATTATGATTAAAAACAGATATTCAAATAAATTTTTGCCATAACCCGATTTGTTATGGCAAAAATTGTATAAAAACTGATTAACCGGCTACTTTTATAGTGTGCGTTAAGGTATATCCTGCACTAATGCTTCCTGAAATGCTGGACATTTCGTTAGACACTCCATCAGAAAAAACATTATCGCTTGCATTGTAGGTGTATCCGGTCATTCCTTTGGTATATCCGTATGCTGTGGCGCTGTTTACGGCTACCACGGCACTGTCGCTACCTTCGGGAAATGCAATTTGCGTTACCAGAAGAGAAGTTCCGTCAGATTTATAAATATGAACGTGAATATGCGTTGCCCTGCCGCTGTACCAGCCCGGAAAAATCGAAGTAAACGATACCAGCCCGTTGGAATCCGTAGTCTGCCTTCCTCTCAAAAAATGACTGGAAGTGTAATCTGCCGTCTGCATAGCCGTACCGCCGTATTCGGAGTAGTTCCCGTCTTTGTCGCAATGCCAGATGTCCACCAATGCTCCCTGTAATGCCGCACAGGAATTGTTGGTGTTTTGGACAGTAATATTAATGGCAAAAGCCACACCCGTTCTATCTCCTATAATATTTGCTCTGACCAGAGAAGATGGAGATTTGGTAGGAAACGGCCCTTCGGTTTCAGAATTGGTAACGCTGCAAGTCCCTGATGATGAACCGCCTGATGATGAACTGCCTGATGACGACGAAGTATCTACATCATCATCTGTTCCGCAATGTGCCAAAATAGGAGCAACAGCCACCGTAACTCCTGCTAAACCAAGACTTTTCAAAAAATCTTTTCTATTAAGTGATTTCATAACTTCGGTATTTTTTGGTTTACATACTCAAAGGTAATTTTCACAAAAAAAACATCAAAATAAATGCGGTAAATTTGTGAAAAGTATCGGTGAATATCTATACTCAAAAGAAATACGAAAAACTCAACTTCCCGAAAAACGGCGTTCCCGGTGTAAAATGGATTTCCGAAACGGAGTTTGCTTCGTTATACAAGCGGCTTTCGGTATCGAACTGCGTTTCTTTCCATTTCGTGTTGAAAATATTTTGAACGGAAGCCCCGATTTCCCATTTTTTTGTGGTGTAATTTAAGACGGCATCGCAAATGAAATAACCTTTTGCCACAACGGAATTATCCTCGTTCGCAGGACGGTCGCCCATTAACCGGTAACGCAAACTGCCGTTAAAACCTTCCTCTTTTTTGTAGGTAATTCCGCCTGTGCTGACCAATTTCGGAGCCAGTGGAATGTAACTTTCTTCTTTCGGAACGCCAAGCGATTTTGGGTGTGCCCAGCTTAAATTGAAGTCCGCAAACAAATGATTTACAATCTCGTAACGAGCCGAAACGTCCAATCCGTAACGCTCGGTTTTTCCGCTTTCTTCCACCACCGCTTCATCGCCGACATACACAAATTCCTGGTCAAGCCAAAGATACCAAACGGCAGTTTGCAACAAGAATTTTTTTCCGATTTTGAAAATTCCGCCCAAATCACTTCCCAAAGCAGGCGGAAGCACTTTTTTTCCGTTTTCCAAAACCGCAACTCTCGTATCGTTGCTGTGGAATCCTTTTCCGAAATAGGTGTAAAGTTCCACATTCCGGTTCAGGTTATAATTGATATTCAACTTTGGCGAGAGAATCTGCGATTCCGATTTGTAATATTTGTTTTCGAGAAAATCGTCATACTGATTATTAAAATAATCGTAACGCAAACCGGGCGTAATGCTGATGCCGTTTTCAAACCTGAATTTTTGCGACCAAAACGCACCAAAATTGGCTTCGTTTACATTTCCGTATTTCAATCGTTCCAAAAGTTCTGTTCGGTTTTTGGTATGATTGAGTTGAATATCCTGCACATCATCATAACGAAACTGGATTCCAGCGTTGGTTTCGGTTTCCACATTTCCGATTTTGGAGGATTTTTCGTAAACTGAATTTACACCATAGATATTTCGGTTTTCCTTTTGCTGAATCTGGTCGCCGTTTACGGTGTCATTCAGGAAAAAAGTGAAGTCGGAAAACAGGTTGAAATCGTATTTGGAATAGAAAAACTGGTTGGTCAATTTTCCGCCGTTTTTCAGATAAGAAGCCAGTTTTATGTTGGCATTATAACGTGAAGTTTCGCCGCCTTCGTTCGGGTCAATCGCTCCAAACCAGCCAATCAAGCCGCTTTCCACCGCTCGGTCAGGAATTTGTCCCGAAGCGTTCCATTTGCTGTGAAAACCCGTAATTGTCGCCGAAAGAAAATTATTTTCCGAAATTTTTCCGTAATATTTCAGCGTTCCGTTCAAGCGGTTAAAATTTTGCGGATTATCAAAATAGCCGTTGGTAAAATTGGCTTCTCCTGCAAAATACAGACTTTGGTTTCCACCGTTCTTTTTGTGGTTGAGAAAATCGTAACCCAAAACACCGCGATAGGTATCAAACTGCCCGACTTCAATTTTGGCAAAATTATTTTCGAGGTAATCTTTGGTTTTAAAATCAACAAAAGCGGCGGTGGCGAAATTGCCTTTATCGGCGAAATACGGACCTTTGTTAAAATTCACATTTTCAATCAGTTCGGGAATTACGAAATGCAAATCGGCATAACCCTGTCCGTGGGCGTGGCTCGGCATATTTACAGGCATTCCATCGACAGAAACGGCAACGTCCGTTCCGTGGTCAATGTCAAAACCACGGATAAAAAGTTGTTCCGCTTTTCCGCCGCCGGCGTGCTGCCCGATGAAAAGTCCCGGAACGGAACGCAAAACATCTTGCGAATTATCAATCGGTCTGAGATGAATATCCAGATGACTGATGGTGCGGAAAATCTCGCTGTTTTTGGTGCTTGTAATGGTAACTGCGTCCAAATTCAGGGCTTTCGGAAGTAGGTAAATATAGGCAATGCCGTTTTTCTTTTCCAGCGTATCAAACTCAAAAGTTTCGGTATCAAAATGCAAACCGGAAACGGTAATTTTCTGATGTTCCAGATTTTCTTTTCCTAAGGAAACAAAACCGTTTTCGTCCGTATATTTCTGAAATTGAGCATCTTCCGACTGCACCGAAATAAAATCTTCGGGTTTTCGGGTTTGTTCGTTGATGACGATAATTCCTTTGGTTTGCTGTGCGAAAACCGAAGCGGAAAAATTTCCCACGATTAATAAAAAAATAAATTTAACTCTCATATTCTCAATATTTTTTGATTGATATTTGTTCTGATATTCCCTCTTTTTATCCTACAATATCGGGAACGCCAAAGAAAAAAAAAAAACGGAATTTCAAAAAAATGCGATGTATATGTTTTTTTCTGCGAAAAATTTTATCGGATTTGAGTTGGATTATTCGTCTGTTTCACACTTTTTAAATTTAAAAACGAAAAACAGCACGAAGGACAAAAACAAAAAGACGACAAACAAAATGGAATTTCGGGTAAAGATTTCCAAGTATTTTGAGATGAAATTCGGCGTTTCGGAAATGCGCTCCGCAATCCAGGAAACCGAAGCGATGATTGCCAGAACTGCCAGAAAATTTTTGTAAAAATTGTAAATTTTATATTTGCTAATCAGTAATAACCAAGGCATTACCAAAAAAATCACGATGAGTTGCATCAGTTCGATGCCGATGTTGAAGCCGAGTAAACTCAATACCAATCGTTCTTTTGTCAAATTTAATTCCGACAAAACGGTGGAAAATGCCAGCCCGTGAATCAGCCCGAAAAATCCGGCAATCAGGTTTTCCCGATTCGGGAAAAGCGGTTTCAAAGCGTGAAAAGCGGTTATCAGAATAGAAACGGCAATCAGAATCTCAATAGGTTTCGACGGAAATGTGATGATGCCCAAAGTTGCCAGTATCAAAGTTAAGGAATGTCCGACGGTAAAGGCGATTGTAATTTTCAGGATTTTAATAAATGATTGTTTGGTGTTTGGATTGGATTTCCATTTTTTGCCGAGGCAAATCAGCGGCGCGGTAAGGAGCAAAACCAACAGAAACATCAAATGGTCGGTTCCTTCGGAAATGTGCTTCATTCCGAGTTTTACCATACTTTTGAAACCCGTCCAATTGCTGCCTTTTTCCAAATCTATTTTCAAAAGATTGGCGCGTTTTGCTTCCAAGCTGTAACCGATAACCCCGACTTCGGTATTTTCTTCGCCGGTTTTTCCGGTTTCCCAATCTTGCCGAACGACAACCATTGCTTTGTGCGAATTGACCTGATGAATGACGGCATTGTAATCTATCGTGAAACTCCGGCTGTTTGTCGCAATTTCGTAATCGGCGATGAGTTCGGCATATTGCCCTGTTCCGGTTTGTTCGGTGGTTTCGGTCGTGATATTCAAAAGTTTTTTGCCTAGCGGATTTTGCTTGTTGTCCAACACCCGAAAATGACTGTTCATATAATCAACCAATTCTTTATTTTGAAGATTAAGATTTTGCAAATTGTCCACATCAAACGGAACAGCGTATTTCATTTCCTTGAGCGGAATATGGATTTTGCAAATTATTTTTTCCGAAAATACATCTAATTGCAAAACGGAATTGGGCATCGGATGTGCCGAAAGTTTCAACAAACCGAAAAAGGAAAATAGAAGTAAAAGAAAATATTTTTTGTCGAATTTCATTTTATTACGGATAGAAAACCTCACAGGTTTTGAAAATCTGTGAGGTTTGGATTATTATTTACATAAAAAAAACGTGTGTACCTCTTTGATTCTCGGTTTACACGTTGTTATTCTTTAATAATGCCCTTTACAACTGACAATTTCTATGTCGTTATTGTCATTTATCCTGTACACAAGGCGGTGTTCATCTGTAATTCTTCTGCTCCAGCATCTTTGCAGATTATGCTTCAGAGGTTCCGGTTTGCCGATGCCTTCAAAAGGAGCACGCTGTATATGTTTTATCAACTCTGCTATTTTTTTGAAATTCATTTTATTGACGATAGACCAATTCACAAATTCCTCAAAACTACCGTTGGTAAAAATAATCTGCCTGCTCATATTTACAGGCGTTCTTTTACAAAACTGTCGAATGATTCCGTGTCGAATGATACCGTATTTTTACCGGCTTCCAATTCTTCTGTCCGTTGATTGATACGGCTGATGAATTCTTCGGGAGTTTCGGATTTATACAAATCAAAATCTTCATAATCCGTAATGGTAATCTGCAACTGTCCTTTTTTTTGAAACAGTTTTTTGATGGCTTCCATAAAACCTGTATTCAAATCGGATTCTTTTATTACAAATGTTGTTTCCATAAACTCGCTTGTTTAAGGCAAAGTTAATATTTTTTCAATAATAAAATGAAAACGTGTAAACCAAATATGTCAAAGAACGGTTTTTTTTAAAAACCTCACAGGTTTTGAAAATCTGTGAGGTTTGTTTTTAACTTAAATCGAATTAGCAAAATTATTTTTTAATAAACTTCGCTGTAAAGTTTCCGTTTTTATCGGAAACCATAATTACATAATTGCCCGAAGTCAAAGTTTTTACAGGGATATTTATATTTGTCCCACTTACATTTTTGGTTGTGGAAATTGCTTTGCCCGAAACATCATAAACTGTAATTGTTGCGTTGGTCAAACTTTTTTCCAGTTGTAAGCTCAAGGTTTCAGAGGTTGGGTTGGGATAGATTTTTACATATTTTGCGGTGTTGTTAACTACTTCCGAAACGCCTAAAGGCGTACCGTTCAAATCGCTTCCATAATCGCTTTCGTGGTCTCTCCAAACAGAGTGGTAGTGAATTTGCGAAGGAAAAATAACACCGCTTTGGCATACTAATTCTATCCAAACTCTTGGACCGTCAATGCGTACATAGTTGGTATTGGCGTTGAGAAAAGTGCTTGCCGTTCCTGCTGTTCCGCTTCCTGTCCATGCAATATAAGTACCGCTCAATCCATCTTCGTATAGCGTGTTAAGAGCTGCTTCTGTTTCGCTATCCATATCTTTAGTCCACTCCTTTATGGCATTCATCACCAAAGTTTGTTTGTCGGATGTGAGCGTGCTTACGGCAAGACCCACTTTGGTAGAAGGCATCGTTCCTGTTCCTCCGCTGGATTCGCCCGGCGACATTACGCAATCGCTAAATGTTGAGGTTAGTTTTGCTGCTGCCAATTCTGTTGAAGACAAGCCTGCCAACATAGTTTGCAAAACCGATCTTCTGGTGGCAAGCGGGGTGTAAGCTGTTCCGTCTTGCGTAAAAGAAGTTGGCTCCACACCGAGCATTTCCGGTGTTGTGCCAATCACTTGTCCTTCGTTAAAAGAAACGGTGAATGCCATGTGGTGTCCGCCAAATTGCAACATCCACGCACCTGTGGTGGAGGGTTCGTTCAAGAACGAAATAAAATAAATCCCCGAACTATAGCCCGAGCCACCGCCGTTCTCATTCAGATAATCATCTGCTGCCAAAATACCGTTCATAATATCATAACCTGCATCACTTGCTGTTCCCAATGCGGCTTGCATTACGGCTTTTGCGGCTGCCAGCTGTGTAGAAGTTAAAGTCGATAACTGAATACCGTTTCTACATTGCGAACCGCAAGGCAGATTAGACCATTTTCTTCCCAAAGTTGCAGTATAAGTCTTCTGCAAATTTGAAATTTGTGTAGAATTCAAAGTCGCCTTGAAAGCCTGAGCTGCCGCTACAACAGTGGTAACACTAAGTGCTGCATTTTTGTTATTCTTTATAGATTCGACATTTTTCGGGGTGGAAAATGCAGAGTCCGGAACCAGCATATTGTAATTATCGTAAACGATAAAACTCATCATAGCAAAAGATGCTATGGCGAGTATTCCTATTAGAGAGTTTGATTTTTTCATAATTCCAAAATTTAGAGATTATACTGCAATATCAAAGGTATATAAAAAAAATAGACAATTCTTAATTTTTCACAATAAATTTTCCGATTTCCTGTTTGTATTTTTCTCCAATAGGAATAATGAAATCCCCAATTTTAATGGTTTTGTTGGTAATCTGGCGTATATTTTTTATGGAAAGAATGAACGAACGGTGTACTCTCACAAAATGGGAAGAAGGCAGGGTTTCCTGAATGTTTTTCATCGTCATTCTTGTTGTGATTTTTGTTCCGTCCGAAAGGTGGATTTTGATATAATCGTCTAAGGCTTCCACGAAGAGAATATCCTGAAAATTGATTTTGTGAAGTTTGTAATCTGCCCGAATAAACAGCGTATCGGAAGCCGAATCTTTGGGGATTTCCCTTGCTTTTTCCACCGCTTTCAGGAAGCGTTCAAACGAAAAAGGTTTCAGCAGATAATCTACGGCATTGATTTCAAAAGCGTCCACCGCATATTCCGAAAACGCTGTCGTGAAGATAACTTTAGTGTTCTGGTCAATACTTTTGTAAAAATCCAGACCGTTTTTCTGGGGCATCTGAATATCGAGAAACAGCAAATCGACAGGGAATTTGTTGAGGTATTTCAACGCGTCGCTCTGCTTGTGGAACGTCTTTTCCAACTGCAAATCAGGAATCCTGCTACAGTAATTTTCTATAACTTTCAGTGCCAGAAGCTCGTCGTCCAAAGCGATTGCCTTTATCATCACGGAATCAAATCTATTTTCAAATCTACGGAATATTCCTCGGAATCTTCCTTAATATCGAGGATATAGCGGTTCGGATACAGGTAATTCAACTGTTCCATTGTGTTTTTCATTCCGATTTTCGAGGAATCTTCCATATCGGAATGATTGACGATTTTGTTTTTAATTCTGAACAACAGCGTATTCCCGGAAGTGGAAATATCGATGCTTATTTTTGAGTTTTCCTCCGCATTATAGCCGTATTTAAAAGCATTTTCAATGAAACTAACCAGAATCATCGGCGCGATTTTCAGGTTTTCGTTTCCGATGTTTTTGTTAAAATTAAATTCCAGATTTTCGTCTGTCCGCATCAGTTGGAGTGCGATGTAATCTTCGAGATAGGCGGTTTCGTCTTTCAGGAGAACTTCGTCTTTGTTGTATTCGTTTACTACGTAGCGCATTACGTTTGACAATTTCAGAATACTTTCCGGAGCGGCATCGGATTTTAGCAGCGATAGGGAATAAATATTATTGAGGATATTGAACAGGAAATGCGGCTGCAACTGGTATTTCAGGCTTAAAAGCTCCGCTTTGTTTTTCTGCATTTCCGCCTCTTTTTTCTTAATGTTGATATAGAGATAAGACGAACAAAGAAGCGAAAACCCGAATGGCAGCAATGTTTTCGCAAACCGGAAAATAAATTTGTAATTTTGCTTTATTTCGTGATGAATCGGCCTCATTCCAGGTCTCATATCGGGTCCCGCTTCAGGTCTTGGATGCGGATTGGGTTCAATTATTAAATAGGGAACGGTGATGATAAGCAAATAACAAAGCAACGCCACAACAGCGAATGTGAAATACCGCCGTGAATTGTAAAATTTCGGCATCAGCACAAGAAAATTCATATAAAAAAAAACAATAAGCAGTACCGTTTTCAGCAATTCTCTCCGGAACTGCGGCACGGAAAGCATCCCGAAACTGCCGTCGAAATCCGGCGAGGAAAGCACCGGAATCATCAGAAACAGTAACACCAGAACGAAATGTATGAGGATTTTTTTTGTCATTTTTTCGGTTTGAAAGGGTAAAGATATTTCTTTTTTTTTAGAAATTGATATATCCGTAAAATTTCAAATCGCTCCTGTCTTTTACGAGTTTCAGGGAAGTTTCGGAAAGGAGATAAAGAGCATCGGAAAGTTCGGTAATATGATTGTACTGGTGGTCTGAAATGATAAAACCTTTGTCCGGCAGGTTTTCTTTGATTGATAATTTGATTTCTTCGGTAACTTTCGGGGAAAGGCTGTGAAATGGTTCGTCTAAAATCGTGAATTTCGAGGAAGAATATATCAGCATCAAAACTTCAATAATTCTCAGTTCACCGCCGGAAAGTTCCTTTGGCTTTGCGTTTAAAAACGGAGAAATATGCGGATTTTCAAACAGTTTTTCACGATTATCTCCCGAAACATAAGCGGACAGGCTGGTTTTTATTTTTAAATGAGACGGCAGAAAATGAAACTGTGGAAGATAATTGATGTTTCCGAGAGTATCAAAACTGCTTCGGATAAGTTTTTCATCGATTTTTACAAACTTATGACCGGCTTTTAATGCACAGGTTACGATTTGAAACAAAGTCGATTTTCCTGAGCCGTTTCTTCCCAAAATTCCTGCAATTTCTCCCGTCTTACATTGAAGAAATACATCCTGAAGAATCGTTTTTCCGCCGAACGATTTGGAAATGCTGTCAATCTGAATAATGCTCATAAAAAACCGCAAATTAGTTTGACCGCCACACTGAAAGCCACAGAAATTACCCAAAGAGAAAACCTCGAAAATCCCAGATTTGCATAAAAACCATATTCATTCGGAAAACGTATTTCGTAAATAAAATAATGCAGAACCGGAAAAATAAAAAGAAAAGCATTCCCGAAACTTCTCCCGCTGAATGTCTGCATCATTCCCATTATTAAAAGGGAAAAAAGCACCGCAGGAATGAGGATTTTGCGGTAGAACAGCGATAAATTTTGAAATGATTTTTTCATTTTTTATTTCTGTTCCGAAGTTACAAATTTTGGAGAGCAGAGTCGCAATTTGAAAATTTTTATATTATTTTATTTTGTATTTTTGTTTAGGAAAAACTTAAAAAAAACAGAATAGTATGACAACGTACAATGTGTCTGTACCCGAAAATAAAAATGCTTTCTTTTTGGAAATTTTAGAGTTTATAGGCGCTCGTTATGAAAAGGAAAACGACGATTCCTTTGAACTTTCTGATGAGCAGAAAAAGATTTTGGATGAACGTTTGGAAGAGCATCGAAAAAATCCAAACTCAGGTAAACCGTGGAATGAAGTAATGCAATCTTTGAGAGAGAAATATGGATTATAATACCAAGCAAAACCCTCAAAAAGCACAAGACAGAATATAAAAATCCCCCGAAATTTCGGGGGATTTTTTTAATCTATAATTGTACCATCAATTTGTGGTTTGAAGATTCCTTTTGCTATTAGTTGTTGAATAGCAATAGAAACAAGTTTGTTAGAAACATTTAATTCAGAAGCGATTTTTTTATGAATTCCTGTTTCCCAGGGTTGTGATGGCAATTTATTTTTTATTTGTAGTAATAATTCCTCATCTAAAATTTTGTGTGAGAATATATTTTCAGAATATATTCTATCTTTTTTTATTTCAAAATTAATTTCTCGCCTACCTTTTGCCCGCTTTAAAATTCTACTATATGCTTTTATTTGCTGAAATGTTCCTGAAATTTCTATCTCAATAGTATTTATATCTATCTGTTTTTTTATATCTAAAATATCGGCTAACATTAAAAAAGTATCTTCTGCCCAAAATTCATATTGATTTTCTAAATATTGAAATTCTGATTCTTTGAGAATTTTTAAATCAAAGCAGAGAACTCTATCTATTTTTTTTTCTTTTTTCTTTTTTTCTAAAAATTCAGTTTTTAATTTATATGAAATTTGATTACTTAGTAATTCAGCAAAATTTCTAAAATCTTTTATACAATCGTATAGATAATCTTGTGAAATACTTATTGTATTTGTAGTAACATTATATTTTCTTCTGAATTGTTGGTCAGTTCTCCCTAATCTGTGAACTAATAAATGTCTCCTATCGTGATATTCTTCCATTTTGGTTATTCCCGGTGTAAATCCTGAAATGTCAATTTCGAAATTTCTTTTGTAATATTTTGCAATATCAGTTAGTCCTCCACTTGATAGTTTTCTTGATTCTTTAGTTATTATTTTAGGTTCAAGATAATTTAAGAGATTGTATATCTTTGTAAAGTACCTTGAATAGATGAAAAATAAGTATATCATTCGTTCACGAATTTCGGAGCATAAATTTCGTGAAATTTTAAAGCTTTTTTGTCT
>JASGDB010000129.1:0-3737 GCA_049841315.1 Bergeyella sp. | reverse complement strand
TTGCTCGAATAATTTTTCATAAAAGTAACTTATTTGATTAGTTACCAACAAGTTACAAAATTTATTCGACATAACAAATTGATTGTCAGTGTTTTATTTAATTATTTTTAATTTTTAGACAGTTACTGAAATGTTTAATCCTAAGGAATGGAAAGATAAAGTAAAATCTCTGGAAAATCTGAAATTTGAATTGTCTGATATTGCTTTTGGAGAAGATGCAACAGAATTATTTCAAAAACATCCTGAGATTTTCTTTAAATCAGAAAAAGCCAAAGCCGATTTTGATAAAGCGAAACTATCTCCTGAAAATGCGAAAAAATTAGAAAAAATCACAAAAGAAAATGCAAAACTTGCAAAGAAAAGAGAAGAAGTTTCAAAAAAACAAGCCGAACTGGAAAGAAAAGCAGCAGAATTGGCCGCAGAGCAGGCTAAACTGTCAGGAAGGAATGTCAAAAGTATTATTTTTAAAGACGGAACCTATAAAAGTGAAATTGGTAACAACAATTTAAAGCCCGATATTTTTATTATCAACGGCGACAGAATTAAATATTTGAAAAATGGTATTATAGAAGGAGATAATTTAAAAATAAAAGCTATTCCTGAAGACATAAAAATCTATGTAGACGGAATTTTAGTTCCAAATACAGATTTGAAGGATATAGACCCGAAATCTGTCAAACAAATGATTGTTACCAAAAAAGATGAAAACGGCAAAAAAGTAGGGGAAATAAGAGTCGAAACTAAAAAGTAATACGACTAAACCTAACAGGTTTCCGAAACCTGTTAGGTTTTATCATAAACAAATACCACACTTTTATTATTGTCCGCAATCCTCTTAATACATAATCATAAGTTTCAATTTATTTTTCTTTTCGGCTATTATGATTATCCGGAACTTAAACTCTTTATTATGAAAAATCTGAAATTAAAGCTTGTGCTTCCGATTCTATTATTGTTCTTGAATCCTGATGTTTACGGACAATCCTATAAAGTCATATACGAAATGAAATGGAAGCCGGCAAAAAATGCAACCGAATATAAAAAAGAATTAACGGCATTAATTCTGAACGGAACAGAACCTTCGTTTTTTGAATCTTACGAAAAATTCAGGAAAGATTCTCTGAAAACAAAATTTATCGCTGATTATGAAAAAAACGGTTCAAAAGGACCGCTTAGAATTCCCAGCAGTGAAGCAAACGTAATGTATAATTCTTTTATCATCAAAAATGTTTTAGAAAAAAATATTTCCGTAGAAGAAAGTTTTTTTGTAAAAACCTTTAAAGTAAATTATAATTGTTCACAAAATTGGAAAATCAGCAACGGTGAATCTGATGTTATTTTCGGGTATAAAGTTCAAAAAGCAACTACGAGTTTTGGAGGAAGAAAATGGACAGCATGGTTTACTCCGGAAATTCCTGTTCAGGACGGACCATACAAATTCTACGGATTGCCGGGACTTATTCTGAAAATTTCCGACTCTTCCGATGAATACAGTTTTGAAATAAAAGGAATTACAAAAGAAGAAAATGATTTGAAATTCCGAAATTTAGGAAATGGAAAACCTGTAGAATTATCTTCAAAACAATACCGAAAATTTTGGAAGGAATATCAAAAACAACCGTCTATGATTTTGGAAAATCTCAATACCGAACAAACAACTTATGTTATTAACGGAAAAGACGTAAATAGCAGAAATGTCAAGGATGATTACAATAAAAAAGAATGGGAAGTAATGAAGAATTTTGAAAATCCAATAGAATTAACTTATGATTGCGAATAAAAATGAAGCTCAGGCAAAACCAAACAAAACGAATATGAAATTTTTTACCACACTTTTATTATTATCTGCAATATTTGTCACTGCGCAGAACAAACGATTCATCTACGAATACAAATTCATTTCCGATTCTACCAACCGCGAAGACCTCAAAACCGAAATGATGAATCTCGACGTGCTGAAAGAAGGCTCAAAATTTTACAGCTACACCGTTTACCATTCCGATTCCATTATGAAAGCCGATTTGGAGCAGCAGCTGAAAGCCACAGGCGCAATTAACATAAAAGCAGATTCCAGAAAAGGAAATATCCGCTACACGGTCACAAAATCCTATCCCGATTACAAAATCAATCTTCTTACGAGAATTTCCATGGATTCTTACAGCGTAGCGGAAGACCGTAAAATCAGCTGGAAAATCCTTTCAGAAAAAGAAAAGATAGGAGAGTGGGAAGCACAGAAAGCCGAAACCGAATTCGCAGGGAGAAAATGGACAGCATGGTTCACAACGGAAATTCCTGTTCAGGACGGACCTTACAAATTTCACGGACTTCCGGGGCTGATTGTCAAGCTGGAAGACAAAACTGCTTCTCATATTTTCGAGCTGAAAGGCATCAGAAACATTGCCCCTGAAGGCTTTGACAATGATGTTTTCAGCATGGGAAACCGTATCGCAGTCAATAGAAAACAATACAACAAGCTGCTTAATGATTATGAAAACGACCCTACAAAATCGATGAAACAGTTGAGAATGACGAGGGATATAGTAGTTGTTAATGATGAAGGCTCAGCGAAAGATAAAGAACAGGAAAAGCTAATGAAGGAAAGAATCAGAAAAAACAATAACATAATAGAACTCGATTGATAAACTGTTAGAAAAAATAGATTATCTTTCGGAATAAATTTTAAATAGTATTATGAAAAAACTTTCATTTTTATTACTGCTGATATCAGCAGCGACATTCGGGCAGAATCAGAGATTCATCTACGAATATCAGTTCAAAACAGATTCCACCGATACCGAAAACCCCTTGAATAAAGAAATGATGTATCTGGATGTTGCCAAAAAAGGCTCGAAATATTACAGCAGAGATAAATTCGTTTCAGATTCCATAATGAGTGCAGAATTTGAAAAACAAATGGCTTCACAGAGAGGAAGTACACATATTTATATAAATTATTCCGGAGGGAAAAAGGGAAAAGTAGGTCATATTATAGAAAAATCGTATCCCGATTTCAAGATTTCTCATTTCAGTAGTTTAGGTTCGGAAGAATATAAAATTGAAGACAGCAGAGAAATGGAGTGGAGCATCCTGCCTGAAAAGGAAAAAATCGGAGAGTTTGATACACAGAAAGCTACGACAGTTTTTGCTGGTAGAAAATGGACAGCATGGTTTACTACTGAAATTCCGATTCAGGACGGACCTTACAAATTCCGCGGACTTCCGGGGATGATTGTGAAGGTGGAAGACGCTTCCAAAACCCATATTATTGAAATGAAATCTTCCCAAAAATTAAACGGTGAAGAATGGAAAAGTGCTGCGGAAAGCGGAGGTGTATTAAGAGATAAAGCACCGATTAGTATAGATGAAAAGAAATTCAAAAAATTATTTATAGAACACAGAAATGACCCGACTAAAAATTTGAGACAGATAATGTCTCAAGGAGATAGTTTTCAGATTCGCGATGCCAACGGAAATCCGATAGACACAGCAAAAATGCTTCGAGACAGGGAAGAAAAGCAAAAAGAAGCCAACAAAAAGAACAATAATCTTCTGGAATTGGATTTATTAAAATAAATCAACTGAATTCAGAGCGAGATATTAAGGATGTTTAAGAAACTGTGATAAGTTTGCAAAGTAAATATTCAATATACTAAAAGTTAAAAAAAATCATTTAGAAGAATACATTGGAAAAAGCAACAGGAAAAAGACAGAGAGACTGCAGATATACAAATATCGCT
>JASGDB010000128.1:0-4535 GCA_049841315.1 Bergeyella sp. | reverse complement strand
CCATTAACTTCGCAGGTGGTATTGGCCAATCATCAAACTCATCCAATGCCGGCTTATATCACATCAGCGGAGGCAGTTTTACGACCTCGGCCCTTACGATCGTACGCAACAGCGCAGACACGAGCCAACCTACTACGGTGGCCTCAACCAGCGGCTTGGTGGTGACGGGAGGAACCGCCGATATCACGGGAATTTTTTCACTGGGCACCGGGAACTCGGGATCGGCATCCTTGGTAAACGGCGGTAGTTTGACGGTAGGAGGCGAAATCCGGATCGCAGCGGGGAGCACCAGCACCCGGTGGAACACCCTCGAAGTCCGCAGCGGCAGCCTGACATCCACGGACACCGTTAACGGCATTGTGTTGTCACGAGCCGGCACAACGGCAGTTCAAAACTCTTTGCTTTTATTGACGGGGGGTACAACCACCGCTGAAAAAATCACCTTCGGCACGACAAGCTCCTTGGAAGGAAACACCGGAACCGTCTTGCTCAATGGAGCATCCGCCAACCTTTACCTTGGAAGTGGCGGCATCGTACTCGCCGCGACTAATACTTACACCTACTCGATCAATCTCACCGCAGGCACCCTCGGAGCCAAAGCGGATTGGTCATCCTCTCTCGCCATGAACCTCAACGGTCTGGCCGACGGCACTGCGGTGACCATCAAAGCAGCCGATGCCTCCGATACCGCCAATGACATCACCCTGAGCGGTATTCTCAGCGGCACGGGCGGCTTCACCAAAACCGGGTTGGGCACCCTCACCCTCTCCGGCGCGAACACTTACACCGGGGCCACCCTCGTCAGCGCGGGCACCCTCGCCGTCACCGGATCCCTCGCGGCGACCACCGTCACCGTCGAAAGTTCCGCAACCCTCAGCGGCACCGGCACCATCGGCGGTCTCGTCACCGTCGCGAGCGGCGGTGCCATCAATCTGGAAGACAGCGCCATCGGCACCCTCACCCTCGGCGGCGGCCTGACCCTTACGGGAGGAAGTTCCCTCTACTTCGATCTCGGCACCACCTCGGGCAGCGTCGATACCATCGCCGTCTCAGGAACCTACACCTACAGCGGCTCCGGCACCATCACCGTCACCATCAATCCTCTCGATTCCGATTCCGTTGCAAGCGGAAGCTATACCCTGATCTCCGGAGCGAGCGGGATCGACGCCACCAACTTCACCCTCGCGAGCACCTCCATCGGCACTGACGGCTACACCGCCACCCTGGTATCATCCACCGGCACCAGCCTCGTCCTCGTGCTGACCGCCGCCTCGGGAGAAGACACCGCCTACTGGACCGGAGATGAAGGAACCAGCACTTGGACGGTTTCAAACTTCTCCAGCGACTCAGCCGGCACCACGGAGTCACTTGTCATCGGCAACGCCACCGCCGTCACCTTTTCCGCCAGTTCCGCAGACTCCACCGCCTCCGTGACCGCCGATCTGGCGGACGAACAATACGTGCTCTCCCTCACCATCGCCCAAACGGGAAGTGTGGACATCGGCGGCAGCGGAACCTTCCACATCGGCAGCGGCGGCATCACCGTGGATTCCGGTGCCGGAGCCCTCACCATCGACACCACCGGCGGCGTCTATCTGGACAGCGTCCAGACCTGGACCAATGACTCCACCAACACCGTCACCATCGATTCCGATATCAGCGGCAGCGCCCTGACCCTCACCGGTTCCGGCAGCGGCGGCTTCATCTTCACCGGCGCGAACACCTACGCCGGCGGCACCGCCATCAACGGCACCACCCTCTACCTCCAGGACGGCGGCTCGCTCCTGAGCACCGGAGCCGTCAGCATCGATGCCACGGGCGCTCTCGACATTTCAGGCATCACCGACGATTCCACCACCATCGGCACCCTCTCCGGTTCGGGCTCCGTAGTCCTCGGGGATAAAACCCTCATCACCGGCACCTCCAGTGACTCCACCTTCTCCGGCGTCATCAGCGGCGATGGAGGACTCACCAAGCAAGGCTCCGGCACCTTCACCCTCTCCGGGGCCAATACCTACACCGGGGACACCACCGTCAGCGCCGGCACCCTGGAAATCGCCAGCAGCGGCTCGCTGAACAGCGCAAACACCACCGTCTCCAGCGATGCCTCCCTGATCAACTACGGCACCATCAACGGCGCCATCAGTCTTTCCGGCACCCTCGCCGGCACCGGCACCGTCACCGGACTGGTCACCACCGCCAGCACCGCCACCATCGATCTGGCGGACGGTACCATCAACTCGATGACCCTGAGCGGCGGTCTCTCCCTCGCCAGCGGCACCGTCATCCAGCTCGATCTCGGCACCACCAGCGGCTCGGTGGATACCCTCCTCCTTTCCGGAGCCGTCCTCAGCTCGGGCACCACCACCATCACCTTCAACTCGCTCGGCACCGTCTCCGCCGGCACCTACGTCATCATCGACGGTGCCAGCAGCGGCCTCAGCGCGGACGACTTCGAGATCGGGTCCTCCTTCTCCGGTTACACCATCACGCTGACCTCGGACGGCACCAACCTGATCCTCACGCTCACGGATACCAGCTTCTCGCCATACGCCCTCACCCCGAACCAGCTGCAAGTCGCACAGGCACTCGATGAAGCCCTGTTCAATCCGGACAACTATTCCGATGACCTCCAAACCGTGACCGCCGCGATCCAGGGTCTCTCCACCGATCAATACCCCGCAGCCTTCGACCAGATCTCCCCCGCACTCCACTCCGGCGCGCTCTCTCTGGTCAACGCCCTCGGCCAAGGCACCGCCATGGCGGTTCATCAAAACCTCAACTACCGCAGCCTCAACTCCGTCGACTACAGCGATCCTTACGCCGGCGACTACCTGTGGGATCTCTGGGGCCAGGCCATCGGTTACTACAACGACGGCGGCATCAGCATCGTCCCCGGCCAATCCTTCGAAAGCGGAACCTTCCTCGCCGGTGCGAACCGCAACCTCAGCCACACCACCTCCATCGGCATCTTCGGTGGTTACGGCGACGGCTCCGCGGATTACGACAACGGCAGCTCCGTCGACATCACCCGCCAGTTCATCGGCGGCTACCTGACCTACGTCAACGGCGGCTTCTATGCCAACTTCTCCGCCGGAGGAGGCACCTTCGATTACGATTCCAAGCGCCGCATCCAGTTCGGCACCATTGATCGCACCGCAAGCGCTTCCGCGGACGGAACCGAAATCTTCGGCACCATCGGCGGCGGCTATGACTTCAAGTTCGGGGACTTCCGCATCGGCCCGCAAGCAAACCTGCAACGCAGCAGCGCCAAGCTCAAATCCTTCAAGGAAAAGGGCGCGGACAGCCTGAATCTGGAAATCGAAGATACCGAATACACCAGCCTTCAAAGCCAGCTCGGCGGGCGCGCCGCCTACACCATCCAGACCTCATCGTCCGCCATGGCCATCGTGCCCTTCGTGCAAGCCTTCTGGCAGCATGAATTCGACGACAGCCAGGAAGACATGAACGCCAAGCTCGATGCTGGAAACGGCCCCGGTTTCAAATACGCCGCCGAGCAGGGCGATGACAGCTCCTTCGTCATCGGCGCCGGCCTGAGCATCGACATGGGAGAAGTCTTCCAGACCGTCTTCAGCTACCACCACGATACCGCCAACGGTGGCAGCAACCTGTTCTCAGGAACCGTGAACTGGAAGTTCTGAAGCAAGGTTTCCCAATCCAGCCACCAACGCCGCTCCGGACTCCCGGAGCGGCTTTTTAGCCGTTTAGATCATTTTAAATAAACCCATGGCCCGCAATGGGAGAATGAGGTCACCCGTTGCCATGTAAGCGCTCAATAGAGCCTCTCTTACATTTTTATCAGAGATGCCGGAGCGATGGCTCCTATTCTACGGTCTCCGTTGCGGATCGAGCCGGGTTTTGAGCCAGGCGTTCGGCAGCAAGTCCGGCAGTTCTTCCGGGACCGGATTGCGCATCAGTTTGTCGAAGACCCATTCGAAGTAAGCGAACAGATCTTTGCCGCGGCTGCGGACCTGCTCGACGAAGGTGTAGATCGCCGCGCTGCGCCAACCGGTGTGTTCGCCGCCAATGTGAAGCCAGTTCTTGTGGCCGAGCTTGATCGGGCGGATGGCGTGCGCGGAGTTGGGGGTCGCCAACGAAAAAACCTATCACAATCTCCCGTTCAAGCGCCGCAAAATGAAGCGGAACCACGCTTACATTTGCCCGCATTGCGAATTCACGATCCATCGCGTGAAGCCGATCCGGCGGGCGGTGGCGTGCTACACGTGTTGCCGGAAATACAATCACGGCGTGTATCACGACCGCTTCCGGCTGGTGGAAAAGCTTAAAGGGTGAGGGGGATGGGTTATAGGTGGAAGAGGGCTGGAGTTCCGACATCCACGCCGGCTGATAAGGAGAAGGGGGTCCCGTCCTTCGGTGAAATTCGGGACAGGGTGTCCCGACTTCTTATCGTTCGAAGGATGGACCGGGAAAAAAGCCAACATGACTGTCATATGACGGAGTGTTTGCGCGCCCGTGATGAAATCCTTAAATCGCACTGTCCACGACCCCAGTCT
>JASGDB010000127.1:0-35199 GCA_049841315.1 Bergeyella sp. | reverse complement strand
ATAAAATTTTCAGGGATTTTTCTTTTTCCCGTCCCTAAAGGGTGGAGAAATCCCTGAAAATTTCATCAAAATTATACCCTTTAGGGTTAGGGAAATTAATTTTGATGAAATTTAAACAGGCTCTAACTGTTTTAGTTTGTTTTTATGGGCGGGTTCTCTTCAATTCTGTTTACAGCCGATGATGATATTATTGTAAAATCATGATGAGGTTAATAACATTTAATATAAATAGTTAGGATAAATTTATATCTTTGCTCATTATTTTTGCCACTCTGATAAAACAAAACACTATGAAGAAAAATTTACTTACACACACACACACACGGCGTTTCCGGAGATTTCTGCTGACACTTGCTGCGGTTTTGCTGGCGCAGGTGGTGTGGGGGCAGATACTAAGCTGGAGTCCGTCATCGAGTACTGCTTCTTTTGAAAACGGAAAGACTCCAACTGCTGCTGCCAATCTGACGGCTACTGATCTTGTAAGAGGAAGCGGTCTCGGGACTTCCGGATCAGCAGCCGGGTACTCTTATGGCGGTTCCGGTGCAGACCAGACTACGTTGGCAAATGCAGTTACATACGGAGATTATTTTACCACAACTGTAAAAGCAAACGAAGGGTATACACTTTCTATTACCGGAATCAGCACTTGGTATACAAGAAAATCGGGTAGTGGTACTATGTCCGTATATTTACAGTATAGTCTTGATGGAAGTACTTTTACAGATATAGGGAATGCATCAATTACGTCAACTTCTTCCGGTGGAGCAACTACATCCATAACTTTTCCTACTGAGGTTGTAACTGCATTGTCAGATTTACCTTCTACTACTACGGTTACTTTCCGGTTTGTAATCGTTTCTTCAACATCGGCTAATGTTTATCTGCATGCAGGCAGTAGTAGTGCATACACGGATCGGCTTGTTTTTTCGGGGTCGGTAAATACCTTTACAAAAACCTCAAAACCAACCTTTTCACCGGTAGCAGGCTCTTATACAGCCGCTCAAAACATAACACTTGCCTCTGCTACAAGCGGTGCGGCTATCTACTATACAACGGACGGCACGGATCCAACTACTTCAAGTACACTATATACCGGTGCTTTTTCTGTTTACAATGCAGGAGGAAGCACTACTGTAAAAGCAATAGCCGTGAAAGACGGTTTGACTGACAGTGATATAGCATCGGCTGTCTATACTTTCCCATCATCACTTGCTATAGCAGCACCTACTGCTCTTTCAGAAAACACTACGCTAAACGGCGGAACGGTAAACCTTACTCTTACCAATGCCGCTTTTGCAGCTACGCTTGATAAAGATGCTTTCACGCTCAATAATGCACCAGGCGGAGTAACGATAGCATCGGTTACCAGAAACAGTGATACCACCGCTACAATATCTTTGGCGTATGACGGTACCGATTTTGACAGCAATTATGCCTCTTTCAGCATTACGGCAAATCAGTCGCAGCTCGTTCCGGCAACCGCTCTTACTTCGGGCAGTCTTACCATTACTGCTGTGGCAGAAAGTTTAGCCTCATCGGGAACTCTTGCGTTCGGAACGGTTTGTAACGGCTCTTCGTCAGAATTGTCGTTCACGCTTACAGGAAGCAATCTGAAAGCGGGAACTATCAGCTTGGGCGCACTGGCGGGATATACGTATTCCGAAACTTCCGGTGGCGAGGCAGTTACAGAATTTTATTTTGCAGGCGGCACGCTATCCAAAACGATTTATGTAAAACTTACCCCTACCGCAGCCAACACAAGTTATGCAGGTAATATCTCGATTTCATCATCAGGTGCTGCTTCTATCGATAAGGCTGTTACCGGAAACTCTAACGTAACGAATCCTGCGGTAGCCACCAATACAGCAACCTCTATTACTGCATCCGGCGCATTATTAAGAGCTACGAGTTCTACTTTTGGCATTTGCCCTGCTACAACTGCCAAAGGATTTTTAATCTCGGAAACCAGCGTAAACGCTGCTCCGGTGGCAAATGGCACTGGTGTTACCGATGAAACTGTAACATTGGGAAGCCAGGGAGCTTTCACCAAAACCGTAACATTATCACCGGGTACAGCCTATAGCTACAGAGCTTATTTATACAATGGCACGGATTATACATACGGCGATGTACAAACATTTACAACACCCGCTGCAGAGCCGACAACGCAGGCTACTAATCTGGTGTTTTCCGATGTTACTTCCAGCAGTATCAAACTTAGCTGGACAAACGGAAACGGAGCCGGCCGCATCGTGGTTGCCAGACAGTCAAGTGCTACTACAACAGACCCGACAGACGGTACGGTATATACCGCCAATTCCCAATTCAATAACGGACAGTCAACCACTGCAACAGGACATTATGTAGTCTATAACGGTACAGAAAATGAAGTAACCGTTACCGGATTAGCAGCCAACACAGTATATAGTTTTTCAGTATATGAATACAATGGTTCGGGAACTTCTGCCAATTACAACGGAACAGAACTAAACAGTACGAGATATACACTTGCTACAGAGCCGAATCCTGCCACTACCGTAACAATTAATACGATTACTCCTACAGGATTCAAAATCGAATGGTCGGGCGGAAGCGGAAGCAATGCTTTGGTTGTCGTAAAACAAGGAAGTGCAGTAGATGCTGCGCCTGCTGACGGTACAAGCTATACAGCAAACACAGTATTCGGAAGCGGTACACAAATCGGAACAGGAAATTACGTAGTATACAGCAATACAGCAAGTTCCGTAACCATATCCGGATTAACACATAGTACGGAATACCACGTAGCCGTGTATAAATATGCAGGCACTAGCACCGGTGCCCAAAATTATACGGCAACAGCCGCCGTTGCAAGTGCCACTACCGCCACACCGCCGGAAAACGATGATCCGTCCGGAGCTATTGCACTTACCATAAATGCAGCTGCGGTTACAGGTACCAATATAAATTCCACCAAAACCTCCACTTCCATAGTAGCAGATCCTACCACCTGTACAGGAGGTTATACAAGCAACAGTACCGTAGGAGATGTATGGTATAAAGTAAACGTTCCTGCAAACCATGTAGTTACGGTAACCACTTCCGCAGCAGCTTCCAACACTATTACGGATACTACTGTTGCACTTTATACACTTTCCGGCACTACTTTTACACAAGCAGCTTGTGATGATGATTCCGGAACGGATAGCTATTCATCAGTAACGTACACTAACGGTGCTTCTGCCATTGACCTGTATGTAAGAGTTTGGGAATATGGAAATGATTCAGCCGGTAATTTTAATATTCAGGTAACAGCACAGTCTCCAACGATAACCGCCGGAACTCCGGCCGCAATGACGGCAGTAGCAGGAGCTTCTGCCACACAAACTATCGCCGTAAGCGGGATAAATTTAGAAGGAGCTATTTCAATTACCAATAGTAACACTACCCAATTTTCTGTTTCACCAAGCTCGCTTGGCACAACCGGGGGAAATATTGTGATTACTTATTCACCAACTGCTGTCGGTTCACACACTGCAACAGTTACATTATCCAGCAGTAATGCTGCTAACGTAGTACTTACCATAACCGGTACAGCAGGCTTAGCTACGCCAACAGCCACCGAAGCTAAAAACATCGGCTTGACATCGTTCACCGCCAGCTGGAACGAAGTAGCAGGTGCGGAAAGCTATGAGCTGGATGTTTATAAAAGAACCGGTACTGTAACTGAGGATGTAACCGTTGTAGGATGGAGTTTTCCTGTTGATGGAGCAAGTAGTTTACAAGCAGATGAAGGATTGACGGCAAATGTTGGTAAAACCATTACTACAAATACAGAAGGGACAATAACATATCCTGATGGAATTACCACAAAATCTGTGAGTTCAAATACATGGACTTCTGGTAGTAATACAAAATACTGGGAAATTAATTTTGCAACAACAGGTATGAAAGATATGACTTTGTCTTCTGTTCAAAGATCATCCAATACCGGACCAAAAGATTTTAAAGTTCAATATAAAATTGGGACCGGAGGTACTTATACAGATTTGCCGAATGCAACAGTTGTTGTAGCAAATAACTGGACTTCCGGAGTTTTGACAAATGTATCTTTACCTTCAGCTTGTGAGAATCAGGCATTAGTTTACATAAGATGGATAATGACATCTAATAATGCAGTTGATGGTACATTAGCAAATGCGGGAACAAGCAGAATAGAAAATATTTCCATAAAAGGAGACCAAGATAATACGGTTACTACGTATATTTTATCAGACGAAAATGTAGGTAATGTTACTTCTTATAATATTTCCGGCTTGGATCGCGGAGAAACCTACTACTACGTAGTCCGTGCAGTTTCCGGAACCGTAACAACAGCTAACTCCAATGAAATTGAAGTAACCACAGTAGACAACAGAACCACCTGGCAGAGCCCCGGAGCATGGTCAAACAATGCGCCGGATGAAAACAGCGAAGCCACAATAGCCTATGACTACGGAGAAGACGATGCATCTTTTGAAACCAAAACACTCACCGTAAACACAGGTATCACGGTAAAAATAGGCGAAGACAAAAACATTACCGCTGAAGATGTAACCAATAACGGTACCATCGAAGTACAGAACGGAGGAAGTTTCATTCATACGGGAACATTTACCGCCGGAGAAAATTCCAAATTCGCAGTAAGAGCATATACGAAACCTGTGAAAAGGCTGGCATACATCTCATGGTCAAGCCCTCTGAACGGTTCAACTCAAACGCTGAAAGCATTCTCATACGGAAAACTGCCGAGCGGAAGCCAGCAATCCGTACAAGGGACAAAAGACGACCGCTTCTATGAATACAACAGCACAGGGACTACCTATGTGCAAGTAGCAGCCACAAGCACCTTTGCACCGGCAGGAAAAGGCTTCCATATCCGTACTCCAAATGATTTTGATACTACTTCGCAAGTATTCTACGGATATTTTGAAGGAACAGTTCCGAACGGCGGAAGTGATGATATCACATATTCCACGACAACCAATACAGCCGAGGATCAGTACGTATTCTTAGGAAATCCATATCCGGGAGCATTGGATATTGACGCATTCAGGAGCGAAAACGGAAACGGAACAGTTTATATCTGGGACAGCCAGGTTCCGGGCAATAATCTTACAGGAACATTGTATCACACCTGGACGAATGCAGGCTCAAACCCTGAAAATGCCATTAACGGAAAAATTGCGACAGGACAGGGATTCTTTATTACCAGCACAGAAGCAAGCCAACAATTTGTTTTCAGCAACAGCATGAGAGCAACAGAAAAAGGAACTTTCCAGAAAGCAGCTTCATTAGACAGGTTCTGGCTTCAGCTTGATGCTCCATCGGGAGATAATGCACAGCTACTATTGGCATTCAGCGACCAGGCGGATGCCGGATACAATAAAGGATGGGATGCGAAAGTATTCGATTCCGGTAAAGACATTATCTACACCCGTACAGACAATGCAAAACTGACAACGGACGTACACAATGCTTTTGCCGATACGGATTCTTTCAAGGTAACACTCAATGCACTTGCGGCAGGCACTTACACGATTGGTCTTGCTTCGGCGGACGGAGTTTTCAGCAGCGGACAGAGCATTTATCTGAAAGATACCGTTACAGGGTTGATGACCAATCTTGGTACTTCATCCTACAGCTTTGATGCTTTAGGCGGAGAAGAGGTTGACAGATTTGAAGTACTGTTCACTACCGAAAGTACATTAGGAACAACAGATACAGCACAGAATGGAAATACCGTAATCTACGGAAACAAACAAACCGTACTGGTGAAGTCTTCCGAAAAGATAAAAACAGTAAGTGTCTACGATTTTTCGGGCAGAATGATCAATACGGCGAAGTTCAACAGTACAACGGCAGAAGTACCGGTATTACAGGAAAATACGGTAGTGGTATCCGTAGAGCTTTGGAACGGTACAGTGGTAACGAAGAAAGTAAAATTGTAAACAGTTGACAGATAAAAATTAGAATTAATGAAAAAAAACACAATAATAATAGCATGTATGATGGTTGGGATAACGGTGTTTGGGCAAGCTCAGAACAGCGGAAACCGTTTTGGAGAAAGCCAGTCCCCATCCCAATCCGGAAGCGGATTGGAGAATGAAGAAGAAGATGATCCCGGACATAGCGGGCTTGATGACGATGACGATGTTCCGATAGACGACTACCTCCCGCTTTTGGCTCTCACAGCCCTCGGAGGAATCGTATACACCGTCCGAAAGAGGCAAAAACAAACTTTATAATAAAAAGCTGCACGTGCAGCTTTTTTTTGTTTAAGGTTCAAGGTTTGAGAGCTTGTTTAAAAATTATTAAGAAATAAAATTTTCAGTGATTTTTCTTTTTCCCGTCCCTAAAGGGTGGAGAAATCCCTGAAAATTTCATCAAAATTATACCCTTTAGGATTAGGGAAATTAATTTTGATGAAATTTAAACAGGCTCTGAAGTTGTTTGAAAACAGTTTGAGTGTTTGACGTTACGAAGAGTGCTAAGCAAACTGTAAGTAGTCGCCTTTGTTAAGGATTGCTTCGTCACCGTTCCTGATCCGTTAAACGCCAAAAAAACGCTCCGGATTTCCGGAGCGTTTATCGTTGTATTTTAAAATTCTTATGAAAGAACTTCTTTTACTTTGTTGGCTGCTTCTTCAAGCGTAATTGCGGAGTGAATCGGCAAACCTGCATCGTCAATCAGTTTTTTGGCTTCAACAGCGTTTGTTCCTTGCAAACGAACGATGAGCGGAACAGGCAGACTTCCCATTGCTTTATACGCATCCACAACACCCTGTGCTACTCTGTCGCAACGTACGATTCCACCGAAGATGTTAATCAGAATTGCTTTTACATTAGGGTCTCTCAGGATAATTCCGAAAGCGGTCTGTACTCTCTGAGCATCAGCCGTTCCCCCTACATCAAGGAAATTCGCAGGATTTCCTCCCGAAAGTTTGATGATGTCCATTGTTGCCATTGCAAGTCCGGCTCCGTTCACCATACACGCCACGTTTCCGTCGAGTTTCACGAAGTTCAGTCCGGCTTCTCCGGCTTCTACATCCATCGGGTCTTCTTCTCTTTTATCTCTCAGTTCCTCCAAATCTTTGTGCCGGAACAGTGAATTGTCGTCCAAAGTTACTTTTGCATCTACAGCGATAATTTTGTTATCGGAAGTTTTCAGAACCGGATTGATTTCAAAAAGTGAAGCATCAATTCCTGTATAAGCATTGTAAAGAGAAGTAATGAATTTTGTAAATTCTTTGAAAGCATTTCCTTCCAAACCGAGGTTGAAAGCGATTTTTCTCGCCTGAAAACCTTGCAGTCCCAAAGCAGGGTCAATGATTTCCTTGTGAATCAAATGAGGCGTTACTTCCGCCACATGCTCGATATCCATACCGCCTTCGGTGGAATATACTACGGTGTTTTTCCCTTGAGCTCTGTCCAAAAGGATAGAAACATAAAATTCTTTGGTTTCGCTCTCTCCCGGATAATACACATCTTCAGCAACCAAAACGGAGTTTACCAGTTTTCCTTCTGCGGAAGTCTGCGGAGTTACCAGGCGCATTCCGATAATGTTTCCTGCGTTTTCTTTCAGTTTATCAAGGTTTGGTGAAAACTTTACACCGCCTCCTTTTCCGCGTCCGCCTGCGTGTACCTGAGCTTTCACTACCCAGCCCTCACTTCCTGTAAGTTCTTTCAGTTTACCGGCAGCGTCCACTGCTTCTTCTACGTTGTTTGCTACATAACCACGCTGTATTGCTACACCGTATTTTGATAAAATCTCTTTGGATTGATACTCGTGAAGATTCATATTATTGATTTGATTAGATTTCTGATTTTTTTAAGATGCACAAATTTAAGAAAAAAGCACCAAGTAGATGGTAAAAATGTCAAGGTTTTTGATAAGTGGTTCATTCAAAGTCTTTATCAAAAAAAATCACTTTTATTTTTTTTTGGTCGTTACATTCTTCTATTCAATCCCCATTTTATTACTCAAACCATCAATATAAATACTGTTTTTCAGAAAGATTTTGTTGCCGAGCATTCCCGTCATTCCTGAAAACTTCATCAGAGAATATTGGGTTTGCGAAAATCCTTCCACATACGTTACGTTGTTCATCGGAATTTCCTTGTTTTGAAATCGTATGTTTTGACTGCAATTCGCCGTATAAGTGGTTAAAACATTTTGCCACGATTGAGACTTTTCAATAGTAACTTTTGAATCTGGTAATTTCAAATCTTTCTAGATTTCTTTGGTGGTCAGCAATTCAAAAGCACTGGTTCCGGAGTCGTACAGAAATTTTTCATTTTTCCCTTTCAGAAAAGCGGGAATAATGATTTTCCGCTTTTTGAATTTAAAATCGAAAAGATTGCTTTTAAAATTTTCAGGCTCGTTCGATATATTGAAAACCACATTGTTTTCTTTGAAATTGATAATCGTTTTCCTGTTTTCCAGAATATCCGCTCCCAGTGTCCCTATGATTTTTACAGAATCATTTTCACTTTTTTTACTTTCAAAAATCCTGAATTTTCCGGACGAAATTTCAGTTGTTCCTATCTGAAACGAGGCTTTTGCTCTTTCGTTATCAACGGAAATTTCCTTTATGCTTTTTATTGCTTCGGAATAAAAGATTGTATACGGCGAACCCGTATCGAACTGTAAATAATACGTTTCAGGATTTCCTTTGAAATGAACCGGCAGAAGCAACACATTTTTGTTGTTTCCCGGCCATAAAATCGGGATTTTTCCGCTTTCGTTCTTTACGTTCAGGTAATTTTCTTCGGGTGTGAATTTTTGGTCAAAATAGAAATATCCGCCGACCAAAGTTAGGATTAAAACAAGCAGAAATACTGCGATAATTTTCTTTAATAATTTCATTTCAGATTTTTGTGCAAGATTCGGAAACAAAATCCTTTTTCCTCACAAAAACAATGCGACAATTTTGCGACAGTTGTATGTATTTGTTTATAAGAAATTGTTTTTCAGTTTAATAGATAAATCATTTTTTCGGTTCAGGCTGATTCCGTTTTTGATAATTATCCATAATTTTATGCAGATAATTGCAACCAAAGGAACGATGAAAACAGGAAATTTTATATTCAATCCTTTCTGAACAAACGGACTGACAATCATTAAAACAGAAAGAATTACCGCCAGAAGAATCTGAATGCTTACAATATTTTTTCCGAGTTCTTTATTTCTTGAATCTTTCGTTCTGTATGTTAAAATCAAAGGAAAAATAATGTCTGCAAACGGAATAATAAGTCCGGACAATGCGAAAATATTGATTAATTTTGCTCTGTCCGTTCCGTGATTTTCAATAGAATCGGGAAATAAATTTTCAGGTTCGGTTTCCAATGCTTCGGCAACCGATTTTAAAGTAAAACCTTTCAACGCATTTCCCGATTCAATTCTTTGAATGGTTCTCACGGAAATCCCTGATTTTTCGGCAAGTTCCGTCTGGGTCAGATTTTTTTCTTCCCTTAAAATTTTGACTTTGTTTTTCATTTTTTTATTCCAAATCCAAAACAATTTTCAAATTTTGTTTTACTTTTTTGGATTTTGTTTGGGATAAATTTCCAACTTTTTTGAGGAATCTTTTGTTATCAATCGAACGAATTTGGTCTATCATCACATCGCAGTTTTCATTGAGTCCGCACGTTTTTTCAGGAATATTGACTCTTAAAAATTCCGCATTCTGCACATTGGTTGTTATCGGACAAACCAAAGTTGAGGGATGACCGATTTCGTTCAGAAGATTAGTCTGAATGACCAAAACCGGACGGACTTTTCCGGCTTCCGTCCCGAAATTTGGGTTCAAATCCGCTATCCAGATTTCAAACTGATTAATATTCATCATCGATATTTTCAAATTCCCACAAAACTTTCATTGATTCTTCCCTTACCAGAAGAGATTCTTTTTTCAGTTTGGCTTTCAGGAGTTCTCTTTGCTGAATTTTATTGTAAAATTCAATCGCTTCGTTGATGTAGCGGTTTCGGGGTTTGCGTTTGGTTTTCAGTATTTCTTCGGTTTCCGAAAAAATATCATCATTTATTTTCAGAGAAATGGTTTTCATCTTTTCCGTATTAATATCTATTGCGAATATACAGATAATATATTTTAAAAGTATATGTTTTTATGAATAAAAATCTGCTAAAAAACATTTATATTTTCAAAAAAAGCCCCAAAAAATATTGACTTTATCTTTTGAAATGTTGGTTTTATCCTGTAATCAAAATACGAAAACCAATACCGAAACTACTCATAATTCTTCCATCGGATTCCAGAACAGGTTTTTAAAATTCTTAATCCTTAAATTTTCCACAACAATTCCTTCCGCCTCCAGCTTTTTCTGAAATTCCGGAACGGACAAAATACCCGAACTTGAAATTACCCGATGAGCCGGAACGTCTTTCGGGCAGCCTCCCATTGCTTTGCCGACGTGGCGGGAATGATTGGGGAAGCCTACAGCTTTGGCAATCGCTCCGTAGCTCGATACTCTGCCATTCGGAATCAGTCTTGTGATTTCCCATACTTGTTGTTTGAAAAGTTCGTTCATTGGTGTTTTTTTTTATTTTATTGAAATAGGCATATCATTACTATTTGTAAAACATCATTAGGAATGGGTTTTAGCCCATTTATAAAAGAGGTGATTGCCTTTAATTCCTCTTTTGATTAATCCGAGTAAATCGGGATTTGTAACTTAAACGCCTAATTCAATTATTTTAATTACACAAATTTAAACAAAAAACTCACGAAAGATTCGCAAGTTTTTATCGTCTCAATCTGATGTCATGATTTAAAATTTTGACAAGACTGATGTCGTTAAAAGCAGTATTTTGTGAAACCTGATTTTTGTTTTTACCAACCTCCGGAAGCACCGCCACCACCGAAAGAACCGCCTCCTCCGAATCCGCCGAAACCTCCTCCTGATGAGCCTCCGCCAAATCCGCCTCCGAAACTGCCTCCGCCCGGGAACGGGAAAAATCCCCCCGGATAAGTTCTGCGTCCGCGCCGGGAAATAATCACATCGTCGTCGTCTCCGAAATTACCGCCATTTCCACCTCCGCTGTTACGGAAAAGGAAAGAAAGAATTATCAGAATGACGAAAGCAATCAGCAGCACCTTAACAATATCAACTTCACCTGAATCATCAACGGGTTCTGCTTTGAATTTTCCCTGTACGGCTTCCATCAGAGCCGTCGTTCCGCGGTTGATACCTTCGTACCAAAGTCCCTGTTTGAAATTCGGGGAAATAATGTAATCTATGATTTGTCCCGCAACTGAAGCAGTGAGATACTTGTCAATAGACCTCCCTTTTTGTATGGAAATTTTCCGGTCATCACTTGCCACGAGAAGAACAATTCCGTTGTCTTTTCCTTTTTTTCCGATTTTCCACTGCTCACCGAACTGCCATGCTACGAAATTGGCATCCTGACCGTTGGTGGTAGGAATAATGATGATTTCTATTTCGGTAGAAGTGGAATCCGCATACCGGATAAGTTTTTGGTTAAGAGCTTCTTTTTCTGTTTGGGTCAGCAGTCCGACTTCATCATAAACAGGATACAGCACTGCCGGTTTTTCGGGAACGGTGTATTGTGCCGATACCAAAGTGCAGCAGCCAATCAGTAAAAAAAATAGAAAAGATTTAAGAGAATGTAATCTCATTCGGAAGTTCGTTTGGATTATTACCGTTGATGACAGGGAAGAATTTTTTGAGTTCCTTACCCGTTTCGAGAACGGCATTTTTCAGAGCGGTGTAATAATTACCTTTTGCAAATTCTGAAGTGATATGGTCGTGTAACTGATTCCAGAAATCCTGATGTACTTTTTCATGAATTCCCTCATCACCAATGATGGTAAGATATTTCTGTTCAAAATTGATATGAAAAAGCACAGCATTTCTTTCAGCGGTTTTGCCTTTGCAGAGGGTTTGGAATACTTCAAACGCCATTTTGGCATTGTCAGTTTCCGTATTGGAATCAATGTGAATCCGGATTTCCCCTGTAGAGCAGTCTTCCGCTGTTTGAATGGCTTCCACGAGGGAAGCCATTTCTGTATCTGTGAGAAACTTATTCATTAATTGGTGAATACTTCAGGTGCTTTTTCAGCTCCTGCTTCCGATTTGAAATAAGGTTTTTCCCTAAAATTCGTAAAGTTCGCCAGAATATTGTTCGGGAACGTTTTTACAAGGTTGTTGTATTGTTCCACAGCCCCGTTGTAAGTAACAGTTTCTGCGCGGATGCTGTTTTCTATCTCAATATATTCTCTTTGGAAATTGATATATTGCTGGTCTGCTTTCAGGTTTGGATATTGTTCCACCACAGCCATTAATCTGCTTAATGCTCCTGAAAGTTCTCCCTGTGCAGCCTGAAATTTTGCCATATCCGCTTCCGTCATGTTCGTAGGGTCAATGGTAATGGAAGTTGCTTTGGAACGCGCTTCGATTACTTTTGTAAGCGTTTCCTGCTCGAACTGAGCATAAGATTTCACCGTTCTTTCCAGATTAGGGATTAAGTTGGCTCTTTTCTGGTAAACGGTTTCCACATTCGACCATTTTGAGTTGACATTTTGCTCTCCTTTCACAAAACTGTTGTATCCGTTTTTACCCCAGAAGAAAAGTAACGCAGCAATTACAAGCAGAGCAATTCCGATAGTTCCGGCGCTCAGACAACCTTTGTTTTTCATAATTTATATTTTAAGTTATTATAAAATCTTCAGCCAAATATACAAATTATGTACTACTTTTGTAAAAATAGTTGAAATATTATGACCACTATCGTTGCAGCAATGGGAATGAGGAATGAAATCGGGTTGGGAAACCGCTTGCTCTGGCATCTTCCGAAGGATTTGAAACATTTTAAGGAACTCACTTCCGGATATCCTGTGATTATGGGAAGAAAAACCTATGAAAGCATCGGGAAACCTCTGCCGAACCGCACCAATATTGTGATTTCCGGTAAAAAAAACTGGTTTGAAGAAGGGATTTTGATTGTCGGAAGCATTAAGGAAGCTGTAAAATTTGCCAAAAAAATTGATGAAAATATCTTTATCATCGGTGGTGGAACGATTTACGAACAAACCATAGACCTTGCGGACAGATTGGAAATAACGCGTATAAATGCCAACCTTGAAGCCGATACTTTTTTCCCTGAAATCAATCCTGAAATATGGATGAAAACCGATGAAATCTGTCATGAAAAAGACGATAAAAACGAGTATGATTTCTGTTTTCAGACGTATGAGAAGATTGAAAAAGAGTAAAACAGTTCAATAAAAATTCTATTGAAAATAATTTGAATATCCGTATTTTATCTTATTGCTTTTTTAAACTTCACAAAAAAACAGAACCCTAACGGTATCAAGGTTCTGTTTCAAGTATAATATCAATTATTAACCTTTCTTTTTGTAGATTTCCGGGTCATAATAAGGGCGCGGTTCATTGGAGGGAGATTGGTAATCATTGTCCTTGTTGTTCCCCAGAGGAACCACCAGCTCCCAGCACCAATACACAAAAAGAACCGATGCTGTGATGAAAAGCACCCAGTTCAGCACGTTCCCGAATATTTCAAAAAAACCGAAAGACCACGTAAAAACTTTACTTAAGAATAACCAGAAAGACGTCATTATTTTCCTTTTTTAAATTAACTTTGCACAAAGTTAAAAAAAATGTTCAAATTACTTTCAAAAGAAAGCAATATTTTTTCAATCCCGGTATATCTGGTATTTCTTCTGGCTATCGTAATTTTTTTTAATTTTTTCGATTCCGGCTCTTCAAATATTGTATTTTATTTTAATACGCTGCATACCATTTCTGCCTTTATTACCTTTGCTGGGATTGCTTTGGGATATTTTCTTTTTCATCAGATAGACCTTACTCACCACAGCCATCTTCCTCTTTTTCTGTATACTTTTATGGTTTTCGCGCTGTATCCGGGTTATCTGGACATCGGTATTTCGGTTTCACTGCTTACCAATTCCATTCTCCTGCTGATTCTCAGCCATCAGGATAATTCGATGAAGAACAGCCATTATCTTCTTTCCGGTTCACTGCTTGCTGTTAATTACATCTTTCTGCCAACCACTTTTCCGCTGATATTTTTTGTTATCCTGCATATCATCGGTACTTCCGACCGTATTTTACAGAATATTGTACGATTGTTTTTCGGGATGTTGATTGTTGTTCTTTCCTACTTCAGCATTGCCTATTTTCTCCACTGGAATCACTGGAATACGGATTATATTCCGATAGTTGAGTTCAGGCTGATGAGAACTTTTTATCCGATGTATTTCCTGCTTCCGGTAATGCTCATGCTGGTTTACGCTGTTTTCGACCATTTTGCAAACTTTAACAAGAAAAGCCCTGCAAGCCGTTTCAAATATACATTTTTGCTTATTTTTTCGCTTTCTCAGCTCGTAACGCTGTTTTTGTACATGGGGAAAAACTACGAATACCTTCTGCTGATGGCATTTCCTGCAACTGTCATTTTGAGCCGTATGCTTCGTTTTCTCCCGAAATACTGGATGCGGGAACTTTTCTTATGGATTATTATTCTCTCACTCATTCTCTTTAAAATTGGAATTTACATTGATTTTATTCCGTAATTTTGCATCATGGTTCAGATAGGCGATAAACTCATTTCGGAAGACATTTTTTCAGAAGAATTTGTATGTAATTTAAGCAAATGCAAAGGTGCATGCTGTGTGGAAGGCGACATCGGTGCTCCGTTGGAAAAAGAGGAAGCCGAAATTCTGGAACGTCTTTATCCGAAATTCAAGCCTTATCTTACCGAAGAAGGAATCAAAGCCATTGAAAAGCAGGGAACGTGGGAAATCGACCCGAGCGACGGCGAATATGTAACGCCGATGGTGGAAAACCGAGAATGTGTTTATGTAACTTTTGATGAAAGAGGCATCACCAAATGCGGAATCGAAAAGGCTTATGAAGACGGCGCAATCGACTGGCAGAAACCGATTTCCTGCCATCTTTATCCGATTCGTGTGAATGAATACAGAACTTTTACTGCACTCAACTATCACGAATGGCCGATTTGCAGCGATGCCTGCGAATTGGGAAAAGAGCTTCAGGTTCCCGTTTATAAATTTTTGAAAACTCCGCTCATCAGAAAATACGGAGAGGAATTTTACCAGACACTTTCCGAAGCGGCGGATGAATGGAAAAAGGATTTCGGAAAATAAAAGTATCAATCAATCCAAAAGAAAACCTCCTGAAAAAAATATTTCAGGAGGTTTTTTGTTTCAATAATGATTATTTCTGAAGTTCTTCAGGGGATTTAATAATGAGCAGCCTCATTAATAATACAATCGAAAGATGGGAAACTGTCAGATTGAATAAGAGTTTTTACAAGCAGCTCAATGATTACGATATTGAAGCAATACTGAAACTTCACGAAAAATACTATCCTTACAGCCTTAATCTGAAAAATGAACTTAAAAAATAAAGAAAAATTTATTCTGTGAAAAAAATTAAACAAACTCTAATCGTTTTTAATTATTCATTTTCATATCTTTGTCAAAATATATAATAACGAATATGAAATTTATTGTTTCAAGTGGTGAATTGCAGAAGGCACTGCAGGCGGTAAACGGTGCGATTACCAGTTCTCCGGCCAGACCAATTTTGGAAAATTATCTGTTCAATTTAGAAAAAGACAAACTAACCATAACAGCTTCAGACGGTGAAATCACGCTGATTACCTCATTGGAAATAAAATCTACCGATGAAGGTATTTTCGCAGTTCCCGCTAAAATATTTCAGGATTTTGTAAAAACCTACGGTGAACAGCCTCTTACTCTGAATGTTAAGGAAAACGCCGAAGGTACAGGAAATATTCTCGAAATCCTTGATGAGAAAGACAGCTTTGCGGTAGCTTTGGACAATGCCGAAGACTATCCTGAACTTCCGGAATTTGACACGCAGAGCAGTGTGGTTGTTCCTGCGGGAGTTCTTTCCGAAGCACTTACCAATACGCTTTTTGCAACGAGTAACGATTCGCTGAGACCGGTGATGACGGGTGTTCTTTTCCAGTTTAAGGAAGATGAAACCAATTTCGTGGCAACCGATTCTCACAGGCTGGTTGTATACAAAAGAACAGACCTCATTTCCGAACCTACGGAATTTATTCTGCCGAAAAGAGCTTTGGGTATTTTCAAAAATATCCTTGCCAATTCTTCGGATGATGTAACGATTGAGTTCAATGAAAATATGGCGAAGTTCACATTCGGAAGCAATATCTGGATTTGCCGATTGATTGACGGGAAATATCCGAACTATTCCGCAGTAATCCCGAAAGAAAACCCGAATCTTCTGACCATTAACAGAAATCTTCTTCTGAGCGCAATCAGAAGGGCTTCCATTATGTCGAACAAATCTACCAATCAGGTGAGATTCAAACTTTCGGGGAATATTCTTCATCTTCATGCGGAAGATACGGAATACGCCAACAAAGCGGATATGCAGATTCCTTGTGATTATAAAGGAGAAGACATCAATATCGGATTCAGTTCCAAATTCCTTTCCGAAATGCTGTCTGTCCTTACATCGGACGACATCACATTCAAAATGTCGCAACCAAACAGACCCGGTATTATCGAGCCGGTTGACGGACTTGACGATGAGGAAAGCCTGTTGATGCTTTCAATGCCGGTGATTGGAATGTAATTTCAAGAGCCAAAATACCAAGATAAAAGGAAAAAGATACAAATAAAAAACCGAGCGGAAGTTCGGTTTTTCATTTGATTAACCTGTTGTGCATTTGGAAATTATGATGTAAACTTTTCAAACTTATAAAATCTTCATAATTTTCAAACAATATTCTGTTTTATCGCCTTGGAAACCGCTTCGTTCATCGAATGCACCTGCAATTTTTCATAAACGCTGCGGATGTATTGGCGAACGGTATTAATGGAAATTCCCAGTTCGGTGGCAATCATTTTATAACTGTTTCCGTTGACCAGAGATTGCAGAATATCCTTTTCCCTGTTGGTAAGGTTGTAATCTTCTTTCGGAATTTGTTTCATCATCGAAAAAGACTGCATTACTTTTCTGGCAATAGCCGGACTCATCGGTGAACCGCCTTCCAAAGTGTCGTGCAACGCTTCAATAATTTTTTGAGGATTGGTTTTTTTCAGCAGATAACCTTTCGCACCGATGCAGATGCTGTCGAAAACATTTTTGTCGTCCTCAAAAATCGTGAGCATAATGACGGGAATTTCGGGATGATTTTTTACGATGTATTGTAAGCCTTCTATTCCGTTGGAAACGGGCATATCAATATCCATCAGAACAATATCAGGTTTGTAAAAATCCATAATTTTCGGGATTTGAACGCAGTTTTCCCAACTTCCGCAAACCGAAATGCCTTCTGCCGAATTGAGGAGTTCCGCCAATTGTTCCCTTAGAAGTGCATTGTCTTCAAAAATAGCAACATTCATCATAATATTTTTTAGCAAAAGAACTATTTTAAACCTCTTTTTTCAATAACATATTTATGCGTAGGGAAAATTCAAACTGATTGAAGTTCCGGATTTTCCTGATTTGATATCGAGATTTCCTCCGTTTCTTTCTGCCCGTTTTTTCATATTCCGTAGTCCGTTTCCTTGTTTTACAAGCGTTTCGTTAAAGCCGGTTCCGTTGTCCTTTATCATCATTTTCAGGAAATTTCCGGATTTCCGGATTTGGATTTCCGCAACATCCGCTTCGGAATATTTTGAAAGATTATTGACGACTTCTTTAAAAATAAGATAAAAATCCCGTCTTTTTTCCGCGTTCAATTTTATATCGTTTAAATCATTTTCCGCTTCAAAAGTGTAACTGATATTGTTGTTTTCCAAAACGGTTTCGGCAAATTCAATCATCTTTATTTTTATCTGACTGAAACTTTCGTTTTCAGGATTCATACTCCACACAATATCGCTGATGTTTTCCATCACGTTTTGCGTATTGTCGCGTATTTTTTCAATTTTTTCGTGAGCGGAATTTTCTTTTGCTACATTATTAATGGCGGAATGCGAAAGCAGATTGATGGCAGTAAGCGTGCTTCCCACTTCGTCGTGAAGCTCGGAAGAAATGCGGCTGCGTTCTTTCAGAAGCATATTTTTCTGGTCAATTTTCTTTTTCAGAATCATTCGGTTAATCAGAAAAGCAAAAACGAGCAATGCAACGATAAAGGTTGCAATGATGAGGTTTCTGGTAAGTTTTTCGTTGCGGATTTTGTTTTCTTTCAGCAGGTTTTCCTGTTCGGAAAGTTTCTTTTGCTGTTGCAGATATTTGATTTGAACAGCGTTCAGATTCAGGGCTTCGTTTTGTCCGGCAATTTTCAGGTCGTTGATTTCTTTGGTTTTGGTAAGCAATTCTATTTCCTTTTGTTTTTCGTTGGCTTCGAGGATATTTCCTTTGATAAGCGCATTTTTCCTTTCGATTTCAAGCGTTTGAATTTTCTTTTCTATGGAAAGCCTGTCGATTTCCGATTGCTTTTTCTCGGTTTGATACTGCACTTCCAGCTCATTAAAATCTTTTTTTGATTTTTCATTGATAATGGAATCCTTGTAAGCGTGAAATTTTTCCAGAAAAGGATAGGCTTTTGCAGCGTCTTTTTTTACGTTGGCATAATAAAAATTTTGTGAGCCGTACCAATCTCTCAACGCTTCTTTATCTTTTTCGCGAACCGCCATTTCGTGGCTTTCGTCGTAATATTTATTCATCAGTTCCTCATCTCCGGCATATCCGGCAAACATCGCTCCCAATCGGATATAACGATGAAGTCTGGGCTGATTGATTTTCCTGCCTTCTTCTATCGCTATATTCATATATTTCAGGGCATTTTCCCGGTCTTTTTGGGAATGATACACCAAAGCCAAATTTACCTGACTGTTGAATTTCGTTTCCTTTCTTACCGATTTTTCAGCATATTCTGCCGATTCGGTGAAATATTTGATGGCATTTTCCGTGTCGCCGCTGGTTTGGTATATTCTTCCCAGATTGCTGAGTTGCGTGTAAAGATTTTCGTAATCCTTGTATTTTTTCAGGGCTTCGATTCCTTTTTTTGCGTACTCTATGGCACGTACTTTTTCGCCCATAAGAAAAGAATTGTTGGCAAGGTCGCCGTAAAGCAGAGAAGCAGATTCGTCATCACCAAGGTTTTCATAAATGCGGATTGCTTTCAGAAAATACCGATTGGCTTCGATGTGCTGCGAATTTTTCAATTTTATTTTTCCGTACAGATAAAAAAGTTCTGCTGTAATATAAGCCGTTTGCGGAGAATTTCCGGAAAGCCGGATTCCTTCGTCAAGATAAGCGGCTGCTTTTTGATATTCTTCTTTTTGGGAATAAAACTCGGCTTTTGTTTTCAGAATATTCATTTTAAGAATAATATCCTGTGTTTTGTTTTTGGAACTGAAACTTTCCAGAGCGTTCCAATCCGGTTCAGTTTTTACAAAATCTCCTTTTTCGGTTTGATAATAGATTTTTTTTGCCAAAGCCATTCCTGCTCCGTAACGGTTATTCTCTTTCAGCGATTGGGAATATAAAGCATCGAGTGTTTTTATGGCAGTTTCGTATTCGGATTGCTGATAATATTGTGCTGCTTCATTCAGTTTTTTCTCTACATAACTTTCCGAAACTACCTGACAAACGGCAAGAATCGGAAACATCAGAAATAATATGAGAGAAAATCTGGTCACTGGTTTTAAAATTAGCTGAATACAAATCTAATTCATTTATCAATAGAAATTTCATTTTGCTGATTATCGTTATATAAATCTGAAATGTTCCGTAGGAATAAACTGTTCATAGAAAATAAATGATTCGTAAAAAAGCTCCGTCAGGAGCGACCTGAAAAATTAACAGACCGCTCCTAACGGAGCTAATGCCCAATAAATACATCAATTTCAATGAACAGAATGCTTCTGCGAAGCATAATCCAAAAACTGTTAGCTGGTTGTAATAGAAATTTCGTTTTGCTGAATCGAAAATTCATAAAAGGGTAGGTGCAATTTGTACCCACCCTTGTGCAAGATTGCTTCGCTTCTTTAACGAATACGTTTTTTACCTGTTTTTTATTCAAAAAGTTCTTTCAGAGTTTTGATAGCGATAAACATTTTTCCGCTGTCGGGAAGTTTTATAAAATCGTATTTCTTGTAAAAATTCTCCGCTTCTTCGTCTATCGGGTCAACGATTACGGCAAATGAACCTATCTCTTTTGAAAGTTCGTAGCTTCTTTTTAAGGCATCAATCAGTAAAATTTTCCCAATTCCTTTTCCTTGAAAGTTTTTGTTTATCGCCAATCTTCCAAGCAATGTTGTAGGAATAGACGTATAAGATTTTGGCAATTTCTTTTGGATTTCTTCGGGGAAACTGCTCAAAGAAATGCTGTTATTTGAAAGTGTGTAATAACCTTTAATTGTATTGGTTTCGTTTTCGGATAGCACAAAACAGGCGGACAATTTTCGTTTAATGTCTTGTCCTGCCTGATTTTTCAGATAATTGTTCAAGAGTTCTTTTCCACAATCAAAATCGTTGCGATTGTGATTTTTGTCCAATAGTTCAATCATCTTTTTTACTCTTGATTTTCAATAAAAGCATTATAATCTTTCAAAGCGTTTTTCAATGTTTTTGACGGTTTTTTTAGATTGGTAATGGCATCAAAAAATATCTTACTGTCTTTTTCGGAGGCAATTATTTGTTCTTTTTCCTTGATGATTTCCTTTGCTTTTTCTTGAACGGTAAGAATAATGAAATCGGTAAGATTTCTGAAACCACCCAAATAGGCAGCTTTTTCAAAGAATTGTTTTTGCTCTTTGGGAAGCCGTGCATCAAATCTTGTTTGTTCTTTAATTGCTGTACTCATACTTTCGATTATTTCTGCAAATGTACGGAAACAATCAGTACAAAAAAATAATTTAATTTTTTTGAAAAATCATCAATACACATCATTATGCGATACCGTCAGAAAAAAAGTACCGCCAACTTTGTGAAATGTTTTTTGAAAAATACCAAAACAATCATAAAAACCATAACTATGAAAAATTTGATATTGCTGTTATTGCTGTTTGCTGTTCCTGTCTTTGTTTTTTCGCAGACCAGAACTTCTCAGCAGGAAAAGAAAGACAAGAAAAGACTGGATTCCCTTTGCAGGAAAAATCCGTCGCTTTGTGCGGATTACGAAATGCTGGTCGGTAAAAATTCAGTTTTTTACAATCTGGAAGAAACCAAACTGAAACCCAAAGAAAGGCATTGTTTTGATAAAAAAATCAATTACAGAGGTTTGGTAAACAACAAGCCTGTGGAAGGCTGTTATTACGTGAACAGACTGAAATCTCTTAATTCTTTTAACGTAAACAACAATCAGATAAAAGTGCAAATCTGGAAACAAAAACAGCGGCTTCGTGTGTATCTCGACGGCGAAAAAATCTGGGATTTGCCGCAGGCATTTGAAAACGGACAAGCCCTGAATTCCATTCTGTTCAGCCGTTACGAAGCCAAAGAGGGAAATTATTTCTACATTTCTAATCTGCGGCTGGCTTCTTCGGAAGACGATTTGCGTTCCAAAATTCTGAAAGAAGGACGGTTTTCTACCAACGCTATTTTGTTTGCTACCAATTCATCTGCGATAAAACCGGAATCCAGCGACATTATCAGTCAGATTGCCGAAGTTCTGAAACAGGAATCTTCCTTAAAACTGAAAATCATCGGACATACCGATTACGACGGAAAAAAAGACGCCAATCTCACGCTTTCCAAACAAAGAGCAGAATCCGTAAAAAATGAACTGGTCAAAAAATACGGAATCAGTGCAACCCGTCTTGAAACCGACGGAAAAGGCGACACAGAACCTGTTTCAGATAATTCCACAGCCAACGGGAAATCCCAAAACAGAAGAGTGGAGTTTGTGAAAATGAATTAACACCGGACGTTCTGGTACTCGCTAATTACTGCCGGTTATTTCATTTCAAAAAAAAACAAAAACAGTCGTAAAGAACGTATTTAAAACGCTTTACGGCTGTTTTCTTTGATGTGTTTTTGCGGAAGATTTATTTTAAATTTAAAAAAGTTTAAAAATGAAATTCTATTATTCTCAAATTTACAAAACAATTCAACCGATAGTTTAAGACAATCTGCATCATAAAATTTTCATCCGCTCTATATTTTTCTGTCATCTAAAAAATCACGATATTTGCACCCTTAAAACGGTTTTTGAAATTCCGAATCTCAAATTAAAGAACATGAAAATCTCCGACAACTGGCTGAAGAAATACATTAAAACAGACCTTAAACCCGAAAAAACTGCGGAATATCTCACTGATATTGGTCTGGAAGTAGAAGGAATCGAGCAATATGAAAGCGTAAAAGGAAGCCTCGAAGGGATTATCGTAGGAAAAGTTCTCACCTCTGAAAAACATCCCAACGCCGACAAACTGAAAAAAACAACCGTAGACATCGGAAAAGGAAAAATCCTGAACATCGTCTGCGGAGCACCGAACGTGGATGCCGGGCAAACCGTTCCCGTAGCGGTAGTCGGAACGAAAATCTATGCTAAGGACGGAAGCTCTTTTGAAATCAAAGAAGCCAAAATCCGAGGTGAAGTTTCGCAGGGAATGATTTGTGCGGAAGATGAATTGGGACTGAGCGACGACCACGGCGGAATCATGGTTCTGGATGAAGAAAAATTCAAAATCGGAACTCCGTTTGCGGATTATTTTGAGCTGGTGAATGACAGCGTTTACGAAATCGGGCTCACTCCGAACAGAACGGATGCCATGTCTCATTACGGTGTAGCAAGGGATTTGAACGCATTCCTGATTTCCAACGACATGAAATCGGAATTTGAAAAAGTAAAATCCGTTCCCGTTGAAATCAAAGGTCAGCACGATTTTAAGCTCGAAGTGGAAGATGAAAACCTTACTCCTCGATACATCGGAGCTGTTATCGAAAATGTAGAAATCAAGGAATCTCCCGACTGGCTGAAAAACGCTTTGAAAGCTATCGGACTGGCGCCAATCAATAACGTGGTGGATGTTACCAACTATATTCTTCACGGTTTGGGACAGCCTCTGCACGCCTTTGATGCCGATAAAATTGCAAAAAAAACGGTGAAAGTAGGAACGGCAAAAGCAGGAACGAAATTCAAAACCCTCGACGGTGTGGAACGTACCCTGAACGGAATCGAAATCATGATTAAAGACGGCGACAACCGGCCTTTGTGCATTGCCGGAGTTTTCGGCGGTGCGGAATCCGGAGTTTCGGAATCGACAAAAACGATATTTCTGGAAAGTGCTTATTTCAATCCTGTTGCGGTGAGAAAAGGAGCAAAATTCCACGGACTGAATACGGATGCTTCGTTCCGTTTTGAAAGGGGAGTGGACCCAAACAATACGCGCACTGCCATTACCCACGCCATTAAACTCATCGAAGAAGTTTCCGGCGGAAAGCTGACCGGACAGATTCTGGAACAGTATTCCAAAAAAATTGAAGATAATTATATCATTCTGCGTTTCTCAAAAATCGAGCAGATTTTAGGAACGAAAATTCACAGAGAAAAGATAAAAGGAATTTTAAAAGCTCTGGAAATCAATATTCTGAACGAAATTCAGAATGGTCTGGAAATTTCCGTTCCGGCTTACAGAGCGGATGTAACCCGCGAAATCGACGTAATTGAGGAAATCCTCAGAATTTACGGTTACAACAAAGTGGATGCTCCGCAGAAAATTTCCTTTACGCCTGTAAAACTCCGCTTTAACGACCAGGATGAGCTGGAAAATACGTGGGCAAGAGCTTTGCAGAGCAACGGTTTCCATGAAGTGATGAACAATTCCCTGACTTCCGTGAAAGATGAAACGGATGCAGTGAAACTTCTGAATCCGTTGAGTTCCGACCTTGCGTTTATGAGAAAATCTCTGCTGGAAGGACTTCTGGAAAATACGGCGTACAACATTAACCGTAAAAATCCTGACATCAAGTTTTTTGAATTTGGGAAAATATATCATAAAAGAGCGAAATACGAGGAAAGAAAACAGCTGGCAGTTCTTACTTCCGGCAGAAATCATCCTGAAAACTGGCTTCTGCCGAAATCCGCAACCGATTTCTATTATTTGAAAGGCTATCTGAACGTTTTGCTTCAGAAACTGAATGTGGAAATTGAGGAAAAATCTCTGGAAGATTCCCGTTTTTCCGATGCTCTGGAATTTTCATCCGGTGGAAAAGTGCTGGCGAGATTAGGAAAAGTAGCTCCCGGATTATTGAAAGAATTCGACATCGAGCAGGAAGTGTTTTATGCTGAAATAGAGCTTGAAACCGCTCAGTCGCTTCGTTCAAAAGAAAATCTGGTGTTTGCGGATATTCCGAAATTCAACAAAATCAGAAGGGATTTGGCGTTGCTTTTAGACAAAAACGTAACGTATGCGGAATTGTATAAATCGGCGTTTAAAAACAAATCTCCGTATCTGAAATCGGTGAATCTGTTTGATGTATACGAAGGCAAAAATCTTCCTGAAGGAAAGAAATCCTACGCATTGAGTTTTGAGCTTCTGAACGAAGAAAAAACCATGGAAGACAAGGAGATTGCAGGTGTGATGAATGCATTAATCAAAACATTTGAGAAAGAATATGCTGCACAGCTGAGATAATTTTCCTTACATTTGGTATATTCAAAATTAAAAAAAATGAAATCGAAGATTATCTCCCTTAAGTCGATGAATATATTTCACGAACGCCAAAATCATATAAAAATGAGTGTGAGTAAAAAGTTTATTTTCATCATAAGCACAGCCGTTTTAATGGCATCCTGTTCATCAATGGCTACTTCCGGAACTGCCGCAGGAAAAGCACAGCCGTCGATTGCGGAAAGCAGCTGGACACTTACCGAACAGGTAAAAGGCAATACACCGACATTGAAAGTAGAAGCAGGAAGACTCACCGGAAATGCGGGTTGCAATACCTATTTCGGCAACCTTACTCTGAATACTTCGACGGGAGATTTCAAAGCGGGAGAACTCGCTTCCACGAAAAAAATGTGCGAAAATATGAGCATTGAAAAGAATTTCCTGAAAATGCTTTCCGAAGCCAACCGATATGCGGTAAATGGAAATACGCTGGAACTTTACAAAGACAATTTACTGCTTATGAAATTCAATAAGAATTAATTGAAAGCACAGAAATAAAAAAGGAACTCAAACGAGTTCCTTTTGCTTTTTGATTATTCTTCCTCTTCGTCGTCGTAACGGGCGAGTTCGTCATCACACCATTTGAATGCGGCTTCCACTACTTTTGTAGCTTCGTCTGCCATGGTTTCTTCATCGTCTCCTTCAAGGTCATCCAGCCATTCCACTTCTTCTTCCTCTACATTCAGGATAAATCGCGGATACTCAGTGTGAACGACAAATAAATCTTCAGGAAAATCTAAATTATCTGCCAGTAAAAACTTTGGTAATTTCATTGTAATAGGTTTTAAACTTCACCAAAGATAAAAATTTTTATTGATATTTATTCTTTTGGATTTTAATTTTTCTTAAAACTCTTTCCGCATAAAGTGTAGTACGCTGGAGAGTGTCTTCCGGTTTGAACGTCATGGAAACCCTCGGATTTACGGTGCTTACGAGTTCTGCTATCTTCACTCTCGGAAGGTCTTTTTCGTCGGGAACATAGAATTTCAAAGGTGCTGTTTCGAGATTTTCTTCCGCAAGGAATTTCCGAATTTCTTTTCTGTTTTCCAGATAATTCCCTTTTGAAAGCCAGCTGAATGTAAAGCCCGTCAATAAGCTCAGAACTGTAATTCCGTACGTGAGTTTTCCGAAAATCTGATACAATTTTTTAAACTCCACTATCCATAATGATAAGATGAAAGGAGAAAGCAGCCGGTAATCTATCGCATTGACAGAATAAAAATACTGGACAAAATAGGAACAGAGAATTCCCGTAACACCGATAAGCACAAAATATTTTTCGGTTTCCGAAAGCGGATTTTTTATAAAAAGAAAAATAATCAGCAGAATATTGAGCGCACCGATTCCGTAGATTCCGTAATTAATCATTCCGCCTCCGGGATTGGCAATATGGATAAACGGATTAAAACTGGTCGTCAATCCCTGAAAAAGTTCAACGAGAAGTTTTGAAGTAGGATGAAGCCCGATATTCAGGAACTGTTCCACGTATTGCTCATTGAAATAATCAATAAACAGAAATTTGTACAGTACCATAAATATCATTCCGGTTATTCCCGAAAAGAAAAATGCTTTTCCGTATTTTTTTCGCCATGAAATGATGCCGTAAAGTGAAGCTCCTCCCATGAAAAACAGCGCGCTGTAACGGATGTTGTACATCAGAATCAGCATAAGGCTCAGATACAAAAGCGATGTGGAGGACGAATAATTTCCTACAATCACATTTCTGGAAATATACAGGAAAACGAACACAAAAGGCAGCATCAGCGGTTCGCTCATCGTATACGAAAAAATAGAAACGTAGCTCACCAAACCTCCGATGAGAACAGCTTCTTTCAGATAAAATTTCTTTTTCCACGCAAACCAGACAATGAAAAGATAAGCACCGATTCCGATGACTTTGCTCGCCCAAAATTCATCTAATCCGAATAAAGTCAGAAATTTCAGACTGAGAGGATAACCCATGGGCGTAACCGTATTGTCAATCACGGGAAAAGCCTCAGAAGTCCTCATGAAACGTATGGAATCAGGATTGGTTCTTCCTTTTTCATTGAGCAGAAATCGCAGGATAATCATCACCAATGTCATTACAATTAATGAAATCTGGATGAATTTTTCACGGTTTCTGTTGGAATTCAGAATCATATTGTATTGGTAATGAACTTATTTTGCAAACATTTTCGACACTTTTTCCGCTTTCTTGCTTTCGGAATAATCATAGAAACCTTCACCTGATTTTACGCCTTTTTTCCCTGCCATTACCATATTTACAAGCAATGGATTCGGAGCGTATTTCGGATTTTTGAAACCGTCGTACATTACATTTAAAATCGCCAAACATACGTCCAGCCCGATGAAATCCGCTAATTGCAAAGGCCCCATCGGGTGCGCCATTCCGAGTTTCATCACGGTATCGATTTCTTCCACGCCTGCAACGCCGTTGTATAGGGTTTCAATCGCTTCGTTAATCATCGGCATCAGGATTCTATTGGCTACAAATCCGGGATAATCGTTTACTTCCACAGGAACTTTTTCCAGCGTTTTCGATATTTCAAAAATCATATCAAACGTTTCTTTGGAAGTGGAGTAGCCTTTGATGATTTCCACGAGTTTCATAATCGGAACGGGATTCATAAAGTGCATTCCAATCACTTTTTCCGGTCTTTTCGTTGCTGCCGCAATCTGTGTAATCGAAATGGAAGAAGTATTCGTTGCCAAAATGCAATTTTCAGGAGAAAATTCGTCCATCTGCGCAAAAATTTTCAGCTTCAAATCCAGATTTTCGGTTGCCGCTTCCACGATTAAATCTGCATTTTCCACAGCTGTTTTCAAATCCGTAAAAGTCGTGATATTCCCGAGTGTTTCGGCTTTTTGTTCTTCGGTGAGGTTGCCTTTCGCAATGATTCTGTCGAGGTTGGCGGTAATGGTTTTCAAGGCTCTGTCAAGGTTTTCCTGTTTTACATCAGTAAGATTGACTTTAAAACCGCTTTGTGCAAAAGTGTGGGCAATTCCGTTTCCCATAGTTCCGGCTCCGATTACGACGATGTTTTTCATTTTTTTTTGATTATGGTTTAATGTTTAGAGTTCAAGGATTAAAACGAGTTTTTAAATGTACAAAAAATCCTAATGGGCTTTGCGTTTAAATAATTTCAGCCTGTCAAAATTCCGAAAAAATCGGTCAGGATTTTTTAAAATCGTATTTTTGCAATGCAAATTTACAAAATTGAGGTATTTCATCGAATTTTCTTATAACGGTAAAAATTATTTCGGGTATCAGATTCAGCGGAGAGAAAATTCCGTTCAGCAGGAACTGGAAAAAGCCCTTTCCACGATACTTCGGGAAGAAATAAAAACCACGGGAGCCGGAAGAACCGACACCGGAGTTCACGCCAAAAAAATGTTTGCCCATTTTGATACGGAGCAGATTTTGGACGAAAATCTTCCGTACCGCCTGAACAGTTTTCTGCCTGCCGATATTGCCGTGAAAAGAATTTTTAAAGTAAAAGATGATTTCCACGCCCGTTTTGATGCGACTTTCAGAACGTATGAATATTATATTTCTCTGGAAAAAAATCCTTTTACGGAAAATTTTGCGTGGCAGTTCCGAAAGCCGGATTTTAATCTCGAAAAAATGAATGAAGCCTGCAAAATCCTTTTTGAATACGAAGATTTCGGAAGTTTTGCCAAAGTCGGGGGCGACAATAAAACCAATCTCTGCAAAATTTACAAAGCAGAATGGGAACAAAACGGAACGGAACTGAAATTTACCATTTCTGCGAATCGCTTTCTCCGCAATATGGTTCGGGCAATTGTCGGAACAATGGTGGAAATCGGAAGCGGAAAAATCCGGCCGGAAGATTTGAGGAAAATTATAGTAGACCAAAACCGCAATTCCGCAGGAAGTTCCGCTCCGGCACACGGACTTTTTTTGGTGGATGTTGGGTATGAATGGTAAATGATAAGAGCCAAGCAAAAAGTAAAAAGAGCCAAGTGGGTCAAGTCATTAAAACCAAAAGTCCGAAAGAAAACGGAAATATTCCCCTCTTTTTAAGAGGGGTGTCTAAATTTTCAGGAGGAAAATTTAGACGGGGTGTTAAACTCGAAACCCGCACCTCGAAACTCGAAACAAAAAATTAGAATGAGCAAAAAACAATCAACTTGGGATATTATTAAAAGGCTTTTCGTTATCGGAATGAAGTTCCGGACGTGGTTTGTCCTGACGTTAATCATTTCCGTTTTACTTGCTGTGGTTTCCACGTACAGACCGTATCTTTCAATGGAAATTGTGGACAACGACATCATCAATCTTCGTGATAAATCGCTGATGATGAAGCATATTTACATCTTCGTCGCACTGGTTTTTGCGGAAACGATTCTCAATTTTTTCCTCGTTTTTTTCTCGAATTTTATCTCGCAGAACGTCATCCGTGATATTCGGGAACGGCTGTATCACAAACTCATTTATTTCAGAACTTCCTTTTTTGATAAAACACCAATCGGACAACTCGTAACCCGTGCTGTCGGCGATGTGGAAACTATTGCGACGGTTTACACAGACGGATTTTTAATGGTTTTCGGAGATGTTTTGCGTATTGTTTTTGTGTTGTTTATGATGTTTCAGGTAAATGCCAATTTAAGTTACATTTCCCTTGTAATTCTTCCGCTGATGGTGGTTATCACACGGTTTTTTCAGAAAAGATTAAAAAAAGCATTCGGCGATGAAAGGTCTTGGACGGCGATACAAAATTCCTTTGTACAGGAACGTTTGGCAGGAATGCCTCTGATTCAGGTTTTCGGAAGGCAGGAAGCGGAATTTGAAAAATTTGACAAGATTAACATTACCCTGAAAGGGGCTTTGCTGAGAACGGTTTTTATTTTCTCATTATTTTTTCCCGTTGTGGAACTGATTTCGTCTTTGTTCATCGGAATTATGCTGTTTTACGGCGGATTTATTACCATAAAAGCGGGTGCTGTCATTGCATTCATCCAGTATATTTCGATGCTGATTCGTCCGCTTCGCCAGATTGCCGACCGTTTCAATAATATTCAGCGTGGAATTGTAGGTGCAGAAAGGGTTTTAGGCGTAATGGACGAAGATTTTTCGATGCCGAATAACGGAAAAACTGTAAAAACCGAATTTGAAGGAAAAATTGAATTTAAAAATGTTCATTTCGCTTACGATGAAAAACAAGAAGTGCTGAAAGGCATTGATTTTAAAGTGAATCCGGGAGAAACCGTTGCGATTGTCGGAGCGACAGGAGCAGGTAAATCCACGATTATCAGTTTGATTACGAGATTGTACGACATCAATTCCGGAACGATAAAAATTGATGATGTGGATTTGAAAGAGTATGAACTTTACAATCTGAGAAGTCATATCGGCGTGGTTTTGCAGGATGTATTTCTGTTTCACGGAAGTATTTTTGAAAACCTTTCTTTCGGCGATGAAACCATTACTCTGGAACAGGTAAAACAGGCGGCAAAAGAAATTGAAGTTGATGAATTTATCGAAAAACTTCCGGGAAATTACGATTACGTGGTAAGCGAAAGAGGTTCTTCGATTTCTTTGGGGCAAAGACAATTATTATCATTTTTGAGAGCGTATTTATCCGACCCGAAAATTCTGATTTTAGATGAAGCCACTTCTTCCATTGACCACGAAAGCGAAAAATTAATCCAGAGAGCAACGGAAAAAATCACGAAAAACCGTACTTCAATCATCATTGCACACCGGCTTTCCACGATTGAAAAAGCCGATAAAATCATCGTAATGGACAAAGGAAAAATTGTGGAAGAAGGAAAACACCTCGAACTTCTGGACAAAAACGGGTATTATGCTACGCTGTATAAAGCACAGTTGAAAAGTGAAGCGGAGGAATTATAATCATTCTACAAACTCCTCAATTTCTCCTCCAAAATCGCAATTTTATCTTGCGTATCTTTTAGTTTTTTTCTTTCTACATCTACGATTTCCGGTTTTGCGTTGGCAACGAATTTTTCATTGGAAAGTTTCTTTTCAACGGAAATTAAAAAGCCTTTCAGATATTTCAGTTCTTCTTCGGTTTTGGCTTTTTCTTCGGCTAAATCCAAGTTTTCACTCAACGGAATGGAAACTTCTGTTGCTCCAACCAAAAACGTGAAACTCGGCTTATCCGTTTTTTCGGCAAAATGAAATGCTGAAATATTCGCTAATTTTTGAACAACCGCTTCGTTGGCAAATCCGGAAGCATTGGTAAATAATTCCACTGCTTCACGAGGCGAAATTCCTTTGCTTTGGCGGTAATTTCTCACTCCGGAAATGACTTCTTTTGCAAAGTCAAATTCTTCGAGTTTTTGAGTATTAAATGTTCCTGATTTTCTTTGTTGCGAGATAATTAACGCTTCATTAATTTGTCTATCCGACACGGATTGCCACAATTCTTCGGTCAGGAACGGCATAAACGGATGAAGAAGTTTCATCAGTTCTTCAAAATACACAATCGTTTTATCATACACTTCCTGCGAAATTCCCTCTCCGAAATTCGGTTTAATCGCTTCTAAATACCACGAACAGAAATCGTCCCAAATCAGTTTGTAAATCAGATGCAAAGCATCAGAAATCCTGAATTTATCGAACTGGTCGGTAATTTCGGCAATGGTTTTATCCATTTGGCTTCCGAACCATTCCAAAGTTTGTTTTTCGGCTTCATTGGCTGGTTTGTTTTCTTTTTTCCATCCCTGAATCAATCGGAAAGCGTTCCAGATTTTTGTAGCGAAATTTCTTCCCTGCAACATCAAATCTTCATCAAAAAGCAAATCATTTCCTGCCGCAGAACTCAATAGAATTCCCACACGAACGCTGTCTGCACCGTATTTGTCAATCAATTCCAGCGGGTCAGGCGAATTTCCAAGCGATTTTGACATTTTTCGTCTCTGCTTATCACGAACAATTCCCGTGAAATACACATTTTTAAACGGAACATCATTGCGAAATTCCAGTCCTGCCATAATCATTCTCGCCACCCAGAAGAAAATAATATCCGGTCCCGTTACCAAATCCGAAGTCGGATAATAATACTGAATGTCTTTGTTTTCGGCATCTAACATTCCGTCGAAAACGGACATCGGCCACAACCACGAGGAAAACCAAGTGTCGAGAGCGTCTTCGTCTTGTCTAAGTCGGAAGCCTCCCCTAACCCCTCCTAAGGAGGGGAACTTTTCCAGTGCTAATTTCCGTGCTTCCTCTTCTGTTTCCGCAACAACATAAGCGTCCGCAAGTTCTTCCCCTTTGGGGAAGTTAGATGGGGCTTCAATATAATACGCCGGAATCTGTTGTCCCCACCAAAGTTGTCGGGAAATATTCCAGTCGCGGATGTTTTCCATCCAGTGTTTATAGGTGTTTTTGAATTTTTCGGGATAAAATTTAATTTCATCATTCATCACGACATCCAAAGCCGGTTTTGCGATGGAATCCATTTTCAAAAACCATTGCTGCGAGATTTTCGGTTCGATAACCGCTCCGGTTCTTTCGGAAGTCCCGACTTTATTCACATAATCTTCGGCTTTTAAAAGAAGTCCTTTTTCTTCGAGTTCTTTTGCGATGAGTTTTCTTACTTCAAAACGGTTTTTTCCGTTGTAATGAAGTCCGTGTTCATTCAGATTTCCATCATCGTCCAAAGAATCAATCATCGGAAGTTTGTGCCTTTGCCCGATTTCGTAGTCATTCGTATCGTGTGCCGGCGTGATTTTCAATGCACCTGTTCCGAATTCAATATCCACATATTCATCTTCAATAATCGGAATAGAACGGTTGGCAATCGGAACGATAACTTTTTTCCCTTTTAAATGAGAATACCTTTCATCATTCGGATTTACGCAAACGGCAGTATCCCCGAAAATGGTTTCAGGACGCGTTGTTGCAACGGAAAGAAATTCTTCCGAACCTTCGATTTGATATTTTAAATAATACAGTTTTCCGTTTTGTTCCTTAAAAATAACTTCCTCATCGGAAATATTGGTTTTCGCTTCCGGATCCCAATTTACCATTCGGTATCCTCTGTAAATCAATCCTTTATTATATAACTCAACAAAAGATTTGATAACCTGTTGGGAAAGTTTGTCTTCAAGGGTAAATCTCGTTCTGTCCCAATCGCAGGAGCAACCGAGTTTTTTTAATTGTTCCAGAATCGTTCCTCCGTATTTATCCGTCCATTCCCAGGCGTGTTTCAGGAATTCTTCTCTCGTAATATCGGATTTGTTGATGCCTTCGGATTTCAGTTTGGCAACGACTTTGGCTTCCGTCGCAATGGAAGCGTGGTCAGTTCCCGGAACCCAACACGCGTTAAATCCCTGCATTCTCGCACGGCGAACCAAAACATCCTGAATCGTATTGTTCAGCATGTGTCCCATATGAAGAATTCCCGTCACGTTCGGCGGCGGAATTACAATCGTATAAGGCGGTCTGTTATCGGGAACGGAATGAAAATACCGGTTTTCCATCCAGTAATTATACCATTTCTGTTCGGTTTCCTGCGGGTTGTATTTTTCTGAAATCATAGTCTGTTTGTTTCGAGTTACGAGTTACGAGTTTCGGGTTGTGAGTTAACCACCCCGTCAAAATTTTCTTTCTGAAAATTTTGCCACCCCTCCAAAGGAGGGGAATGGTTGGTTATTCTAACCCTACTTGGTTCTTTTTACTTTTTTCTTGGCTCTTTGTTCAAGTTTGGCTTACAATTTGCAAAAATAGCTCAAACTAAAAAATAAAAGAACATAGTTTGAAATTATTTTATAACTTTGTTCCTTAAATTATTCTTTAAAAATCAAAAATTTGAAATAAAATGAAAAAATTATTGACAGGATTTGCAGTGATTGGGTTTGCTGCTTTTGCCTCTGCACAAACGATTACTTTTGATAAAGTAACTCTTGATTACGGTACAGTAAAAAAAGGAAGTGATGGTAACAGGGAATTTACAGTAACCAATACAGGTGATAAGCCTCTTATTATTTCCAATGTGAAGCCTGCCTGTGGATGTACAACACCTAAATGGAGCAAAGAGCCGATAATGCCGGGGAAATCGGGAAAAATTTCAGTGCATTATAATACAGCTTCTGTGAATCCTTTCCAGAAAAGCATTGAAGTTTTCTCTAACGACCCGCAGAACAGCAGATCTGTGATATATATAAAAGGTAATGTTGTGGAAGGCGATGCTACCGTTGCCGTTGCTGATGCAAGAGAATTAAAAACTGCAGTAGCCGCAGATCAGGGTGAATTAAGAGCAGAGGCCGCTGTTTCTACTCCTGTTGAAGCTAAAAAAGCTGCCCCTAAAGCAGTATCAAAAGCTAAAAAAACTTCTGCTGCGAAAAAAAAGAAATAATCACTTCAAAGTGAAATAATAACAGCCGTTTCATGATTATGTGAAACGGTTTTTTTATTTTTAACCTTTAAAATGTATACTATGGATTTAGATTTCAGCAATGATTTTCAGGTGAAAGGCAAATTTTTAATCGAAAAAGCAGACACCGCTTACAAAGGAAAACTGACGAAAGAAGAAGGTCTTGAAATTCTCCGGAAAGAAAAAGATAAACTCAGAGAACTTCAGGAAAAGCTGTATGCGGACGGAAGCAAATCACTGTTAATCGTGCTTCAGGCGATGGATGCGGCTGGGAAAGATTCGTTAATAGAACACGTATTCGGCGGGGTGAATCCGCAAGGCTGTGAGGTAACCAGCTTTAAAACACCCAATTCAAAAGAATATTCTCATGATTTTATCTGGCGGCATTATCAGGCGCTTCCCGAAAAGGGAAAAATCGGAATTTTTAACCGTAGTCATTACGAAAGTGTGCTGGTATGCAAAGTACATCCGGAATATAATCTCAGTGAAAAAGTATGGAAGGATGTAAAGGATTTCGATAAAAAATTCTGGGATAACCGCTATGAGAGCATCCGCAATTTTGAAAAACATCTGGCGGATAACGGAACAACGATTATCAAAATTTTCCTGAATGTTTCCAAAGAAGAACAAAAACAGCGTTTTCTGGACAGAATAAACGAATCGGAGAAAAACTGGAAATTTTCTTCCGGTGATATTTCGGAACGACAGCTTTGGAAAGAATATATGCAAGCCTACGAAGATGCTATCAACGAAACTTCAAAAGATTATGCGCCATGGTTTGTGATTCCTGCCGACCAGAAATGGTTTGCAAGGATGGCTGCCATACAGATTATCATTGATGCTTTAGAAAAAATGGATTTGCAATTTCCTAAACTTTCCGAAAAGGAAAAGGCAGCTCTGGCGGATTCAAAAATAAAACTGGAAAATGAGTAAAATGAGGGATAGACTTGGTAAATTTGAAAAACTGTTTAAATTTCATCAAAATCAATTTCCCCAACCCTAAAGGGGATAATTTTGATGAAATTTGCAGGGGATTTTTCCTCCCTTTAGGGTTGGGGTAAAGAAAAATTCCGTGAAAATTTGAGTTCTGAATAATTTTTAAACATCCTATGTTAAAATCCAAATTCTAAAAGTTAATTTTTT